>NHHQ01000018.1 GCA_002170915.1 Rhodospirillaceae bacterium TMED167 | reverse complement strand
TAAGATTTTTATGCTACCCAAATAGATAGGACCAGTTGAAACTTAATGTCAGCAGAAGACACACCTAGCTTAATTGGTAAAATTTCTCAGGAGCAATAATCTGTTCTGTTCTCTTTAAGATATCAATGCCTTGTTGCTTGAGCCACCAGGGCAAATCAATTAGGACCCAGTTTTCAGCTAGCTTGTCTCCTTCTCTGCGATAAATATCAACAACTCTCATATCTGCTGCTCGATCACTCGCTGGGAGCCCCAAGAATCCTCCTACCGCTGTATTCGTCAAATTGGGCCATCCAAAAAAACCAGCATAGTTTCCTTCTGCAAACCTGCAAAGATGGCCATTGAAGCACTTACCTTGCAGTCCGGTTCGAAACGGGTATTGATGCTGTTCCTGGTAGCGTGGAATCGTGTAGGTAGCTCCAATTCCAGCGGGACCGTACCATGTCATGTCTTCGTGCCAGGTTCTAGCGAGGTACTCTGGTGGAGGCAGATCATCCCCAGAAATATTTAGTGCAGAAAGATCTGCCATCATTCGGTTGACCAAATCAAGGGTCTTTTTGGATTCTCCAGCATCTTGATCTTCGAACAGCAGCCCACTATGAGTGCGTGGTCCTGGGTACACAAAAGAAGCACCGGTTTGCAATGGGAGTGGTGAAATTCCCAACTGGTGCATCACCCCGATCAGGTCACAAAAGAAAGCCCCTTGCACCAGCTGTCTTTCCTGAACACAAAAAAAATCGGCATAACGTAAAAAAGCTAGCTTTCGTGAAGCTTTCATCCCTAGCCAGTCTTTATCCAGTAACCCCATCAGATGCCCCATACTAATCACCCAGTCGGTGTCATCAATCTCACTAGTTCCTGCCAAAAAAATATCCTGACGACGTTGCACACTCGTCCATGAATTGAGAAAGGGAACCCAGAAGGCTTCTGCTACCGCTTCAGGTCCATCCCGTTCATTGAAAGGGTAGACACCATACCAGTGAAAATCAGGGGCCAGATGAGAGCTCAAGATCGATTTTACTGATTTTAAATTTGCCTGTTCAAGAGCAGTGTAGAAATTGAGAACACAGCGCTTTGAATGAGCATAGGATTTCATGTTTGTTATTCTGCAAAAGGATTGGAAACCCAAGTGATAGCTATTGATTGACACATTCATCTGAGGAATTTAAAGCCAATACAGTTGTCAACATTGATCTGGAAAAAATGGAAACCAAGATGCATGGACTACCATCAACTACCTAAAACATTCGATATTCAAACCATCTCAAACCACTGGTCAAAGATTATGGGTTCAGACAATCTGGGAAACCTCAGTCTGAATTATCAATCCATAATGTATGAAGGAGTTGTTTATCCGCAGTTTATCAAGCCAGAAGCTCTAGCCCAACTGAGAAAGCAGCACACCCTGCGATCTAACGATATTGTCATTGCAGCCTACCCAAAATGCGGAACCACTTGGATGCAACAGATCGTGCTCACTTTGCTGGCGGATGGGGATGGTTCAAAGGTGCGCCGACCAATGGACATGTCTCCTTGGCTAGAAGCATGGGTTTCTAGCCAAGGATTAGCAGCTTTTGAAGAGTGGCATCCTGAAAAGACCGGTTGGAACGGTCTTGAGAATTCCGGTGACCTCAACCCAAGCTGGTGTCCATCCAGACGAGTACTGAAAACCCACGCGCCTTCTCAACTGGCTCCTTGGGTTGGTGGAGCCGAGCATAATGGGATGAATGGCGCGCGGATCATTGTTGTTACACGCAACCCAAAAGATGTGGCTGTCAGCCACTACTACCATACTATCGACTTGCCTCACATCTTCCAGTATAACGGCAGCTGGGATCATTTTCTGACAAACCTTTGGATTCCAGGCAAAGTAGAGTCTGGTTCCTTCTGGGAGTGGCACCAGTCCTGGTGGAACATCTATCAATCAGCTTCTGTTAATCTGTTGTGGGTGAGCTACGAAGATCTCCTCCAGAAACCGAAAGAGCTATTTCGAAAAATTGCTGAATTTATTCAATTCAAGCCTACTTTGAAAGCTATGGAGGGAGTTTTGGAAGCTAGTAAATTTGAATCAATGAAGCAGACTGCTGCTGAGGAAGATGCCAAGATGGTTGCAATTGGTAAGGCAGATCAGGTGAAAACAAATCACATCCGTCACGGGAAAAGTGGAGGTTGGTTGAAAGTTTTCACTAAAGATCAAAATGAACTGATGAATCGTTATCACATGAGTGAATGCGCAAGACTTTCTCTGCCTCCAAAACTTTTTCCTCAAATGAGGTTGTAGAGTAAGGTCTTTTCCTTACACCGAAATCTAACTCAAACTACTTAAAGGACTTCACACCTTAGCACTTTTGGATCCTCAAAGATAGTACCAACTAAGAAGGCTTCTTCCAAGTTAGCTTCGTTCAGAATCGCTTCACTGAAGTCTGTTCTCGTCAAGTGAGCATCCCGCAAGTTCGCTCCGATCAAATTCGCCTCATTTAGGAGGGCACCTGTTAAATTGGCACCGCACAGATTGGCTTCATGATAAATCCAATCGGCGCAGAGTTCACCGCCCATCATGTATTCATGACGGAAGATGCCGACCCGCAAATTTACCTCTGACAAGTTTGCCCCACTCAGATTGGCATTGCACAAATTGGCTCCTCTGAGGTTGGCATTTCTGAGATCTACGCCACTTAGGTTCGCCCCACTCAGATTGGCGGCCAACAAATTCACACTCCGCAAATCTATTCCTCGCAGATCTGCATCCTGCAAGTTTCCCATGGTACAACTGCCAGTCACCTTAAGTTTTTTCAAGTCATCTGGATTCATTCCTGCCTCTGAAAGCTGATTAGTAAGTCATGGCTCAGATAACACTGGATTCTACAGCAATTTTTCAAACCGACGATTGTGTTGCGTGCTTTCAATATAGGCTATCAGAAGGAAAAATCAGAGGAGATACAGGGGAGCAGACTGAAGGAAAATGTCTCAAAAGTGAAGTATTGACGAGGAGAGTCTTTGGTGTGTTGGGTCTCTAACAGTCTATATCTTTTTGGAAATCTTTGGCCATCTGCTTATTCCTTGTAGAAGCCAATCGCATCTTCACCAAGCTGTATACCCAAGCCATTGAGAGTTCGGTTGGAGTAACAAAAGTAGGCACAAACTTGGTTAACTTCCAGAATTTCTCCATCAGAAGCTCCCGCTTCACGTGCATCCAGTAGATCTTGCTCACTTACTTTTCCAGGTGAGAGAGTCAACTTGCCGGTGTAGTAGATCAACGCTAGTTCCTTACCGGAGAAAGCTTTCTCCGGTGCCTGATCACGGAGTGCTTCTTCAATCGCCTTGGAACGCTGGGGATCTTCCAACAGGCGCTGCATGTTGGCAAAGTGGTGGGTGTAGCTATAGACACATTCGTTGAGTAGGCTGGTATATACACCAACAGCCTCAAGAAACCAAAGGGGCAAACTGTTTTCAGAATGGTGCAGAACACTCCGATAGAGTTTGAGATGCCCTACCATAGTGTGAGGACGCAGACTGTGAGCCCGCATCACGTTGTCAACAGTCCCACTGGGGGTCTTCGCAAGATCGTAGGCATCCTTGACAGACCCTGTCGCTTCCTCCAGAGGAACCATATGAATCCATGCACTCATTGAGGTAACTCAGTAATGGAGCTTGACACCCTTAGAAAGGCGAGTGAAGACTCGATAAACCATTGGCTCAAAGAACTCTAAGGGAGCAGTTTCGTGTTGGGTCTGGATGGCAGTCTGATCATAACGGGCGACCCAATCTGCAGTGTATTCAAAATAGGGATGCCCTCGATAACTCTCACGTGCATTAGTATCCAGCAGCAAATTTCCACTGGCATGATGGTCGAGAAACAAGGCGTGGTGTCGAAGCATCCAGAGATTCTTTTCAGAAATGTAATTAGCGAGTAACGTTGCTGAGAATTCACCATGATTATCAGGACAGACGATGAAGCCCAAATCATGAAATAATCCACAGACAATCGTTTCTTCGTCTGCTCCATCCTGATACAGCATCGTTGCACACTGCAGACAGTGGCGATAATTGTTTACACGGAATCCATAACTAGGAGAGTCTTTGGAAGCGGCAAGCATGTCCAAAGCCTGTCTTGCCTGCTGTTCTTGGTTGTAACGAGCTCGGTATAGATTCAGACTATTCCATTCCCCTGGGGTCAACTCTTCCATGGCAGTTCGACTCTCTGACAAATGCTCGTAAGCTGGTAAAACTTGGGAAGGTTGATGCAAGAGTCCGTCTGATTGCAGAAAACTCACATTCTTGGGAATACCTGAAGAATCTAGAAATTCATCGAATTTCGGTTCCATAGTCTCCAAAACAAAATCGAATTGTACAAATTCAACTCAGTGTGAAAGGATCTGACTCAGAAACAGCTTAGTCCTCTCGTGTTCTGGTTCTGAAAAAAACTGGGCTGGTGGCGACCGCTCAATAATCCGCCCTTCATCCATAAACACCATCTGATGTGCCACTGTGCGAGCAAAACCCATTTCGTGAGTGACACAAATCATCGTCATACCACTCTCGGCAAGATCGATCATCACGTCGAGTACTTCCTTGATCATCTCTGGATCAAGAGCAGAGGTCGGTTCATCAAAAAGCATGATCCGCGGCTGCATGCAGAGGGATCGGGCAATCGCTACCCTTTGCTGCTGCCCTCCGGAGAGTGATCCCGGATATTTAGCGGCTTGCTCTGGAATTCGAACCCGCTGCAGATATTCCATCGCCAAGGCCTCGGCATCTTTTTTACTATGACCGCGAACTTTCACAGGACCCAGCGCGCAGTTTTCCAGCACCGTCAAATGAGGAAAGAGATTGAACTGCTGGAAGACCATTCCTACTTCGCTACGAACCTTGTTGATGTGCTGAGTATCCTGATCCAGCTCAATACCATCAACAATAATCCGTCCCTCTTGGTGCTCCTCCAACCGATTGATACAACGAATCAGTGTAGACTTGCCAGAGCCAGAAGGTCCGCAGACAACAACCCGCTCTCCAGAGAAAACTCGCAAACTAACATCTTTGAGTACCTGAAAGTCACCAAACCACTTACTGACCCCAGACATCTCTATGATTGGATTTGAAATATTCTCCTTCATGTCGTCGTGAACCCCTAGTTCTAAATACGCGATGAGTCAAGTTTCATTTCAAGACGACGAAAGATCAGTGCGCAGGAGTAGCACAAAACAAAGTAAACCCCAGCTACAAAAACCCAAACCTCAAAGACACGTTGTGTAGAATTGGCCACTTCCAGCGTCAAAAAAGTGAGCTCCTGGATGGAAATCAATGAGACAATCGAAGAATCCTTGATCAGGATGATAAACTGACCTGCTAAGGGAGGGATTACACGTTGAACGGCCTGGGGTAGGACAACGTAGCGCATCTGTTGCCAACGACTCAGTCCAATGCTCATCGCAGCCTCTCGTTGGCCAGATGAGATGGATTGAATCCCAGAGCGTACAATCTCTGTGATGTAGGCTGCTTCAAAGAGAGCGAGACAGAAAATTCCTGAAAAAGTATTTGAGAGCAAAGAAACCGGACCAAAGAGAAGCTCCACAACACTTTGACCGGTTGGACCCAGTCTTTGATCAAGGGTATCTAGACCAAGTAGTGGGATGATCTGGCTACTGATGAAGAAGTAAAAGACGAAGATGAAAACGATGGGAGGAACATTACGAATCAACTCAACGTAGAGTCGACTGAAAGCCTTAGGAAAAAGCCGGCGGCTGGTTCGCATCATACCAGTGACGAAGCCGATCAATGTCGCCAGGATGATGCTCCAGAAGGCCAACCGAAGTGTTGTCAGCAAGCCTTTAACCAAGAGATTTGGCAGCAGTGATTGAGTTTCTTCGTCCCAGCGGAACAAGTAACCAGGTAGGAAGCCCCAGTCCCATTGGTAAACCAAGACAGTGTCAACCCGATAGCCGATGAAGCCAAAGAAACCAATAATTCCTATAAGGACAACTGAGTCTACCCAAGACCAGCGATAGCGCAAGGTAGATCGAGACATATGATAACACTACCGGTTGGAGAAGTTCCCATTGGAATCTTCTCCAACCAGAAATTGAAGAATTACTGCTGATCGACCTGATCTGCCCAGTCCATTGTCTTAAACCAGTAGTGATGGCGCTTTTCGAGCCATCCGTTGCTGGTGTTGATCATGATCCAGTTGGAGAAGAAATTCAGCGCATCTGGATCACCTTTGCGGATCCCAAATGCCTCGTCCCCCCGGGACAGATTTTCCGTTGTCGGCATGTAGAGCGCATCTGGATACCGGTAAGTGAAACTGACAGGCTTTGGGTGACTCGAAAGAGTTGCGTGAGCATTACCATTCACGACCTCTTGGAACGCCATCGTATCATCATCAAACTGACGAACTTTAGCTTTTGGCCATATTTTTGCGACTGCATCCGTACAGGGAGTAACCCCACGTCGACAAACAAAGATCACATCTGAGCGATTAAATCCTTCTGGCCAAGCAAAATCACCAGCCAGTTTCTTACTAGCAGCAATTCCTAGCCCAGAATGGGCGTACGGTGCTGTGAAACTGATAGTCAGATTGCGTTGCGGGGTAACGCTCATTCCACCAATGATCGCATCAAATTTTCCAGCAATCAGTGCGGGAATGATACCGGACCACTGTGTGGGTACAAACTCAATGTCAACACCCATGTCTTCGGCAACCTTCTTTGCAACATCAATCTCAAAACCGATCAATTCACCCTGCTTGTTGCGCATAGCCCAGGGCACAAAGGTTGACATGCCAACCATTAACTTGCCTCGCTTCTTGATTGTCTCGATGACACTTTCAGAGGTCAGTTGTTGTTGAGTCTCCCCAGCCAAAGCACCTGTGTATGCGGGAAGTATCAGCAACAGACCTAGCAGGAGGGTTAGCGAAGTTTTGATGACTTTCATACGTCCTCTTTTCAGAAAGAGTTGTTGACCCGTTGTCAAGAAACCAGACAACGAATCTGGAGATAGGCTACTCTCCCCGGGAAGCCTGCTATAAAAAAGCTTTCGCCAGTTGCGAAAGCTCAACAGGAAACTTGTCAGACTCCAAGTCTCCTGGGTTCAGTGACGGCCGCGAACTTTCCATTCAAGAATGCTCACCAACAGAGAAAGCGCTATCGTGATACCTAGATACATCGCAGCTACTGTTAGCCAAATCTCAAAGCTCATGAAGGTGTCTGCGATGATGTCCAGTCCCTGTGTCGTCAAATCAAAGACAGCAATCACGCTGACAATCGCTGAATGTTTGATCAGGTTGATCAAAACCCCTGTCAACGGCGGCAACATCAATGGTACCGCTTGTGGCAGTACAATGTATCGATAGATGTTCCAGCGGGATAGTCCAATGCTGGTACCAGCCTCCCATTGTCCTCTTTGCACACTCAGGATACCCGCTCGGATGATTTCTGAAGCGAAGGTTCCCTCGAAAAAAGATATGCAGAGAACTCCAACCCAGAATCTGGGAATTTCAAGAATCGGAGCAAAGACAAAGTAGAAAACATACATCTGCACAAGCAACGGCGTGTTACGAATTGCTTCCAGATAGACTTGTGCAACCACATTCCCTATCCAGGATTGGGACATGCGTAACATTGCGGTCGTTAATCCAATCAGCAAGGTAATGATGATTCCGTAGAGCCCAATCTCCAAGGTTACGAAAAGACCATCCATCAGAGGCCCCCAGATCAACTCGCCGTCAATAACATTCCAAAAATACTTGGGAAGTCGGTACCACTGCCAGTTGTATCCCATCTGGGCAGCACCATTGAGCGTAAACCAGATCAGAGCACCGAAGAATATAACTAACTGACTGACATCCAACCAACGAGAATTCCACCATTTGACAGGGCGGGAGGGCGGCTTGCGAAGTTCACTCATGCTGACTGCGCTGCCTTTCGATAGCTGAATGAAGCATCGAATCGTGACAAAACATACTCTCCACATTGTACAGGTGCATACTGCACTGACTCTGCTTCTGGAAAAACCTCTGCTGGATCAACCCACGTTTCGAAGTTAGGATCCCAGGCAATTACCATTGAATAGCGCTCTATGCTTTTTCGGTTGATCACGCGATGCAGAGTGGACTGAAAAGCGTTGTTCGTCCAACGAGAAAGTAGGTCTCCTACGTTGACTACCAAAGTATTCTCTAATGGATGAGCTGTGACCCATTCGCCCTGCCTAGTCTGGACTTCCAAACCACCCACTGAATCCTGCCAGAGTAAGGTCAGACATCCGTAATCTGTATGTGGTGCCACACCAAATTGAGTTTCACCAAGGTCAGACGGGTGAGGCGGATAGTAAATCACAGAACTACGGGCGATAGGCTGATTGGTTGCTTGCAGAAATGTTTCTTCGGGCAGATCAAGGCTGAGGGCAAAAGCCCGCATCATGTCTCTCCCACATTCCAGGCCTGCTTCAAAAAAAGGATAAACTGCTGCTCTGAATTCCGGCATTTGTGAAGGCCATTGGTTTCTTCCCAAAAATGGATTTTCCTCAGTTATATCAGGGTGTCCCTCTGGTAGATCCAGTCCCCAAACAAAACTCTCTTTCAGATCTACTCTTTTGGCCTTTTCCATCTTGGCCTGGCCAACTGCTAGGAAACCGTGGTGATTGGGATTGATCTTTAGCTGGTTTTTCCAACCCAGCGGTTGCTGAAAAAATTTTTGTGTGGCTACATACGCTTGCTGGATCAACTGTGATGGGATACGATGATTGATTATGTAGAAAAAGCCAATTCCCTCTGCTGCTTGGCGAAGTTTTCGAGCAACCTCCTGCTTCAACTTATAGTCACCAGAGCGCAATGTATATACGTCAATCACTGGAATTTCATCAATTGTGATCGTTTTGGCTGCTGCGTAGCTCATGAAGAGACGTAGAAATTGGTTTCAAATTACTGGAGAGTGATCTTGTCGATACAGTTGCTGGATTAATTTTCGATGACTGAACAAGTATCCCTGATCAACGTTTTCCAAATGTGATTTTAGATGTTGATGCAGAGCTGGCAGTGC
>NHHQ01000017.1 GCA_002170915.1 Rhodospirillaceae bacterium TMED167 | reverse complement strand
TATGGCAGAGAGAATGGAGAAGGAAGCTACATCTGGGCAGACGGCCGCAAATACGCTGGGGAATTCCTCAACGGACAGATCAACGGCAAGGGATCTTACAGTTGGCCTGATGGTGCTTTATACACTGGGGAATTCCGGAATGGAATCAAACAAGGTAAGGGAGTTTATATTTTTGCTGATGGCAACAGATATATGGGTGAAATCAAAAAAAATCAGCCGGATGGGAAGGGGAACTTCTCATTCAAAAATGGGAGGGAATACACTGGCGATATACGTAAGGGGGTAATGCACGGCAATGGGACCCTGACCTTTGAGGACAAGCGCAAATTCACAGGATCCTTTAAGGATGGGAAAATTGATGGAGACGGTGTCCTAACTTGGCCAGATGGTAAGAAATATACGGGTCAGTTCTCAGAATCTCTCCCTGACGGAGCTGGAACACTGGCTTGGGCAGATGGAAGAATTTACACTGGTGAATTCAATAAGGGGATGGTTGAGGGTAGAGGACAACTAACATGGCCAAGTGGAAAAAAGATTATTGGTAATTTCGAGAAGGGACTAATCAACGGACAAGGTGAAATGAACCATGCAGATGGCAGGAAATATATCGGGAACTTTCAAACTGGCAAAAAACATGGAAGAGGGACTTTCTCGTGGCCAGACGGAAGATTGTACATGGGCGAATTCGTCAAAGACTCTTTTCAAGGAGAGGGCACTTATATCTGGCCCAATAAGGACAGGTATCAGGGAAATTTTATCAAAGGCATGCCCCAAGGCAAGGGGACATACGTCCACGCTGACGGGATTAAATTCGACGGTATATTTCGGGATGGACTACCCTGGAAAGGACAAGAGATTGATATTGATGGAAGACAGCTTCGCCGCTACATTTCTGGGAAATCTGTAGAATAAATCTTCGTTGCATCAACGCGGTAGTTGAGTCCACAACGACACATCGGGACTCAAGAAACTAAGCAGAAAAACTCTGCTCGACCTCTAGTTTTGTCATCAACAGATCTGGTCCAACTGAGATCTGTTGATCCCCTACGAATCCGACGTATTCAATGTCATTTTCATTCATCACAGTTCTGACCACCGCAAATACTTCTGCATCATAAGCTTTACCGCGATAAAGACTCTGATTTTCTTTGCGTAACAATCCCCATTCAGAAGCTTGTGTACGTACCCAGGAGAGATGTTTTTGGCGAAGTTGAAGAGCGCTGATTTCAGGTAGTCCGACGGGAACGCGTTGCAGCTTCATGCTGACTCCTTTTTGTCATCCATGATAGATGAAGTTTATCTGGGGAAGGTTGTTCTCAGAGGGTACGCCAACACAATGCCCACACAAAATGCAAAAAGCAAGGACCTAAATCAGCTTATGCCGCTTTCGGGAAAAAACTTTCATCATCTTCAGTACTTTGAGTTTTTCTACCAAAACCAAAGAGTCTTACTAGTATGTTTTTCAAACTATCTTGTAATGAGTAGAGGATTGGGACGACAATGAGTGTTAGCAGAGTAGACACACTGATTCCATAAATCACAGCTAGTGCCATTGGCTTCCAAAAGGCACCACTAGGCACCCCCAAGAGGATGGGATCAGGCCAGCGAAAGAAGTTTATATCCATCCCTAAAGCCATCGGCATCAAACCAAGAATGGTGGTTATAGCAGTCAGAAGCACCGGTCTTAGTCTCACTGCGGCAGCAGTCACAACCGCATCTAAGGGTGCATGCCCTTTTGCACGAAGCTGTTGGATGAAATCAACCAAAACGATAGCGTTATTCACTACAATTCCTGCCAGAGAAATCCCCCCAATCCCTGTCATAATTAGTGAAAACGGCCGATCATGGATGATCAAGCCCACTAGAACTCCAGACAGCGAGAGAAATACAACAACCATAATAATAAATGGCAACATTACAGAGTTAAACTGAGTTACCAAGATCAGGAAAATTAGTAGGATAGCTATCAAGAATGCTTTACCCAAAAAAGCTTGGGATTCCTCACGATTTTCGTTTTCACCAGTGTATTCGAGGCTAATTCCACTGGGCAGAGGAAACTCAGCAAGCTTGTTCTGGACTTGGGCCAGCAAAACAGGTCCAGGAATTTCCCGATTATTTCCAGAAACGGTAATAACCCGCTCCCGATCCACATGACGAATGGAACCAAAAGCGGGGCCTGTCGTTATCTTTGCAATTTCACTCAGGGGGACCAACTGCCTTGAAGGTGTGAAAATGTAAAGAGATTCAAGATCCCGAGAGTTGCTTCGAAAGTTTTCATCCAGCTGTACAAAAATATCGTATTCGTCACTTCCGTCTCGAAAATTGGAAACCTTGCTGCCGTTGAAAGCTGTTCGAACTGTGGATGCTATTTCTTGGGCTCTTAGCCCCAGACGAGATGCTTTGTCACGGTCGATCAAAACACGAATTTCAGGCCTACTTCTATCGAAGTCATCAGACAGATCAACCAGACCCGGTAAGTTTCTGATGATCTGTTGAATATCCTGAGCAACTTTCTGCATCAATCCGAGATCTGTTCCGTGGACTTCAATATTTATGGGTTTACCACTGGGGGGGCCATTTTGTTGCTTGGTCAACTCGACCTCCACACCGGTCACATCAATCAGCCTGTCGCGTACTTGTTCGATGACTACAGATGGTTTTTCTTGCCAATTTATCCAATCAGGGAAAGGAACTACAACATGGCTAATATGAGTAGTTGCACCTCCAGAATCCCCAGCTCCAAAGCCACGTCGCTGTCCAATATTCGCAACTACCGCTTCTACACTTCCTCCATATGGACGGACGATATCTTCCAAGTCATTGACATATTTGTCAGACACCTGAAGTGTCGTTCCTACAGGGGCTTTGATGTTGAGAACAAATTCCTGTGGCTCAGAGGGAGGAAAAAACTCCATTCCATTTCGAGGAGCAGATACTGTGGCGTAGATGAAAATGATTCCAAAGATTCCTCCCAGCGCGGCCAATAAGGCGATAAAGCGAAACCGAATCAGCCCTTTCATGAAACTCAAATAACCCTGCAGAAAATTTGAGTTCTGCAGGACTGCGAGTTCATCCTCACTTTTGCCCACCTTTTTGGCACTGACTTTCATCATCGTGGAGCACAAAACTGGATTGATGAAGAGTCCGACAAACAGTGAGCAGGAGAGTGTGATTATCAAGGTTTGCGGAAGATAGGTCATGAATTCGCCGATAATCCCCGGCATGAAGATTATTGGCCCAAAGGCTGCCAGGGTGGTCAGTGTTGAAGATGTAATGGGACCACCCACTTCCTTGATTCCAATCAGTGCAGCCTCAAATCGATTTTTTCCTCCCTGCATGTGTCTGTAGATATTTTCTACTACAACAATCGCGTTATCCACCAGCATACCCATGGCTAGAATCAGGCTGAACAACACTATGAAGTTCAGCGTGTAGCCCATGGCCTGCATGATCCACATGCTCATTAGGAAAGAAAGTGGTATTGAGATTGCCACAAAAAGGGCGTTGCGTATCCCCATCACTACCAAAAGCACTACAAACACAAGGATAAAGCCGGAGATAATATTATTTTCCAGGTCTGAAACGAGCTGGGTTACCCACTTTCCGGAATCAGCCAAAATTGTGAAGCGAATCTCAACCTGTTGATTTTCTTCAAACTCTTTAACCAAATCCTGAACTTGTTGTCGGATCACCAGCAGATTTTCTCCGCTTCGCTTGATAACGCTTAGAGAAACAGATTCCTGCCCATCCAGACGGGAGCGATTTGAGAGTTCTTTGAAACCAAATACGACTCGACCGAGATCCTTGACCCTAATAGGTACCTGATCTCCAGAAACTGCTACTAATGCCTCATTGATGGCCATCGGTGTCTCAAATTCACCTGGTACCCGTACTAAGTATTTCGTGGGGCCCATTTCGATCGTGCCACCTGGGATATTGGTGTTTTCAGCGGAAATGGCACTAGTTACTTGGTTCAGATCCAGATTGTGATATTGCAGTTTGTCTGGATTGACGTAAACTCGAATCTCCCGTTCCACTCCTCCAACTCGACGAACTTCCAAAATCCCAGGAATCGCCTCGATCTGTTCCTTCAGATCATCTGCAACTTCGGTTAAACTTTGCAATTCCAATGTGCTGGACAGATTGATCAACAACATCGGTTGCTCTGACAGGTTGACCTCACTGATAACGGGATCTTCCGCATCATCTGGAAGCTCTGGGGCCACGGTATCCAGCTTTTCACGAACCTTAGTTCTTGCCTCACTAATTTCATAATTTGGATCAAATTCCAGCGTAATAGCTGCAATTCCCTCCGACGAAGTTGACTCCAGTTTTTTAAGACTTTTGAGATTTTGGAATTCGTTTTCAACCTTGTAAGTAATCAAGGATTCAACATCCTGTGGAGAAGCTCCTGGAAAAGGAATCGCAACAATCAAAATGGGCACTGTAATATCTGGGCTGGCTTCCCGGGGTAGGCCACGGTAGGACTGAAAACCAATCACTGCAACTATGATCACTAGGACGAAAATTGAGGCTGCATTACGAATGGCGATGTGACTTGGGTACATAAAAAAACCGTTCAGGAATCGCTGCGGGTGATGTTGATGGGCTCATTATTGATCAGCCTCGTTTGGCCTTCGACAATAAGGGATTCGCCGTGTTCAAGGCCAGAGATTACCTGAACTCGATTGTCTTCACTGATCCCTGTTTCGATGACTCGACGTTTGGCCTTACCATCAGATGCAACAAAGACCACACGTTCAAGTTCCCCCTCAATGATGGCATTTCTTGGAATTACAACCTGATTTTTAGACATACCCAAATCAATGGATACCTTTGCAAGCATTCCAGACCTTAGGCGTTGTTTGGGATTCGCCATCTGTACCTCCACTGGGAAGGAACGTGTTTGGGGGTCAGCTTCCACTCCGATACGATAAATTTTGCCATCGTATGTTTGACCAGGTTCAGCATATAGTTCAATTTTTACAGCCTGCTCTTTTCGAAGCTTAGCAATATCCAATTCGGGTACATCCAACTCTACTCGCATCTTCCGCAAATCCAGAATTTCAGACAACTTCATACCAACTTTCAAGTATTCTCCAGGCTCCACCGCCCGAACCTTAACAACTCCACTGATCGGAGCCTTGACCAAGGATTTTTGCAGTTGCACCTCTGCTAAATCCCAATTGTACTTCGCAATCTGTTGTTGGGTACGGCTTTGGTCAAGAATCGAGCGAGCGATCAATTGCTTGCGATCCAACTTTAGATTTCGATGGTAATTGATTTCAGCTAACTGAAAGTCTGCCTTGGCCATATCACGTCGAACAGTTAATTCCTTCGTAGAAATATGGGCAAGGACACGACCTTTCGAGACCTGTTCCCCTTCCTCAAATTTCACTTTTTCTACAACCCCCGCCAGCTCGTTGTGAACATCAACACGATCGTTTGGTAGCAACTTTCCGACAAATTCAATCTTGTGCTGTAGTGACTGCGGCACCAGAGTCAATGTAGCTACATTGACTCGCTTAGGTGGGGCAGGCGCTTCTACCCTCGGAGCAGCTTGTTTAGCAAACTCTTGTGTGTCTGGCTGTTCATCAGGTTTTTCACAAGCAGTTATCAGCCCAGAAACCAGGATAATCCCAAGCAGTTTCAGAGTATTTCTATGAAGATTCTTAGACATTACGAAACGTCTCCTAGGACTTTGTTCGATTGAGGTTGAATTCTTCGTAAATCTGACCTGTGAGGGTTAAAAGACGAAGGTAGGCTTTTTCATAACGGACACGGGCAAGAATCTCTTGTGCTTTAGCCTGAGACTGTTGTTGCTGGAACTGTGACACCTGAAAACTTGTTCCTTGCCCCAAACTAAAGCGGTCAATCTCATTTTGCAATTGCTCCTCTGCCAACTTAACCACTGCCTGAGCAGTACCGACTTCCTGCTCTGAGAGTTCCAAGTCTCGTAAAATTGTTTGAAGACTAACATCGAGTTCGGACTTACGGCTATCGATGTTCAGTAAGATTTGCTCTTGTTGAATTTTCTTTTGCTTGATTCGCTCAGGTGTAGCCTGGTCACCGAGAGGAACAGTCCAAGTCAATGAAGCCTCGAACCCATGCAGGCCCGGTTCTATGAAATCACCAGCACCAACCAGGGGTGTATTTGCATAACCTGTCATCGTGTAACTCAAGTCCAGATCCAAGTTGGTTTGTAGCCTGTTTTCCTCCTGCTGAACCTCCAGTTTGGTGCTGTCTATGGAAATTTCGAGCAACCTCAATTGTGGATCATTTTCGAAAATTTGAGTTCGGAGACTCGCAGGTTCTGGAAAAAAATCTCTCAATTCTGGGCGATTGCTTGGATAAAACCCAAGCTCAAGTCCACCTAGATTCAAGACTGCTCGCAGTTGATCTTCGATTCTCAATGCATCCAGTCTAGCTGAAAACAGTGCTTGACGATCTCTAGAAAGCTGGGTTTCAGCCACCAGTACATCTGTTCTATTCAGTGTCCCTACTTGCAGCCTTGCCTGGTTGTCTTGGAGCAACTGTTCAGAGAGTTCAACAGATGACTTTTGAATCTCGATGTTTTCTAGAACTGCAACCATATCCCAGTAGGTGGAGGCTACCATGGCTAATTGAGCCAATTCAGCTAGTTTTATGGATGCTTTGCTGCGGTCAATTCCTAGGTCTGCAAAACTCTCTGGGAGATTGTTGATTTCCTCACCTGCATCCTGAAAAAACGGGATACTGGCGAAGGCTCTGACTGAGGCTATATCTCTCCAATTTCCTGAAGAGCCTGAATCTAATGAACCCATTTTTTCTTGTCTGCTCAATGTTTCGCTTTTATATAATTGTTCTTGCAGGGTAAAACCAAAACTGCTGCCAGTTCTTAATCGTCTTACAAAAGTAGAGGAAAATTGGATGGAATCTGAACGACTACCAACCGCATAGCTGTCTTGGGGGACTTGGGTTGGATCATTGGTCAAGATCGTGTTTCTCTCGAAACCAGTGCGAGTCGTGACTTGGTCAAAGTAACGCGCCTGCACAGACTTAAATTCCTGGTTGGCAATATCCTCTGAAAGACGTGATGCTTCCAGGCTCAAACTACGACTGATGGTCAATAGTAGAATATCTTCAAGAGAAACTTCCACTACATCTCGATCATCATAGCGAATGATCTCAGCTCTTTCGGCTAATTCCGCAACCAAGGGGTCACTAATCAAGTCATTTGAGATTTGGGCCGATAAAATACCAGGTAAGCTGAGCAACAGACCAAGAAATAAATACTTTCGCAAATTTCTCCTTCTAAAAAAGACTTTAAAAAGCGGGTGTCTCATCTCGTTTATTAACTGCGGACGATTGCTCTGGAAGGTGCAAACCATACCAAATGAGCTCATGTAATTGCTTGACTTCCTCACAAACCGTCTCCCAATCTGTAAGGGAAAGCCAGCGGGGAACCCATAATCTCTCCATTTGCAACAGTAGTTTTGCAGTCTTCAGCTTTTCTAGTTCAGGGCGAATAACCCCTCTTTTCTGACTTTCATCCACCAACAGCAGAGTCTCTTCAAGTAACTCTTCTTCGTGATCACTCAGTAGAAAAGTGGCTTCGACCAATTCCTTCATCACAGATTCGGTGACAAGACTGGTACCAATCAAATTGCGGATAAATTGTAAACGCAATTCTACCTTCTGAATCCAACGGGCTGGTTGTTCAAGGCTATCCTCACAATGCTTGTTCAGATATTCATTCACTAAGTTGTGCCAATGCCGTGAGCAACTCTCAAAAAGCTCTTCCTTGTTTCGGAAATAGTTGTAAATCGTTCCCTTTCCAATACCTGCTTCCCTGGCAATCTGTTCCACACTGGTCTTGCGAAACCCATAGTGGAGAAATAGTTTTTCAGCTGCGGCTTGTATTTTTTTCTCCATCACGATCATAATTTAGTGGAGTTAACTTAGGGAGATCGAGTTTGTTGAGTTTTGCAGTACTATGAGGATTACTTTTTATTTATATGACCATATTAGTCATCCGGTCAATTACATGTCAAATCATAGTTTGGACTGGTGACCATTTTTTTCCATTGGTCATAATCTGATAAGAAGTTTTCTCTCAAAGAAAAGATTTTTAAGGAAATTCTGAAGAAATTTGTGGATAGGAGAAGCTAAGTTGAAATGGATGGATCCCACTAATTTTGGAGGTCTATAACTTTTTGAGATGATCTGTCAATTAGCACTATGCTTTCTGAACCACTGCTGCATTCGTTGCCAGCCATTCTTAGCTCACTCCAGGTTGTGACTTTGTAATATGCCACCGATTGTCGTGGTTAATGAACGAATCGTTGGATTAAATCTCCAAACGGTAGTAGTTGGTGGATATCATGGAGCGCAAGAAGTGTTTTGTTACCTAGTAAGTCAAAGCCCCAAAGAATCTGGTATATCTCTGGCTCAACTGAGAGGACATTTTACGCAGCAGATCGGCTGAATGGATTTAAGGAAATTCTAAAGAAATATGTTTTAGGCTTGCTGTACTTTCAACACTGCATACAACATTGAATCGGGTGCTTTGGCAGCGCGAGAATTGATATATTTGCCACAGCAACCTACAACTGTTTCTGCTAGTGCGACGAAGTGGCGTTTGGTTTAAAATCCGCCATTTACTAAAAGGGATTCTGTGTACCCAGAGATGTCTCAGTTGTTGGATTTGATAACGTTACTTTGTAAGAATTTTTGGTTTCTTCCTTGACAACCATTCGACAGCGGTATTTGAAATAGGTATTAATGCGGTAAAGCTGATTCTTAAGTTGATTGAACACCCATCTGAGCAATCTTCGAACATCTACCTTAAAGGAGACCTGATCGTTTCGGAGAGTGTCCTCTGCCCTATTAAATGAGCAATATTAATGGTTGAAGTAGGATTTTGATTCATACTTTTTTGCTATTCCAAACCTGCCTTTAAAACCTCCTCTGTTAACTCCAAATCAGCACTAAGTTCTCTAAGAGGTCGAATGCCTAATTTCTCAAGATCCGCATGATACGCCTTTGTCGCCTCCACAGAATCTAATCCTTCCTCGATAGTCCGACGCATAGCCTTTACCATGGTCACAGAATCATCTGCATAATAGATCTTTCGACCAAATAGAGCTACTCTAGCACCATATTTTTCTGCCTGCCGGATCAGTTCCAAACAATCTCTGGTGGTTCCAGCTGAACCTCCGAGAATTCCAAAAATTAAATTTCCAGGATCGTAAGAAGCGATTTCTTCTGTGGCTGCTGGCCCATTGTAGGCAGCCTTTAGGAAAAGAGGACTATCGTGACTGGAAACAGCCGCCAAGCTGCGAACGATCGCATCGTTATTATAGGATCCAAAATCAGCACCTGGAGTCACCACGTTTGTTTTTGGATTGAAGACTTCCAGGAAGTGTCGAACACCTTGAGCAGATGCTTCATCTCTAAAGTCAGCGTAGGCTTCTAGAGTACGATGATCCTGCTGCAGATCGTTGTAAAAAGTAATAGCATACAAACCCAAATCTGCTACAGGCTTTACTCTATCAAGTCGGGCTGTTCTAAACGGCAATGCTGGTTGTGATTCATAAGAAGCCCCTCTGCCAACCCAAATATCCGTTGTATCATTCAGTCTAATCGCTGAGGTGACTTCAGTGTTTGCGTAAGCGCCCTGCTGGGTCAGAATCTCAGCCGTTGAAAGAGAGGTGAGCATAATATCGACCAAATCACTATCTATGATCTTCAGCATATCATCCCGATATACCTTGATTGGGTTGTAACGCACACTAGAATTTTCCCCATGGTTTTTCTGCAAACCCGCCGTCTTACAACCATTTGCCATGTCAGCATCTTTAGCGTCTGCAATAATAAAATCTTTTGGGGTGTATTGGCCATTACGTATGTGGGCCAACTTATGATCTAGCCTTTTGCTCATAAGATGTATTTGGGCTGGAGTTTATAAAATTTTTCCGGATCTTTAGAATCTTAAATTGAATTGATGATCAAGCATTGAAGAAAAGTTATTCGTAGCTCAAGACAGTAAGCACTGCTGATACCATCAATTTTCCAAAAATGACGGATGGGTTTCAAAAAATTAGATTTTTAAGGGAGACCTGAAGATCACAAAACTGGTTCCAATAATTGACTCAGGCATTTCGCATCCAATTGTTTTTCAACATAAGAATCCAATCAGCAGGATCAATGCAACAGTCAACAATCTTCGTAAGAGACTTCTCCGTTGGGCATAGTGGTATTACAGAACTGTACGTTGTTAAGAAGCCCCAACCGCAGGTCGGCCCCCATAAGCGTCGCCGCGCTGAGATTTGAACGACTCATGTCGGCTCTGATCAAGTTAGATTCGCTTAAGTCGGCACGAATTAGTTTCGCCTGCCGCAGGTCTGCATTGTTTAAATTCACCTTACCTAAAAAAGCTTCCGTTAGGTCTGCATTATAAAGCTGTGCATCACGCATATCAGCACCACTTAGGTCTGCAGCTCCCAGGTAGGCTCCACTAAGATAAGCTCCAGAAAGTTTTGCCTCCTGAAGATTAGCACCCCGAAGTCTGGCTTGCTCCAGGTTTGCGTTACTCAGATCTGCTCCTCTTAGGTCTGCACTCTGAAGATTGGCACCCAAAAGAATTGCATTGCTCAAATCAGCATTTCGCAACTCTGCTCCACTCAAATCGCAGCGGACACACTTCTTCATGGATTTGACCATTTGAACATCATCATCATTGAACGCCTGAACTGTCCATCCACAGGTCAGGGCCAAAGCGAGCAACAAATATTTCATTGCATTTCCTTTAAGAAAGGATCACTTCAGGATCTTGTGTAAGTTGCTCCAAAAACAAAATTTGACCGGAAAAATTATCCCTACCCTGACCTTATGAAAGGATACCAAATATCACAATATGATATGCCCATAGCTAAAAATGGCCATTTAGATGTCCGAACTAATAGTAATATGAAAAAGAAAATCCGAATAGAAAGAATACATTTAGAAGAAGATGTCG
>NHHQ01000016.1 GCA_002170915.1 Rhodospirillaceae bacterium TMED167 | reverse complement strand
CAGCGGCCTTGTTGTGGCCTCAGTGGTGCCTGTTCGGGCGGAACCCACGGTGTCTGCCGTGCGATTGGGGGTGCACGCGGATAAAATCCGGGTCGTAATTGAACTCTCCGACAGCGTCAGTTTTCACATCTTTCCACTGATCGCGCCCTACCGGCTGGTCGTTGATCTGCCGGCCATGAACTGGCGGGCCAAGCCCCGGCTGGATTTTCGCCGGACGGGGTTGGTGAGCGGTCTGAGATATGGCCTCTTCAGCTCAACCGCCTCGAGAATTGTGCTAGATTTAAACATGCCGGCGAGGGTGAAGAAGTCATTCATCCTACCCCCGGCCGGCGGGAAACCCTACCGGCTGGTTCTGGACATTGTCGAGACGAGTCATGACGGGATGGTCGCCAGTGAGCAGAAACCTCGCCGTACGGCCACACCTGTCGTGCCGACGGCCCGCGAAATTTTACCAGGGCTGCAGGCACTCGGGTTTTTACCGGGGCCGCCGGGTCGAAAACCCAATTTCTTGAGCGCCCACAAACGAGTGATCGTAATCGATCCCGGTCACGGCGGTGTGGATCCGGGGGCGGTCACTCGCAAAGGGGTTTTCGAGAAGCACGTTGTCTTGGCAGCCGCGAAGGTATTCAAAAAGCGCTTGGAACAAAGCGGCCGATATAAAGTCTTTTTGACCCGCGACCGTGACGTGTTTGTCCGGTTGCGAGACCGCATTGCATTTGCCCGGTCCAAGAACGCAGACCTGTTTGTCTCTCTTCATGCCGACGCCATCAAAAGCAATAAGGTCCGGGGTATGTCTGTTTATACGTTGTCGGAAAGAGCATCTGACAAAGAAGCTGCTGCATTAGCGGAAAAAGAAAATAAGTCTGACCTTATTGCCGGCGTCGATCTCAGCACCAATTCGAAAGAGGTCACCGATATCCTGATCGATCTCGCCCAACGGGAGTCCATGAATGAATCCTCCAGATTCGCAAGTGTTCTGGTGGGTAAATTATCTGGGGTTGGCCGCCTGTTACCTAACAGCCACCGATTTGCGGGCTTCGCTGTGCTCAAAGCGCCTGACGTTCCCTCCGTGCTGGTGGAACTTGGATTTCTATCCAACCAGAGCGATGCCAGGGCTTTACTCAGTGGAACCCATCGGACCAAAGTGGCGGATGCTCTTTACCGGGCCGTTGATGAATATTTCAATCCAGTGGAACAGGTGGGCCAGAATTGATGTGGGTCGAACATGAAGGGGAAAAATCTCGAATGTTGCTGTTCGTCATAAATACACCCTTCTCCCAAAATGAAGAGGCGCCCCAATTGCGCCACATTTACAGGCGAGTTAGTTACGAATAAACATGTTGAAAACATTCCTCTTTTTCGTGAGCACGCTCATGATCCTGGCCATCGTGGGCGCCGCGGGCGGCATGTATGTGTTTTACATTTTTGGCCGGGGCCTGCCTGACTACAGGCAACTGGCAGACTATGAACCGCCCGTGATGACCCGAGTCCAGGCGGGGGATGGCCGTTTGCTGGTGGAATATGCCATTCAGAAACGGGTCTTTGTGCCGGGCAGCGCCCTGCCAAAGCTCGTTGTTCAAGCCATGTTGTCTGCGGAGGATAAAAACTTCTATTATCATCCCGGCGTTGATTTTACTGGCGTGGCGCGGGCGATGCTGACCAATGTTCAAAATATCGCGACGGACCGTCGGTTAGTTGGTGCCTCAACGATCACCCAGCAAGTGGCCAAGAACTTTCTGCTGACGTCCGATGTCACGATGGAACGCAAATTGAAGGAAGCGATCCTTGCCTTTCGGATTGAGCGGGCTTTGTCTAAAGATCGTATTCTCGAGCTCTATCTCAATGAAATATATCTTGGGTTCGGATCCTACGGTGTCGCCGCAGCGGCACTCAATTATTTCAACAAATCTCTGGATCGTTTGACCATTGCCGAAGCCGCCTTCATCGCCGCTCTCCCTAAAGCCCCCAACAATTATAACCCGAATAAACGACCAGAGGCTGCGAAGAGGCGCCGGGATTGGGTGATTGGGCGGATGCTGGAAGATGAGATCATCACGCGGGCACAGGCTCAAGATGCGAAAGCGCAGCCGCTGATTATTCGCAAACGCGATGAAACAGAATACGTGCAGGCAAAATACTACGCAGAAGAGGTGCGCAGGGAACTTGTTGCGCACTACGGGGAGGAGGAGCTCTATAAAGGCGGACTGTCTGTGAGGACTACGCTAAGCCCGCACCATCAACGAATTGCCGTTCAGGCGCTTCAAAACGGGCTGGAAGCCTATGACCGACGGCACGGTTGGCGGGGGCCGATCAACACCATCAGTGTGTCGCGTGGCTGGCTGGACGCTCTGACGTCGACCAAACCGCCAAAAGGACTTGGCGCTTGGCAGTTGGCGGTGGTCTTGGGCGCGACGGCGGCCCGCGCCGAAATCGGCCTTAGTGATGGAAGTTTGGGAACCATCCTGTTGGCAGATGTTAAATGGGCGCGACAGTGGCTTGAGGGTGAAAAGCTCGGACCGCAGATCAAAAGTGCAACTGATGTGCTCCAGGCGGGAGACGTGATTGCCGTTGAGAAAATCACCAACGGTGATGACAACCCGCTGCTCGCGGATGGCCGCTACACCCTGCGTCAGATCCCAAAAGTTGAGGGTGCGCTCATTGCGATGGACCCCCATACCGGCCGGGTGTTGGCTATGGTTGGCGGCTACGATTATGATAAAAGCCAGTTTAACCGTGCGGTTCAGGCTCGTCGGCAGCCGGGCTCAGCCTTCAAACCGTTTGTTTATCTGGCTGCTCTGGATCAAGGGTTTACGCCTTCGACGCTGATTTTGGATGCACCCTTCGTGATTGATCAGGGACCGGGATTGCCGAAGTGGCGGCCAGCGAACTACACCAAAAAATTTTACGGCCCCAGTACCATGCGGCTGGGAATAGAGAAATCCCGTAATTTGATGACGGTCCGGCTCGCGCAGACCGTTGGCATAGAGACTATTACGCAATACGCGAAGAAATTTGGCATCGCGAAGAAATTGCCGCCGCAGCTATCCATCTCGTTGGGCGCGGGGGAAACCACCTTACTTAATTTGACGACGGCCTATGGCATGCTCGTCAACGGCGGAAAGCGTATCCGGCCCGCGCTGATCGACCGGGTTCAGGACCGACACGGTAAAACGGTCTTCAAACACGACACCCGTGCCTGTTCCAATTGCCAGCCGGATTTCTGGACCGATCAATCGGTCCCGACCGTGCCGGACACGCGGGACGTCGTGACCAAGCCCTCAAGCGCGTTTCAAATAGTGTCCATGCTCGAGGGCGCTGTCGAGCGGGGGACGGGCCGGCGGATCAAGGCCGTCGGCAAGCCGCTGGCGGGCAAGACGGGAACCACCAATGACGCGTTTGACACCTGGTTTATGGGGTTTTCACCGGATTTGGTGGTGGGCGTCTTTGTCGGCTTCGATACTCCCCGGTCACTTGGAAAACGGGAGCAGGGCGCGAGCGTTGCGGCTCCGATTTTTAAAGAATTTATGGCCGAGGCGCTTGCTGATAAACCGGCTATTCCTTTTCGTATTCCGCCTGATATTCGCCTTGTTCGCGTTAACAGCGCGACGGGACAGCCGGCGACGCCTGGAGACCGCCGTGTCATTCTGGAAGCCTTTAAACCGGGGACAATCCCTATAGGGCGCCAACAGGTTCTAAGCGGTGTCGGCGCGTCCGATCCGGCGGGACCGGCACCGACGTCGGGGACTGGCGGGTTATATTGATGATGGTGCCACGCTGTATGTGCGGCCCCAGAGATCGCCGTTAAGCCACATCTTTTTGGCCGGCGCCTCGACCATCTATTCTTCCATCGGCGGGCTCTCTATCCTTGCTCATGAGCGGCGAACCAACTAGAAACGCCGGCATGACGATCACAAACAGCGAGTGGCATGATGCGTGCTGAAGTTGAACAGCAGGTGGCAGCAATCAAGCAGTCCTTAGAACTGCTGAGGAGGCGGCTTTGACTATGATAACGCGGTTCGCAAACTCGACGAATTAAACACGCTCGCGGAAGCCCCCAAGCTGTGGGATGATCCGGATTATGCTCAATCCGTTATGCGGGATCGTACGCGCCTGGAAAACGGGATTGAGTCCGTCGATACCATCTCCCGCGACCTCAGGGATAATGTGGACCTTCTGGAACTTGGCGAGGCGGAAGACGATCAAGAAGTGATCGGCGAAGCGGAAGCGGCACTCAATGACCTGTCCAAGAGCGTTGAAAAGGCTCGTATTCAAGCGCTGCTATCCGGCGAGGCTGACGGCAACGACTGTTATCTCGAAATTCATGCCGGAGCAGGCGGGACGGAAGCGCAAGACTGGGCGCAAATGCTGCAACGTATGTATAAGCGCTGGTGTGAAAAGCGGGGTTACAAACTGGAATGGCTCGAGGAGAGCATTGGCGAGGAAGCCGGCATCAAAAGCAGCGTGGTGCGGGTAAACGGTGCGGAGGCCTATGGTTGGCTCAAAACCGAGAGCGGCGTTCATCGGTTGGTTCGCATCTCACCCTATGATGCCAGTGCCCGGCGCCATACCAGCTTTGCGTCCGTTTGGATCTTTCCGGTGATCGATGAAAATATCGATGTGGAGATCGAAGACAAAGACCTTCGTGTGGATACCTATCGGGCGTCAGGGGCCGGCGGTCAGCACGTGAATAAAACGGACTCCGCCGTGCGCATTACCCACCTGCCCACGGGGATTGTCGTCCAGTGCCAAAATGACCGCTCCCAGCACCGAAATCGGGCGGCAGCTTTCGACATGCTCCGCGCCAGATTGTATGAAGCCGAACTTCAAAAGCGTGAAGAAGAGGCCCAGGCGGAACACGACGCGAAGACGGATATTGGCTGGGGGCATCAAATCCGATCTTATGTTCTCCAGCCCTATCAGCTGGTAAAAGATTTGAGGACGGAACTGGAAACATCAAACACCCAAGGTGTCCTCGACGGTGATCTGGATGATTTCATGGCGGCGGCGCTCGCGTCCCGCATTGAAGCCGGGGAGAGTGAGGACGCCGCTTAGCCCGCCGCGAGAGGTTCGTAATAGGCGCGGGGGAATCCGGCGGCTGTTCGGGCCTCGATGGCGAAGGGCGGTTTCAGGAGGCCTTTAAAGCGTTTCCGGACTAGACCCTGGAACGTTCTGGCCGGATCAAGGCCGCGTCGCTGGCAAATGCAATCGAACCATTTCACGCCCACCGCCACGTGGGGAATTTCCTCCCGGGCGATTATCTCCAGGATTGACGCCGCCATCGCATCGCCCGCTGATTTCAGTTTCTGAACAGCTCCCGGTATTGTGTCCAGACCCCGGGCTTCGAGGACGAGGGGAACAATGGCCAGCCGCGCCAGGATATCGTCTGCGGTCGACTCTGCGGCCTCCCATAACCCATCATGGGCCGGCAGGTCGCCATATGAAGACCCGTGGCATTCCAGATATTTTTGCAGCATGGTGAAGTGGCGGGCCTCATCCGCTCCAACCTCGACCCAGTCGTCATAGAATTCCCTCGGCAAACCCGCGCCGGTAAACCTGGTGATCAGATCCCATGCCAGATCAATGGCATTCAGTTCGATATGCGCGATGGCATGTATGAAAGCCAGTCGTCCTTTTTCGCTGGCGGGGCGACGACGGGGCATGTCTCCTGGGCGCAATAATTCCGGTCGGTCGGGTCGATTGGGCCGGGCCGGAGCATCAGCGGATCCAATCTCCATGACACTGCCGTCCCGCCAGCATTGCCCGAGGTCCCGGGACAGTGCGGCTTTTTGTAACGCATCTGCCTCCAGCAGGATGGCGCGTGCGCCTTCAGCAAGAGAGTGCATGGGGAAGACTACCTATTTTAAGCGTGCGACTTGCACGGGGCTCTAGCACCAAATGAACAGCCGTTGTAGCCTGTGTAGAGCGGCGATCAAGACGAAATCCCGGAATATAGTGTCGGGTGGGGTTTTGCTGGCTGGGATTTTACCAGGAGGAGCCATCCGGAGATTATCCTTTCATCGACCATGGTTATGGTTTGAGTCCGTTAATTCGTAAAGGAGACTGGCACAGATGTTTCAAAAGAAAAAACTGAACTACGCGCCCGTTCCGCTGCCGTATAAATCAAAGATGAACGATGAAGAGATGCGGGCCGCGGCTGAAGCCTTTCAGTCTACGATGTCCCGGCGTCACACGGTCAGAGAGTATGCCGCCCGACCGGTGGATCAGGCGGTCATCGAGTCCTGTATTGCGACAGCGGGGCTGGCGCCCAGCGGCGCCAACCATCAGCCCTGGCATTTTGTCGCCATCTCGGATGCTGCCGCAAAGAAACAAATTCGTGCGGCCGCCGAAGAGGAAGAGCGTCGGTTTTATGCCGGCGGAGCAGGGGATGAGTGGATCAAGGCGCTCGAACCCATCGGTACGACTGCCTCAAAGCCCCATTTGGAGGTGGCCCCGTGGCTCATTGTCATTTTTGCCGAGCGCTATGGTGCGTTCGACGATGGTACCCGATACAAAAATTATTACGTCCCGGAGAGCGTTGGAATAGCGACCGGCTTTCTGATCACGGCGCTTCATCTCGCAGGGTTGGTTTCTCTGACACACACCCCCAACCCCATGACTTTTTTAAACGATTTGTGTGGCCGACCGGCGTCAAATAAACCGGTGATGATTTTGGCGGCAGGGCATCCGGCCGACGGGGCGACGGTACCGTCGGTGGCCAAAATCAAAAAGTCGTTAAAGGATATTCTGACGGTTATGTCTTAATCTGACTCCAGTCCCAGTCCTAACCTGCTGGGGCGTCGTCGAGAATTTTTTTGAAGGTGCGGAACACACGTGTTGCCTTTGTCTCCAAACACGTCTCCAGGTCCTCCGGTATGCTGCACTCTCCCAGGTCGGCCAGGCTTTTTTGAAGCGGCTTGGGCAGCATGAGGACGCTGCGGCCGTCCAACTGGCCTTCCAAAGTAAGCCGCAAATGACCTTGAATACTCTGGAAGACCAAGAGGGCTTTCCGGAGCAGCTCTGCATCGCTGTGATCCAATAATTTATGTGCCGCAAGGCTCTCGAGAGCATCCGCCGTGTTGGCGCATAATACGGATGGATGGTTGGCCGCGTGCATTAGCTGGAGATACTGGACGATGAATTCAATGTCGACGATGCCGCCGCGAAAATGTTTGATCTCAAGGATGGAACCCGTCCGGTGTTCCGTGTCAATGCGCTCTCGCATCCCGGCAACGTCTGCCAGAAGGTGGGCCGGATCCCGGGAGCGGGTGAGTGTTTTTTCAATGACTTGGTTTACCTGACGGATGAGCCTCTCGTTACCAGAGATGGCGCGCGCCCTCACCAGGGCCATATGTTCCCACGTCCAGGACGACTCATCATGGTACTTGGTAAAGGCGCCGATGTGCGAGGCGATCGGCCCGGTGGTCCCCGACGGGCGCAGTCTCATATCCACCTCGAACAGGTTCCCTTCCGCCGTGGGCGCCGTGAGTGCATTGATCAGCCGTTGGGTAAGGCGGCTGTAATATTGCCCCGGGTTCAAAGACTTTTTGCCGTCTGATGCTTGAGCTCCTGCATCGTGATCATAGATCACGATAAGATCCAGGTCAGACGAGGGCGTCATCTCGCGCCCGCCTAATTTTCCCATACCCAAGATCATCCATTGGCCACCTGGAATGATGCCGTGTTGGTGGGAAAATTCTGCATGCACCTGCGAGGCAAGTGCCGAAATCACGGATGCTGCGATGTCACTAATGGCCGCGCTGATGTCGTTCCATGGCGCCAATCGACGGAGCGCATGGATGCCCACTTGGAGCATCCGGTCTCCGGTCCAAATCCGACTTTGGTCGAGGCATGTCTCGTAATCTGGCGCGGCGGCGAGCACGCCACGGATTTCTTGTTCCAACGATCGCTCGTCGGGTAGGGGGCCGTAAAATTCGGGCTCCAATACATAGTCCAATAGACCGGGACGCCGGCCTAAATGGCTGGCCAAACGGGGGGCGCTGCCCATCACTTCGGCGACCAGATCCAACAGCGATGGGTTTTCCCGAAAGAGAGAGAATATCTGAATGCCGGCAGGAAGGGCACTCAGAAATCCATTAAATCTCCGGAGGGCACCATCTGGATCTGGCGAGGTGCCAAAGGCTGCTAGTAACTGGGGCGCCAAGTCTGTGAGGATTTGACGCGCTCTCTCGGTGCGCATGGCGCGATGACGGCCCCGGTGCCAATTGCGGATTATGTCAGCGACCGCGCGCGCATCTTCGAAGCCAAATTGTGTGAGCGTTTGAAGCGTGCTTGGGTCGTCATCCGTCCCGGTAAATATCAGGTTCCCCGGGGCCGTTTCGCGGCCGATTTCCGAGTGCTCTTCGAATAATTGAGCGTAATGCTCTTCCACGGTTGACAGGTGCCCGGTCAATATTTTCCGGAATTCATCAACATTTTTATTTCCCAGGAACGTGGCCACGTGGCGCAGACCCTCCTCGTCTGGCGGGAGTTCATGGGTTTGTTGGTCGGCAATCATCTGTAAGCGGTGCTCGACTTTTCTGAGATACCAGTAAGCGCCAATTAATTCTGTTGCAGTGCCCCCGGTGATCAGTCCTTTTTTGGCAAACATGCGGAGAGCATCTTCCGTCTTAATTTGCCGGAGTTCGGGGTGTTTTCCTCCCCAAATAAGCTGCTGCGTTTGGGCGAAGAACTCTACTTCCCGAATGCCGCCTCGGCCCAATTTGACGTTATGACCTTCCACGGAGATTGTATCGCCCCCCCGATGGGCATTAATCTGCCGCTTGATGGCATGAATGTCCTGGATGGTCGCGAAATCCAAATTTTTGCGCCAGACAAAAGGGGCCAGTCTCTCTAGCAACCGGTCTCCGGCACTTTCGTCACCGGCGACTTGCCGGGCTTTGATCATCGCCGCCCGTTCCCAGTTTTGTCCCAATCCTTCATAATAGGTCTCAGCCGCTTCCACGGACATTGCCAAGGGGGTTGCACTGGGATCAGGCCGCAGCCGGAGGTCCGTCCGGAACACGTATCCATCTTCCGTCCGTTCTGAAAGAAGCTGAATAAGATCCCGCGTCAGACGCGCTAAATTCTGTTGGAGTTTCAGCGGCGCGGCGGTGGAAATAGCGTCTGGATCATAAAAGACGATCAGGTCAACATCGCTGGAATAGTTCAACTCCCGGGCCCCTAATTTCCCCATGCCGAGAACGATGTAGCCTGACCCATCCTCGGGATTTTCAGGGTCCGGTAAGATTAGGGTCCCAGTTTCATGTGCCCGGCGCAACAGGTGTTTAACGCAGTGGGAGATAGACAATTCCGCGAGCTCACTGATGGCCTGGACCACTCTCGGCTCGGTCCAAAGTCCTGCAATATCGGCGAGGGCGATGGTCAGGGCGGCTCGCCGCTTAACCATTCTTAAAGTCTTTGCCGGTTGAGATGGGATAATTGTACGGATTGGCTTAATTTGGCCACATTTTAAGGGGGATATGGCATGATGATAGGCTTCGCCAGGTCCCTGGATGAGCAATGTAGCGAGGAAACCTGGTTCAGAGACGGCCGCTTGGGTGAGAAACGGGCTGTTGCCGAACATTGATCCGAGGAGGTCAGATGCGCCAGGTGATTGGCACACTGCCAGGAGATCGCATTTTGGCTCCGACTCGGGCAATTTTTGAGCGGCTTCCATCAGCCGTTTAATTCCAATGTCGGCGCGTTCGCGATCATAGGGATCAGGGAGTTGATCAAGGACAGCGAAATATTGTGAGTGTATCGTCGTCATGGGTTCCTAACCCATCCACAGTGCTTTAAGACTGTTGCAGGGTCAAGGAAATCAGTTTGACCGGCGAATTTGTTTTAGGCGTTGCGACATACTGAACTGATAACTGGAACACACTAGAGGATGTCAGAAGAATCTAATCAGAACTCTTCGGGATTTTTGGGCAGAAGTATTAGGCTGGCGGTCCAACTCGCCGGCTTGCTTGCCGGTGGCTTCATGATTGTTACTGGGGTTTTGGCTTGGCGCCTGACCTCCGGGCCAGTTTCAATCGCGTTCTTGACCCCCTATTTTGAATCGGCTCTGAGTTCCCGGACGGGTTCTTATATGGTTAGCGTCGATGACACGATTCTCAAATGGGTCGGTGGTGATCGCGCGATTGATCTGATTCTGCGTGGGACGCGTATCCTTAGTCCCGAAGGCCAAATGTTTGCTCAAGTCCCTGAACTCGCCATCTCCCTGAGCGCACCTGCGCTGTTAAAAGGCGAACTCGCGCCCAAAAGCCTCTATGTCTCCGGCGCGAGAATTGCCGTCATTCGAAATATCGACGGCCGTCTGGCGATTGAGCTTCCTCAAGGCCAACGGTCCAGCGACGGACTTGTGAGCCAGTTGCTAAAGGATTTTGTCCAGACGTCTGGGGAGGAAGCCGCCCTTATCGAGCTCAGCCGCGTCGAGATAGATAATGCCGCCGTGAGTGTAGATGACCGACAAATGGGCATCATCTGGACGGCGCCGAAATCCAGCATAACACTCAACCGGGGCAGCACCGGGATTACCGGTAGGGCGCTATTCGAACTTTTATTGGGAGACCAGAAAGCAACTGTCACCCTCAATGGATATTTTCACGCGGCGCGGGAGGAGATGTCCCTGACCTTCGGGTTCACCGATGTATCTCCATCACAGATCGCGGGGCTTTCAAAGAAATTCGAGCCCCTGAGACATTTTGATGCCCCCGTCACGGGGTCTGTCGCTGTCCGGGTTGCCCAAAACGGTGTCCTCGAGTCCGTTGACTTTGATCTGGAATCGGATGCCGGCAGACTTGCCATACCCGACCCTCTTGAAACGGACGTGGCCATTAAAGGTGCGCGCTTTAAAGGGTCTTTCGACCAGGCACGTTCATTGCTGGACATCGAAAATGCCAGCATCGACCTGGGGGTGCAGGGTAACCTTTATTTGCCAAGGCCGGTCAACCATCGACTGCCCGTGCGCGGCATATCAATGTCCGCAAAATATTGGCTGGGCACCGACACATTTAGGGTTGAAAAGTTTGTCGCCGACCTTGCCGGACCGAGGGTTGAGGCGCGGGGCGTCGTTCAGGAAATCGCGGGTGAGAAGAGTTTTGAGCTAAAGGCAACGGCACATCAGTTTGAGATGAATACCCT
>NHHQ01000015.1 GCA_002170915.1 Rhodospirillaceae bacterium TMED167 | reverse complement strand
TCAATTTTTCGGCAAAAAAAACGGAATCGTCCATGTTCATATTGCGCTCTCGCGGTGTTTGGGTCAAGCTGGCCTGGGAAATAGTGTAACCATGTTAGGCTATACAGATGATGACTAGCAAACCCCCTTTTGGATGAATTTTTATGATAAAACGTGCCCAAAAATTGTTATTGTTAGATCGACTGGTAGGTCTCTTGACTACGACGATTGCTGGGATGCTCGGCGCCAAAGTCAGAAGTTCATCACAGAACAGCAAAAAACGGGAATTCAAGATTGGGAAAGCTCGCTGGATTGGGTTGGCTCTTCTCTCTGGTTTTATGGCGGTGCGGGTTTTTGATCCCAGTCCCCTCCAAACTGTCCGGTTAAAGGTGTTTGATTACTATCAAAATATCACGCCTCGAGAAATTCTAAAGGATAGTCCAGTAGTAATTATCGATCTCGATGAGGATAGCCTTATGGAGATCGGTCAATGGCCTTGGCCTCGAAATCAGCTGGCACAGTTAGTCTCAAACGCCTTTAAATATGGCACTGCGGTGCTTGGCTTTGACATAATTTTTGCCGAACCTGACCGAATGAATGGTGACAACGTAGTGAAAAGCGTGGTTGGTTTGGATAAAGAGACCATCGCAAAGCTGATGAAAATTCCAAAAAATGACGCGATATTTGGGCAAACAATTAAAAGCGCTAAGAGGATAGTAGTTGGCCAAACTGTTCTTCCAATCGAAAGAGAATATGAGGATCGTAAGCCGCTCAAAAACAGAGTTTTTGAACGTCAGGCGAAGGGTGCACCTAGACCACAGAAATGGGTTACAGAGGTCAGTGGTATTCTCAGGAATGTCCCAGACATTGAGCGCATGGCGGCGGGGCATGGTCTATTAGCTCTTGAACCAGAGGTGGATGGCATCGTGAGGCGGGTGCCCGCCTTCTTTAGGAACAGTGATCGCTTGTATCCGGCTCTGGGCATTGAAGTTATGCGCCTTGCCGCTGGTCGTCGGGGCGTTGTTGCCTTCGGGGGAGTTGCCGGTATTGAAGAGGTAAAAATTGGGCCGAAGCGACAATTTACGATACCGCGAGAAATTCTCGATGACATAAATGTCCCAAAACTTCCTTACAGCTCTACTTATAACCGCTTACTTTTCCTGGAGATAGATGTGGGCCAGGGGCAGAAAAAACTTATACATCGGGGGGCCCTCGCAAAGGTCAGCAAGAAATACCGGATACGGAAGTTCAAGCCAAAAGCAAACTTCAATCCCGATAAACTGGCATTGCTCACAATGGCAGCTGTGAGTGCAGAAACTGACCGCAATGGAAGAATGTGGCCTTATTTTAGTAAAACGGACGCGGCAAAATATGTTTCTGCCAAAGACGTGTTGTCAGGATCCGTGGATCCATTAAAATTGCGGGGTAAAATAGCACTAATAGGAACTTCCGCTGCTGGACTTCTTGATATAAAAACAGTGCCGACTGAACGTTTCATTCCCGGCGTGGAGATACACGCTCAACTTATTGAATCAGTCCTTACACAGCAGTTTCTTACGCGACCTGGATATGCGGATGCAGCTGAAATGGCGCTGGCACTCGTAGCAGGACTGATAATAATAGTTTTGGTCCCGAGTTTAGGTGCAAAGTGGTCGCTACTATTTTTCGTATTTGTCAGCATATCTGCAGGTGCTGCCTCTTGGTTATTATTTTCAGAGGAAAGAGTTCTCATAGATGCTGCTTTCGGCATAACGGCGGTACTAATAATTTACGTAACCCTTACATATTTAGGATATTCGTCTGAAGAGGCACAGCGACGCCAAACACGGGATGCCTTTAGTAAATATCTGTCACCTGCGATGGTTGAGAGTGTGGTGGAAGACCCCTCACTTTTAACTCTTGGCGGATCAAAAAGAGAAATGACGTTGCTTTTTTGCGATGTAAGAGGTTTTACGAGTATATCTGAACTTTTCGACGCGGAGGGACTAACGGTACTGATAAACAAGCTACTTACTCCGCTAACAGACATAATTTTGCAACGCAATGGAACCATCGACAAATACATGGGTGATTGCATTATGGCCTTTTGGAACGCGCCATTGGATGACATTAAACATGCCGAGGATGGTTGTCGGTCGGCACTCGCAATGGTGCAGGCAATGGCCCCGCTAAATGCCAGATTAAAGCAGGAGGCAAGAGAGGAGGGGCGAAAACACTTGGACCTAAAGGTTGGTTTAGGTCTGAATTCTGGAGAGGCCGTTGTTGGTAACATGGGTACGGCCCAGCGCATGGATTATTCGGTTTTGGGTGATACCGTAAATACGGCGGCCAGGCTTGAGGGTCAGTCCAAAACCTATGGCGTCGACATCGTAATCGGACCCAACACGTATGAGCATGTCGAAGAGTTTGCTATCATCGAACTCGACTTAATTCAGGTTAAGGGGAAAACAGTTGGTCTCCAAATTTACGCTTTGTTGGGTGATGAGGAAATAGCCAAGGATCCTGTCTTCATCTCCATAAAAAAGACAGTCTCAGAAATGATAAGAGTTTACCAGAGTCAGGATTGGGATAAGGCAAAGAATTTAATCCAAAAGGTTCGTGATGCGGCAGAAGCTGCCGCGGACCAAGAAGTTGGCCCACTATTAGCTGTCAAAGCCGCTTCCAGTGACCGCTTTAGGTTAGATGTTTTATGTGACTTGTACGAATCTAGAATTCGACAATATGAGGTGTCTCCGCCACCTAAAAATTGGGATGGTGTCTTCATCGCAACAACTAAGTAAGGAAATTCTTGAGCACAAAACATCGGAAGATTAGTGATGCTTTGTTAGCCTGACTATAAGCTCCCATCTGGTTGGTAAATAAAAACAGTACGGCTTACCGATCAGATGACAATTATATTTTTAAACCAAGACATGCTGTGTATACCCCAAAGGCAGGCACTTAGTCATAATAAGGGCTGAGCCGTAACGCAACATTGAATCACAAGGTCGCCAAAGTAGGATAAAACTTCTTCTTGTTTTTTTGTAAAAATTCTAAAACTTGAGGTCATACTGCGAGGCAAAGACATTGGGGTTTGACATTAATCTGGAGTAAGTGACTTTGGATACGGATTTAGGCATCGAAAATCGTCACCTAAGAGAAACTGTGGTATCGGTTAGAGCTGTACTAGAGGAAGCAATTTTTGAGAAGGATGCTGCGGTTCAGCAGGCTGTGCAGCGTTCTGCAGATGAGATCCAACAACTGAAAGATACGGCGACCGGACTTCGGGATGAGTTGGAGAGCCTGCGGTTTGAGAAGGATGCTGCGGTTCAGCAAGCTGTGCAGCGTTCTGCAGATGAGATCCAACAACTAAAAGATACGGCGACCGGACTTCGTGGTGAACTTGAAGATGCTCAATTTACCTTTGAGGAAAATCTCCAACAACAAGCGGTAACTAATTTGGATGAACATAGTCATCTGCAAGAGACTATCGCAAAATTAAGGACGGAACTGGAGCACAACAATGCCTAATAAAGAAGAAAATACATCCAGGACAGGAAATCGTGGGACTTTAGGGGCAGTCTCCAAGTCTTTAAGCCCCTCTGAACTTAAGGGGCACCTAGAGCGCACCCAGGCAAAACTGCACCAAACAGAAATGTTATTGTCTGTTACACGCAGGATTGCCGGTTTGAGAAACTTAAGTGAAATCTTGTGGACGTTGATCGATATGACAACCCAAGAGCTTAAAGCAGATAGGGGCAGCTTGTTTTTAAATGATCCATTGACCGGGGAGTTGTATTCACGAGTTGCACAAGGTGAGCTCACGCGAGAAATAAGAATTCTAAATACAACCGGTATCGCTGGCTCAATTTTTCAGTCTGGTGTAGGTGAGATAATCCATAACGCTTATGATGATGAGCGGTTCAACTCCAAAATTGACGAGCAGACGGGCTACGTCACCAAAAATGTTGTATGTGCGCCGGTAAGGACTGTGCGCAATGATATTATTGGGGTAATTCAAATTTTGAACAAGAAAAAGGGTCGATTTACAAAGGAAGACCTTGAGGTTGTTGAAGCCATTACGGGGCAAGCAGCGGTCTCTCTCCAAAATGCTCAAGGGCTGGAGGAAATGGAGAAAACCCGCGAAAAAGAAATGCAGTTTCTAGATGTTGTTTCCGATGTTACTGCGGAGATTGACCTAGGTTCTCTGCTGCAACGTGTCATGCTTGAGTCAACACGTATGCTGAATGCGGACAGGGCAACCCTTTTCCTAAACGATCCAAAAACGGATGAACTCTTTTCGAGGGTAGCGATGGGAGATGGTATCGGTGAAATTAGGCTGCCCAATAGTGCTGGTATAGCGGGTGCAGTATTCCAGTCTCGGGAAACTATTAATATTCCACATGCTTATGCCGACCTTAGATTTAACCCGGGATTTGATAAACAAACCGGATATTTCACGCGCTCGATATTATGCGTTCCAATAATAAACAAGGAAGGAGAGTGTATCGGTTGTACGCAAGCGCTTAATAAAAAGGGAGGGGGCTTTACGGATGAAGATGAGTCCCGGCTTAAAGCTTTTACTCAGCAAGTTGCCATCGCCCTGGAGAATGCGAAGCTGTTTGAGGATGTAGCAAAAGAAAGGGCTTACAATCATAGCATGCTTACCAGCATGTCTAATGCTGTAATTACGATTGATGACGAAGGGACAATAATAACCTGCAACAAGGCCGGGCTTAAAATATTAAAAATTCGGTCTGCAGATATTCTTGGTAAGAAATCCGAAGAGTTTTTTACAAATGGGAGGTCATGGATTTTTGAGAAAATTCAAAATCTTGAGGAGACTAAGGAAGACGAAACATTGATGGATGTCGAATTTGAAGTAGGTACCCGAGAGGATGATAATATTGAGACAGTCTCAGCGAATATGAGCTTTCTTCCATTGGAAAACCAAGATCCCGACGGAAGAATGGAGCAAGGGGAAGGCCATTTGGGCACACTCATAATGATTGAGGATATTTCAGATGAAAAAAGGATGAAGTCCACAATGTCGCGTTATATTGATCCCGGAATTGCGGATCAATTAATGAGTGAGGGTAAAGATATTATGGGAGGGCAAGAAACTGTCGCAACCTTACTTTTTTCTGACGTTAGAGGATTTACCACAATAACAGAAACTTTAGGGGCTCAGGGTACTGTCCAGCTACTTAACGAATACTTTGACATCATGGTTGAGGCAATCACTGAACAGGGGGGGATGGTAGATAAGTTTATCGGCGATGCTATCATGGCTGGATTTGGTATACCCGTTGCAAATGATGACGATGAGGATCGCGGTGTCCGAGCAGGCATAAATATGATTTCACGCCTATGGGAGTGGAATGAAATTCGAGAAAAAGAGGGCAAAATGCCGGTTGATATGGGGTTAGGGCTAAACACGGATAAAGTAGTCTCGGGTAACATTGGATCCTCTAAACGTATGGATTATACCATGATAGGGGATGGAGTTAACCTGGCCGCACGACTAGAGAGCGCCTGCAAACAGTATTCTGCTCGTATCCTCATAAGCGACTATACTTATGAAAAATTAAAGGGGACCTACCAAATAAGATATATTGATGACGTCATTGTAAAAGGAAAAACAGAGCCAGTTGGGGTTAGAGAGGTTTTAGATTACCATAACTCAACGACATTCCCGAACCTGATGGATACGGTAAACCATTTTAATGAAGGGCGTGTGGCATTCAAAACTGGCGCATGGGACAAAGCCATCAAGTCATTTAAAGAATGCTTAAGGGCAAATCCGGTGGATAAACTTTCAAATACTTACATCGAGAGATGTTCGATAATGAAAAAGAAAAATCCAAAGGACTGGGATGGCGTCTGGGTCATGACTTCAAAGTAATTTGTTCATTAAACTTGTATTTTTAAGATCATACCTCACCGTTTTTTATTTTTACTCCTTATCTGATGCAGGATGAGATCCGTGTCAGATAAGACAGCAAATATCGGATTTGAATTTTCCTCAAATAGGCGAATGAAACCTACAGTATCGGACGCAATAAAGCCCCGAATATTATCAAACCGTCTTATTTCAAGTGTTTCCATACCGCCTCTTTTTGAAGGATAGATCCAAGTTGAGGAGTGGTTCGATAACGGAGTGTTACCTAGGCGGACAAGCTTATCCGTCACAAACTTGGTAGGAGGACCTAAAAGGCTGGTATAATACTTTATCGCGTCATCATAAGTATTTGATGGAATGACCGAGTATATCCTGACTGCTTTACCACTTTTATATAGGACGACAGTCGATGCCTCTCGATAATGCCAGGCGTTCAGGCCCTTTGCCTTCGCCATCTCTTGAGGCCAGTCGGCTTGTTCCAGGCAATACCAGTCGGTAACTAGTCCTTTCCGAAAGCACTCCCCACTAGCTATTGCTTTTGGGTTTAGAGAAAGACCAAGGGTGAGGGACTTGCCAATCCGAAACATGGGGTGCTTCCTGTCCGGCGTTCCAGATGCTGGAGCCTTCATTTGCGGCAGCGCCGTTCTCTGACGTGATCTGGACTTTTCGAACCGCGCTATGGCAGCGGTAGCAGGCATCTTATTAGTTGAACCTAACCTAATCGCAGTCGCCCGTGTCTCTAGTTGGGTTACGACGCTTTTAGCTGGTGCTTTGGCGTTGACCGCTGACGACGCAGTGGGCGCACGGGATGGTGGCGGTATAGATTTCTCCTGGACCTGGAACTTCTCTTGGAACGGGTTACTTTTTTTTTCTACCTGGATGTGGACTGGAGGCATGATCACGTCAGGGGCGAGCGTCGACGAGTTGTGTGTTTGACTTGTTGGAGGGTCATTTTCTGGCTCACTAGCAACTGGTTTGGCGGGGAGAGGCGAGGACATGCCAATTGTTCTGGCGGTAGCCTGCCCGCTTTGTTGGAGCGCCATACCAATGTTTTCGCTGGGATTTAGCGGTGAAGGTTCAAGAAGCTTGGCCGCAATGGTCGTGGAAACGGAGGGTTCCTCCGCCGCTGGTTCTGGCTTTAGAGTCTCATAGCGGAGAACCTTCTTAATCAAATCAATGAAGCCGGGTGCTTCGGGACCAGAGGATGGTGATTTTCCAGATTGTGATATCGACTTGCCAGGTTTAGTCAGTTCCGCTTTTGCTGACGGTTCATCGTTTGTATTTACTTTCGTAATGCTTGCTATGGGTGCCGGCGCTGGCAATGTTAATGTTGCCAGCGTGTTTTCTGGAGGGCCGCTCGAGGTAAAAAATTCTGTCAAATTGCTAAGGATTCCATCAGATGGAGGGGCGTTTTCTGTCAAATTGACCCCTTCCGGCGGTCGAGTACTTTCTGAGAGCGCCATGGGTGTTCCTCCCGTCATGTGAGACGGGTTGGACGAGCTGACAGTTTCTGGCGTGTCCGGGGTCTCATTGTCAGCCTCCGGCTCGCTATCCGATGGGATAAACGTGTCGGACACTGTACCCAAAAGTCGCCCAAAAAATCCCGATTTTTCTGGCTTTGTTGCACCTATCGGTGGGCCGATGGGCGTTGGCAGGTTGCGGTTAGGTGTTGTATCTACCACCGCGCTTTTCGGTGACCCTCGCAGTGGGAGATCTGGGGGAGGTGCCACTCGAGCTGCTGGAAACGTATCGGATTTATCAGACCGATTGTCCGGCTGATCAACAGGGTGGACTCTGGGCAGTTCGATTTCCGGCGTGTGCGAAGGTTCAAATGGATTGGGGCCGGATAGGGGCGGTGGTGATTTGGGAGCAGGATCTCCCGTACGCGCCTTTGCCTTCGGGATTGGTGTCGCTGCGGGTGTTGGGTCGGTTACTGCAAGCGGCTTTGGTGTTTGCCGATCAAGCCGTAAAGGGGGAGATATAGGTCTCTTCGCTGGAGATGCGGATTGAAGGGGCACTGCCGCTGGGTAGCCGCGTTCGTTAGATGGATTTGCGGTCCGTTCGTCTCTCTCTAATTGAATTTGCTGGTTCCGAACTGCAAGGATGTGATGTGCGACTTCATAGTAGCCGCGTTCGACGGCCCGGCCCGCAGCCGTCAGCCCGATTGGCAAAGCAACCAAAGACCGGCCCGAGGCGATCGCAAGTAACGACCGGACGGCCTCAACTTCATTGCCGTCAACAGCATCGAGAAGACGTTTGCTCAGTTGTTGGGTTGTATCCGAGCTCTGTTGTGCCTTAATACTACCTGACACCGAAAAGAGACTTCCGGCCAACAACATGACAATTATGACCGTCGATAATGCCTTCATTGATCCGTCAGTTCTGCTCTCAAAGTAAGAATATGTTGCACGACGCCTCATGACTGATTTCTTTCTTGTATCATACCTGCCAATTTGATGACAAAAAATGTTCGTCAAGGTTCACCATTGATCTGGGGCTGTGATCTTTGGGGTATGCCGGTGCTAGATCATATTTAGTCATCTCCGCGTTTTCTCAAGAATCCTGTAAATTCTTGGCCTTTAACAACGCGCTCATCACCTGGACCTCTTTTTTGAGGTCAATGAGGTCGCGTCGTATATCTCCTCCTAAAGCCTCGGTGGCATCTTCTTTAAGGTCCTTATTTATGGCTGCATTTTGGGTCTGCATGGCATCAACAATGATCCCGATGAACAGATTTAGAACCGCAAAACTAGTCACCAGGATGAAGGGCACAAAAAACGCCCAGGCCCAGGAAAAGTCCTCCATCACGGGACGAACTATGCCCATAGACCAGCTCTCGAGGGTCATAATTTGAAAGAGTGTAAACATAGAGCGCCCGATCGTGCCAAACCAAGGTGCGAATTCAGCGCCAAAAAAGTTTGTGCTTAAGACGGCGCTTACATAGAAAATCAGTAAGATCATCGAGCCGACGGAGAGGATTCCCGGAATTGCCGAGAACAAGGCTTGCGTCACTTTTCGCATGGAGGGCACGATGGATAATAACCGCATGGCGCGGAATATTCTCAGCGTCCTAAGGACGGAGAGAGGGCCAGAACTGGGGATGAGAGCAATGCCAACAATAATAAAGTCAAAAATGTTCCAACCGTTTTTGAAAAATGCCAATCTGCGATAGATGAGTTTCGAAAAAATTTCGAAGGCAAATACCGCGAGGATGACTTTGTCGAAAATATGCAGTGCGGTGCCTAACCGCCGGACTACGTCGGGGTCTGTTTCTAGCCCCAGCGTCACTGCATTGAGAATTATCAGCACGATGATAAAGTTCTGCACTGGTCGGCTCTCTACAAACTGCCCAAGCTTTTCCGATAGTCGCGTGCGTGTTTTGGATGCCCCAGGTGATTTTTGCATGAACTCGTTTCCCAAAAAAACTTAATTCTAGCTTCACGCAGTGGTATAGAAATGTTGACGGGAGCCGTAAAGGCTAACGCGATTGGTCTCCGAACAAAAGATGCACAAAACCCGAGGTAAGCTGGCAGGATAGACTGATCGATGCAACAGAGGCCTCACCGTGTAAGGAAAAAGGGGCGATAATCTAAGGTTTCCATCGACACGATTTGGGGTGCATCACCCGTTTCCTGGGGGACATCACGCTTTGTGGATCTCCGGCTTTCGTTTGATGCGCTTTTGCTCGCTAAGTCTAAAAGGTGAATATGTACATGCCGGTAACAGAACGGTGATGATGACACTGGTGGTAATTAACCAAAAGTCCTCGTCGGGATAGGTTATTCCATTAGTGATAACAACGAAGGAATCTCAGGTTTTCACGGCATAGAAGCGTATTCAGCAGTGGAGTGTGCCGTTAAAGCACCATTGTTATGAGAGCGGCCCAAAAAAGTCCGACAACCGTCTGGCGTATATCATGTCAACTCAGGAGAATGATTTTCCGAGAAGGTTCTGAATTTATCCACCCACTAGCCGCTTTTAGGTGATTTCGAAGATACCATCAATCTCAACCGCCACGCCCAATGGGAGGCTGGAAACGCCCACTGCAAAACGGGCGTGCCGACCAGCTTCGCCGAAGACATCTGCCATTAAATCCGACGCGCCGTCGATCACCGCGGGATGGCCCG
>NHHQ01000014.1 GCA_002170915.1 Rhodospirillaceae bacterium TMED167 | reverse complement strand
TTAAGCGAGAAACCGTGGGGGGTTACTGTGGACCTCGCAATGCCATGTGCGACCCAAAATGAGATCAGCACGGAAGAAGCTAAAATGTTGTTAGCTAATGGATGCATGGGTGTTGCTGAAGGGGCAAATATGCCCACCGAGATTGGAGGTATTCATGCATTTCTCGGTGCAAAAATTTTGTTTGGTCCGGCAAAGGCAGCTAATGCTGGCGGCGTAGCAATGTCGGGCCTGGAGATGAGTCAAAATTCTGAGCGGCGCTCTTGGTCAAATGATGAACTTCGCACTTTGCTGCGAGAACTTATGACCGGAATCCACGCAAGCTGCCAGGAGGCTGGAAAGCAAAAAGATGGTTGGACTAATTATATGGCAGGAGCAAACATAGCGGGCTTTAAGAAGGTGGCTGACGCGATGCTCGCATTTGGCGTGGTATAAAATTTTAGCTACATTGCTACAGATAAGACTGGAAAGACATGTTTCTCAATTGCTCGTTTTTACTTAGTCTTTAATGGATATCTGATATGGGCAGGTCCAACAATGTTGGTTAAGTCGTGTGGAACTCTATGTCTAAAATGAAACCAACCATTCCGATTTACACAAAATATGATGCACTCCTGTGTGATACTCTGTGACACAAAAGTTTAAAGGCATGTTTTGAGATAAGCTAAGTAGTTGTAACTACCGTGTACTTTAGAAGTCTTTGACAAGCTGGCGGAGGGAGAGGGATTCGAACCCTCGATAGAGTGTTAAACCCTATACCGGTTTAGCAAACCGGCGCCTTCAGCCGCTCGGCCACCCCTCCGCAATTGAGCTGTTGTATACAAATTTTTGGTGACACACAAATCCATGTGTTACGATAAGGTCATCCAGAGAAAATACTCACCCCACCACAGACAAACAGGGTCTGACCCGTCACAAATCCGCTTTTGGGGTCAGCAAAAAAAAGTATGGCATTGGCAACATCTTCGGGTTCCCCCAATCGACCAACAGGCACTTTGGCCGCATATGCGTGCTGCTGCGGACTGTCTTTCTCCACCAAGTCCCAAAAATTATCCGTGAGGATAGGGCCTGGCGCCAGCACATTCACCGTGACGCCATGAGGTGCCAATTCCAACGCCCAGGTGCGGGCCATGCCGACCAAACCAGCTTTGCTGTAGGAATACGCGGTCCGGGATTGTAAACCCAGCAGGGCGCGGGAAGAATTAAAGATGATCCGCCCAAAATTACGCTCTTTCATTCCCGGCACCAAGGCCTGGGTAAAAATCAACGCCGCAGCCGCATGTAGCTGGGTCAAGTCTTGCAGGTCCGCCACCGTAACGTCTTCGAGGGCCTTATGCCGGATCATGCCGGCGTTATGGACAAAATGGGTAACTGTGTGATCTTCCGCAAGTTGCGCCGCGAGATACGCCGTCGCGTTTTCATCCAGAAGGTCGCAGGTCAAACTTGTGAAGCGCTCATGGGTCCAATCGGGCTCACGCAGGCCAACCGAAATCACCTCGTAACCGGCTTCCAGCATTGATCTGGAGGTGGCTTCGCCAATCCCAGAACCGCCGCCGGTGATGATGGCTTTCAGGTTATTACTCATGGCTAAATGATGAGCTGCATATTGTGGTGAGCGGCGTCGCAATTGACCAACTCGACCCGTTTCATTTTTATTTTCAAACCATCCTCCTCTTCCATCAGAGTGTGATCAATCCAGCCGGCATACAGCTCTTTCTCGTCCCGGCGGGACTCGATAAACAGGAATGGCGTGTGGATAAGATAGGTATTGGCCGCCTCGTCCAGGGAGTCAACGCTTGGGACCTGCAGTATATGAACACCCCGGCTTTTGGGCTGCTGAGAGTATGTGAGCTTCCCCGTCAAACGACGGACCCGGGTGGTTAGCAGGATCATGTCCTCATACAGCAGAGACGTGACAAGTTTCTCTTCTGTCTGACCAGGCTCCAATGGCATCCAATACCGTCCATCCGCGGTAAACAGCGCCAACCAGTCTTCATACCGCGCCTCATCCAGCAACCGCGCCTCTCGGACGACGAAATCAATCAGGTCTTGTTCGGTGACGCTCATCCGCCGGTCCCCGTCGCGGGCTGGGCTGGGCCGGTCGCCGTCGCCATGTATTTGAGCCAAGCATGGTACTGATTACGAAATTGAACCTCACTGTTACCAGAATGCACTTCTTCCGGCTGGGTGCACTCGTCCTGAAGTCGCAAACGCTGGATATTAACCCACTCATTACGTTCAGCACGTAGGCCCTGCTGGGCACGTTCATACATCTCCGTATCGTCGTGACCAACCATGGAAGTAGGCGCATTAATCAGCCGATTATACATGGCGGTCCGTTCCAGCAAATAGTCGGGTGCTCCCACTAGCCGGAATATCCACGACTCGATAAGGGTCTCATTAGCAGATATAGGCTTAAAGAGACGCAACTTCTGGATGGGACCCTTCACCATTAGGTTTGGAAAATAAACGGTATTGTGACGCACTTCACCGAGAATTTCCTGGGCCCGTTTCACGCCATAGGCATCGCGCATGGCATTAAAATATTCATCTTCTTCCGTATAATCTGAGTGAATTGAATTATGCACACCAGTATGGCCATGGCCGTTAGGCCAGACGCGGATACCCATGCCATCGTAAAAGTCATATGGCATCGTAAAAGGAACGATGGCCTCCACCACCATGGGCGTTGGACCCTCGTGGCTGTCCTTCACTTCCTCCCAGAGGGTCTTGGCGGTCATGGCCGAGGATGCGTGCACGGTCATGGGGTGGAAAGTATCGGTCTGGTTTTCGATCAGCATCTTCCAGTTACACCGGTTGACGTAGCGCAGCGGCGCGCCTACCACCTCCAGTTTTCCGGCGGGCGACCGGTCAACAAAATTATCGATAGTGGAGAGAGAGCCGCCGAAAAACGTCTCGAAATCATCACCCTTTTCGGCGAGCCGGCAAAAAACCCAATCCCGATGGACATGCATGGCCGCAACTGGGGTCATGCCACGGGTGGCGTGTGACGAGTCAAAGCCGGTATTGTCGTATCCCTGGCGCTCCGGGATCCGCCGGAGGCTGCCATCTGTGTTGAACGTCCAGGCGTGGTAGGGACAGCGGAGGGACGATCCTGCACAGCCATGGACGTCCCTGACGATCTCGGCTCCACGGTGCGGGCACCTGTTATATAGCACCTTAATAGTGTCGTCCTGATGACGGATCATGACAATCGGCTGATTTGCCACTGTGGTCGTGAAATAATCCCCGGCGTTCGGAATTTGGCTAGCGTGGCCCACATAAACCCAGGTGTTCCGAAACAGATGCTGGATTTCCAGATCGAAAACGGCCTCACTCGTATACAGGTCCCGGTGGACTTCGCCCTCCCGGACCAAATCAAGCACCAAACCTGGATTATTAAGATAAGTCACGCATACACCTCCCTGATATCGTCTTTTAATTATTTCAATCGCGTCACGACAAGATTTAGCAAGTTTACCAAAGTCTTGAATTCTTGTGGTCCCAATTTATCTTGAAACCGATACTCGACGGCGCGCGCACGGTCGGCGAGAATAGTCGCTTGCGCCTGGCCTTTGTGCGTCAACGTGATGTTAACAGTACGCCGGTCTGCCGCAGCGGTTTCGCGTTTCAACAGACCATTTTTTACCATGCCCTCAACCACCCGGCTAAGAGTGGGTTGCTTGACCATCATGATCTCGGCCAGTTCGTTGAGCGTATGTCCGCCCCGCCGACCGGTATCACTGATCAAGCTCAAAATCGTTTTGGTCTCATTGCGGGACATGCCGACGGACCGGGCCAGTGCGTCAATTTGCAAAGACGCGAGCGCTGACGCTTGCGCAAGCAAGTAAGGCAAATTCGATGCCAGGTTGAGATCTAATGATGGCGCGGGTGCATCCATGGTACCAGCAACTACCTCGAAAAGTTAAAGCTGATCATATTTTATATGTAATTACAACTATTGTACTTTCATACAATTATGCGCTTCAGAGGCGCAAGCCCAACAAGCTGACTAAGCTGCCAGCCATCCCTATATCCTGTCCAACAGCTAGGGGGGGGGGAATCCTGGTTGACAGGCGGCGCTGGAGACATAAGGTTTAAATAGATTTTTCCAATACGAAAAAGAGGATTGCTGTGGAATTCAGTTTTACCGAGGAGCAGGAAATACTCCGCGCCCAAGTTCGGAAATTACTCGACGATGTCTGCCCGCCAGAATACGCGGCAAAATGTGATGTGGACGCCGTTCCCCCGCGTGAGGCCTATAATGCCATGGCAGAGCAGGGGTGGTTACGCCTGATATTGCCTGTGGAATACGGCGGTGTCGGGGGCTCTCCCATAGATTTGGCTATTCTCCTGGAAGAAGCTGGGCGGGCCTATGAAGAGCTCGGTATTTGGATGTTTCGGTCTATGGTTTGGGGAGGCTATGCCATTTTAACCCATGGAACAGAAGCCCAGAAATCCGACATCATACCCAAGATGGCGACGGGCGAGTACAGTTTTTGCTTTGGTCTGTCAGAGCCGGAGTCTGGATCGGACGCGGCGGCCCTCAAGACATCTGCAGCCCTGGAAGGGTCGGACTATGTTATCAATGGTCAAAAAGTATGGACCTCGGGCATGGACATCGCAAAATACTGTTTGCTGGTGGCGCGCACGTCGCAAGGGGAGAAAAAGCAGCAAGGTATTACAAACTTTTTAGTTGATACCAGCCTTCCCGGTATCGAGATTAAGAAGATTGATACTTTGGGTCACCGGGGCATCGGAACCACGCAAGTCTTCTACAGTGACGTTCACGTGCCGGCAGAGATGACATTGGGTGAAGTGGATAATGGCTGGGCCAACACCGATGCCTATCTGTGGTATGAGAGACTGTGTTTGTCGGCCGCCCGCTATGGCGCCGCCACATCGGCCTTCGACTATGCGCTGCAATACGCCAAGGAACGGAATCAATTCGGCCGTCCCATTGGAAAGTTCCAGGCTATATCCCATAAACTCGCTGAAATGAAGGTAATGCTCGAGACCACAAGGCTTCTTGTGTACCAATTTGCCTGGAAGATGGCTCAAGGTGCGGCAACACGTCATGACGCCGCTATCGTTAAGCTGTATTCGGGCGAAACCTACAAAAATGTCTCCGATATGGGATTGCAGATCCTTGGGGGCTATGGCTTCGCAATGGAATATCCCATGCAGCGTTTCTTCCGGGATTCGCGGCTGGCCGTTATCGGGGGCGGCACCTCGGAAATACAGAAAAACATCATTGCGAAGAATCTTGGTCTCTGAAACGGACATACAGCGGCCGTTGGACGGGGTCCGCGTTCTCGAATTAGGTCAAATTATTGCCGGCACCTATGGGGGACAAATGCTCACCGATCTGGGGGCGGAAGTGATTAAGGTGGAGGCGCCTGTGGGCGATCTTGGCCGCCTCCCCTCTGTGGCGCCGTATAAACATTTAAGTGGGCTCTTTCTCACTTTTAATCGCAATAAAAAATCTATCGTCATCGACCTGAAAACAAAGGACGGTTTGGCGGTCTTTTATGACCTGGTTAAAACTGCAGACATCGTTGTCGATAATTTCAGGCCCGGCGTGCTGGCCAAGCTCAAAGTGGATTATGATGACCTCAAGGTGATCAACCCCCGGATTATCCAATGCTCTGTTACCGGGTTTGGGTTGGAAGGCGAGTATAAAGACCTTCCCGCCCTCGACATTATCATTCAATCCATTAGCGGCATGCTCTCGATCACTGGCGAAAAAAACGGACCGCCAGCCCGAGTAGGCATTCCGATATCGGATCTGGGCGGCGGTATATTTTCTGCACAAGGGATTTTGGCTGCCCTTTATGAACGTGAGAAAACAGGTGTCGGTCGACGGCTTGAAGTGTCCATGTTCGACGCCATGCTAAGCCTATCGAGTTATGTGGGAACCCTCTGGCTCACCAATGGTGAATTGGCGGAACCCATGGGAACGGCGCACGAATACACCGTTCCCTGGGAGGCCTTTGAGACCAAAGACGGCTATCTAGTGATTGCCACCCGGCAAGACAAGTTCTGGGTCAAATTCTGCGAAGCCATTAACCGGCCCGATCTCGGCGTGGATGAGCGTTTCGCCACCAATCAAGGCCGGGTGACCCACCGGGACATTCTCGTGCCAATGTTGGAGAAAATTTTAGCGGCACGGTCTGCCGCGGAATGGCTCACCGATATGCGCAAATTTGATGTACCAGCCGCACCAGTCAATAACATGGAACAGGTGTTTTCAGAACCGCCAGTGGCGGAACGGGAGATGATTGTGGAATATAACCACCCAGAAGTTGGCCGCGTCCGCGTACCTGGTAATCCGGTGAAACTGGACGGTGTGACTGAAACGCTCTCGGCACCCGCTCCCATGTTAGGCGAGCATACAGACGCACTTTTACAAAGTTTATTAAACAAATCAGATGATGACATCGCCGCGCTTCGGAAATCTGGGGCGGTGGCCTAAGGAGGGACTTATGGTTGGTTTATATTGGGAAGAATGGGAAATTGGAGCGGAGTTTGTCACCACTGGAAGAACAGTGACCGAGGCAGATATTGTTCATTTTGCGGGAATTTCTGGGGATTACAATCCGCTCCATATCAATGACGAGCATTGTAAAAAAACACAGTTTGGCGAGCGCATCGCCCATGGACCGCTGGTCTATTCCATTGCCACAGGCCAGGTGTTTCAACTCCATCTCTACGACGACACCCTGATCGCATTTCTAGGCTTTGATAGTCTAAAGTTTACGAAGCCGGTGCTAATCGGCGATACCATTCACGCTCGCCTCACGGTACTGGAAACGCGGGAGACCTCAAAACCCGACCGGGGTATCATGAAACGCAAGTTTGAAGTACTCAACCAACACGGCGATGTTGTTCAGGATGGGGTCCAGGTCTTCATGCTTAAAAAGAAACCGGAGGCCGCGTGATTCCATGACCTACCCCTTGATCACTCTCTATACTCCCGGCACGCGGCCCGAACTCGCACAGAAAGCCGAAAAATATAACATCGATACTGTCATTGTAGACCTGGAAGATACCGTGCCACCGGATCTTAAGATAGAGACACGAGGCATCATTTCCGATGTCATACCGACGCTGCCCTACCGGCCCATCGTTCGAGTCAACAACGAACCACATTTATTGGAAGATGACCTTAACGCGGTCGTAACTGGGCACACGACTGCGGTTTTTTTTCCAAAGGCAGAAACCGTTGAACAACTGCAAGAAGTCGACAGAATCATGGCATCCGCCGAAAAGGCGCTTGGACTCGAAACAGCGTCCATAAAACTTATTCTGCAGATCGAGTCCGCACTTGGCGTGCACCGGTGTTTCGATCTTGCGACCGCAGCAGAGCGCGTTGAGAGTGTGTCTTTCGGTAGCGCCGAAGACGGCGATTTACAGAGGGATCTCGGCTGTGACTTTTCCTTCGACGGCACCGAACTATTGTATGCACGGTCCAAAGTTCTCCTGGAATGCCGCGCGGCCAAACTCCCCTATGTGCTGGATGGTGCCTTTTCAGACGTGGGTAATGTGGAGGCATTCCGGACCGACAGCACCTTGTCTCGCCGGCTCGGCTATGATGGGCGCACCTGCGTTCACCCCGGCCAAGTTGACCCAGCGCGGGAAATCTATTCCATCTCAGAGGTGCAAAAGGCTTACTATAAAAAGGTTGTGGCCGAATTCGAGGTGGCACTAGAAGAGGGCGCGGCCTCCATCAAAGTTGACGGCAAAATGGTAGATAACGCCATGTACGTTCAAGCCAAGGCTGTGCTAGACAGGTTCGGGATCTAAAGATCAGCCACCTCATCTCGTTTGGCACTTTGTTCATTTTATTGAAAAAGTAGAGGTGACAGACCCATAGGACACTGGATGAAGTTCAGGAAAGTTGCACCGCCGGCAGGGGCGCCCCGGGGTATTCTCCTAAGGAACGATCTCACGCCGCAAGTCATGCCCATCCGGCAATCCCTTCTCTAAGACATCCGCAATCCAATCGGCAATGCCGGGATAAATATCTGCAGCGACTTCCCCCATGGGATGAAAGACATCCTCGTACATCCATAATTCTTTCGGACCGTTGAGCCGGTCCAGCCAGGCGTGAACATCCTCCGGCGGGGTAAGCTCGTCCATTTCGCCGGCGACCAACAGATACGCGCATTTGAGCGCATCCCCTGATGCCATGAAATTCTCGTCCATGGCATCGGCAAATTTATCAAACTCGGCCTCATCGGAGATATCAGTCATATACATGTAGATCCGTTTGAAGTTCGGTTGAGCTTGATTAAAAATCACATCAGTTGGACCCACGTTGGCCATCTGACCGACGACCGCTTTTACCCGATCATCATAAGCCCCAATCTCCACGGAATAACGGCTGCCCATGCTAGTGCCGAAGACGGCTATCTTATCAGCATCCACATCATCACGTTTAACGATTTCATCAATGACCGCCTTGCCGGCGCGGGCATAGTTTCCAACCTCCTGCCACACTTCATTGATGTTGCATTCCCCTTGGCCCGGGCCATCCATTACACAGATGTTCATTCCACGCCGCGTAAATTCGTTATTATAAGGGTTAGGAGAGTCCTCTTTGATGGCGTCCATACCGGGCAAAT
>NHHQ01000013.1 GCA_002170915.1 Rhodospirillaceae bacterium TMED167 | reverse complement strand
TGGCATGGTGGAATTTACCCTCACCGGCAAGAACGAGGCACGGCGCCTAAAAATCGACCCTAGCCTTTTGTCGCCGGACAGTGCGGAAATGCTGGAAGACCTAATCGTTGCTGCCGCTAATGACGCCCGCTCCAAGGTAGAGAGCAAAGTTCAGGAAAAAATGTCGGAGCTCACCGGTGGCCTGCAGCTACCTCCCGGCTTCAAACTACCGTTTTAAGTGAGGATGCGGTTAGTATGGCCACCAGTGACATTGACCTACTGATTCAGCTGATTTCAAGACTTCCGGGATTCGGGCCCCGGTCTGCGCGCCGGGCCACCTTACATCTGATCAAAAACAGGGAACAGCTTCTGAAGCCCCTCGTGGCGGCAATGGCGTCCGCTTCCGAGAGCGTTCAGCAATGCAGCGCGTGTGGCAATTTAGACACGGTTGACCCGTGTGCCATTTGCACGGACGTCCGGCGGGACCCGGCCATCATATGCGTTGTAGAGGAAGTAGCCGATTTATGGGCGCTCGAACGAACAGCCGCATTCAAGGGGGGGTATCATGTTTTAGGAGGCGTCCTCTCGCCGCTAGACGGCATCGGACCAGAGGATCTCAGCATTGGCGAGCTGCTTAGACGGGCAAGCCTAGAGTCCGTTTCCGAGGTCATCCTCGCCACCAGCGCCACTGTGGACGGTAAAACGACGGCCCATTATATCACCGACCGGCTGGCGCACAGCAATGTCACTGTCACCGCCCTCGCCCATGGTATTCCCGTCGGTGGCGAGCTGGACTACCTGGACGACGGCACGCTGAGTGCTGCGCTGAAGGAGCGGCGACAGAGCTAGCTGTGACATCTAATTTTATTTTCGTGATCACTAGGCTAAGCGTTAGTGAGTGGCGGGTGATATATCGATTTATGATCAGGCGCATGTCGAAACACCAACGGTTCTAACACTTGTAACCCTAACGGTAAGCCCGTCCTATAATTTGTTGACATTCAAATCAAGATGCCCTTTCCTATCCGGGTAATTGCAGTCGACGGGAGTTTGTGAGGCTTGCGAAACGACACCCATGTGTCAGCAGATAACTTCCAGTAACACTGTGTTGGATATCGTTACAAATTTTTGCTATTTCATCGTTTAGGCCTCAAAAATAGCCATTCCCAAAGACCGCATTTCTGCGTTTAAACCTGATGCAAAAAAATTTTATATCCTCGCCCAGAATTACGCCCATGCCGGCCTAGACAATATTGCCTGCTTCCGTCTTGTGGTATTATATGACGCCGGGCCCTTTGCACTGTATCTGCATCAAGACAATTCGGAATGCCATCATTTTTATCAGCCCGCTGAAGGATGGGGGGCCGATACCCTAGACATCCAAACCACGCCCATCGACATCTTCCTCTCCAATCAGATAGGAGGTGTTCACTTCATCAAAATCAATGCGCAAGGTCGGGAGCCGTCGATCATACGGGGCATGAAGAATCCGATGCTCTAGAACCAGGACAAGCTGATCATTCTATTTGAATTTGCGCCCCAGGCGCTGGCGGCCAGGCCAGGCGGACCCGATGCGAATATTCACCTCCTGGGAGAACAGTTTACGAACCTGTTGTTCATCGACGAGACACCCATGCAGGTCTTTGGGGTCAGTTTGGAAAATATCAGCCTTTTGGAGGGCCAAGGGCTGAGGTACCTAAACGGAGCTTATGCAAATCTCATGGGATTTGCCAATCCTACTGGCCTATCAAACAGTTTAGCGCCAGATTGGCTGAGGGTGTCTGGCGCAATCACCGGAACCTGAGGTCACCCTGGGTGTGCCCCCTGTTGCTCTGCCGCCAACCGGTCGGGTAAAGCACCTGTCAGCCAGGCTTCAACAACGGGTTCCAGAATGTTGTAGTCCTGGAATCCAACGGTCAAGTAGGCGTAGCCGTTTTTATCATTGACCACGATGGTGGGGAACCCATTGACTCCCAGTCGTCGCGCAAATTGGAAATCCATTATGGTTTTTTGCATCATCTCTTCGGATGTAAACAGCGGCGCGAAGCGGGTTTTATCAAAGCCAAACTCATCCGCCAGATCGATCAAGATATCATCTTCCGTCACATCCCGGTTTTCCGCATAGAACGCGCTCTGGGTATACGTGAAGAAACTTAGCGCCACGGCATTGCCTTCCAGCTCGCGGGCCGTGACCACGGCACGGCATGCGGCCTCCGTGTTGTAGACAAAATCATCCCGTTCCAGAATATCAAATTTAAAAGGCTGCCCGGAGCGTTCTCCGATCTCGCGCCAGTGGGTATCGAGGAATTTTTTACGTTCCGCATCCTGGGGCGCTGTCCAGTCAATGTGGAGCCCGCCTACCACCAACGTGGTCACAGCGCGGCCAGCGCACTGATCTTCCAGTTTTTTCTTAGCGGCGGCAAACCCGTAACACCAGGAACACATGGGGTCACCTACGTAAATCAGCTCTTTCGTCAATGTTCCCATAGCGTCCGCTCCGCTTTATTAGGTCCCCACAATACAGGTGGCCAAGTACGGGGATAGCGGCCCTTATATCAACCTGTTGGCAAGCAAAAAAGGAGGGCGGCGGCATCACCTTAAGAGACTAATCATGTATTTGGCGGTGCGACCCGTTCCCGAACGTGCATCACAGGGTTTTCGTTAACTGGACAGGTAGTGCCGGCGCAGCGCTCCGTAGGCAATCGACAGGGCCGAAATACTAGCAGCCAACCCAATGAACGAGAAAAATTCGGCAATCAAGCTGCCGAGCAATCCTACGGTGAGAGAATTGGCGGCACCGTCAGCGACGCCCAGCGGGCCCACCAAAATCAGAGCAGGAAGGCTCAGGAAGATGAGCGGAATGGTAACTCCCACGACGATCCCCAGCAGGCGAAAGCCGTTGCCCTCAGACACCGCCCAGGCCTCCCCAAATGACAACCGATCATCGACAGCAACAGCCGGCAACCAGATTAGCAGGCGGCCGTAAACATAGCCGTAAGTCACAACACCGAGCAGTACCGCCGCGACACCGGCAGCCGCGAAGGTAGCGAATAGGGGAAAGACGAAGAGGCCTGGGATCATCAACAGAAAAATCTTAAACGTGGTCCAAAGAAAGCGAACTTGACGGCCATGCAACCGGTAGGCGTCTACCGCAGAGTAACCGCGGCCTGGCAAAAGATAACTACGGTGCCAAGCAACGCTGTAGGCAAGCCAAACCCATACGTTGAACAACAGCAACACAAAAGACAAAACACCCACCCAGCCTGACCGTTGAACGGTAAAAGACTTCACACCATCCACCGTCACGCTGGAGGTGACAGTTCCCCACTGCACCAAGGCAGAGAGAATGGCGAGAATGACCAACGGTGGCAGGGTCAACTGCCAAAATTGCCGGCGTTCCCGCCAGACAAATGCATAAGCAGCCCGGACGGTGCCAAATACCGGGAGAGGAGTCACGGCACGGCCACTACTGGCACACCATCTCCCGCCCGTTTGCGCTCGCTCTCACTTTTGAGCTGCCCACAAGCGGCCATGATATCCCGGCCGCGGGGGACGCGGATGGGCGCTGATAGCTCATGACTGTTTAAGATTTCAGAAAATTTCTTGATCTTATGAGGTGGTGAGCAGTCGTATTTCGCCCCAGGCCACTTGTTGAAGGGAATGAGGTTCACCTTGGCGTGAATATCCTTCAAAAGCCTGGCGAGTTCGTGGGCATCGGCTTCGGAATCGTTCACGCCTTTCAACATGACATATTCAAAGGTGATGCGGCGGGCGTTGTTAGCACCGGGATACGCACGACAGGCTGCCAGCAATTCCCGGATTGGATGCTTTTTATTGATTGGGACCAACTCGTTGCGGAGATCATCCCGGACCGCATGGAGGGAGATGGCGAGGCCGACACCCAATTCTTTACCCACGCGCTTGATCATGGGCACAAGACCCGACGTGGACAGGGTGATGCGGCGCTTCGAGAGCGCCAAGCCCTCAGGGTCCATGATGATCTTCAGTGCCGTGGCCACTGAATCAAAATTATACAAAGGCTCGCCCATGCCCATCATGACAATATTGGAGAGCAGCCGCCCGTCCACCGGGGACGGCCATTCCTGGTATGTGTCACGAGCCACCATCATTTGTCCGACAATCTCGCCAGCCGTCAAATTGCGTACCATGCGTTGGGTGCCGGTGTGGCAAAAAGAGCAGGTAAGGGTACAGCCCACTTGACTGGAAATGCAGAGTGCCCCCCGGTCCTTCTCCGGGATATATACCGATTCCACCTCATTGCCGTCCCGGGTCCGCAACAGCCATTTGCGGGTGCCATCCGTCGAGAACTGCTCGGTGACCGTGGCGGGACGCTCAATGACGAAGGTCGCCGTCAGTTTTTCCTGGAGGTCACCGGAGAGGGTGGTCATGTCGGCAAAGCGAGTAGTGCCCCGAAAATATATCCAATGCCACAATTGCTTTGCACGGAAAGGTTTTTCCCCCAGGCGGGCCATTTCGGCAGCCAGTTCATCCCGGCTCAGTCCAATAAGATTAGGTTTTTGACTTTCAGTCACGCCGCCCCTATTTCACGCCGCAGTCGCGGCCGATGGTCTTATAGGCGGCGGTGAAGCCGCGGAGGGAATAAGTGTCTACCGTCGTGGTGCCCCGCGCCGACGTGCCCGTCACTATCATTTTACTCCCCCTGATCATGGCGCGGGCAAGGGCCCGATCAGTTTTTGCGTCCTTGGCCCAAGCCGCATTTTGCTGGGTGAAGAGACCAAATTTTTGGCCATCAATCACCAACGTGACGCGAGAGCCCTTTTTATAAGCATAACCGGCCCGGAGTTCGAAAACATCCCAAGCACTCTCGCCCGGCCTGTGGGAGATCAGCACGAACGTATCACCCCGGCGTTTATAATTGCCGGTTTCTTTTTTCGGGGCGCTTGCGATATAGCAGCTGGGGGATTTACCACTATCGTCCTTGAACGCACTCCAGTCTCCAGTGGTCTTAATAAAAGTCTGAGCCGCGACAGAAGCGGCCGCAAAAGCGAATAAAATAGCTGACAGGGTTAAAACAGTTTTGATCATAGTTCGTTTACGGTTTCCAGATATTCATCCAATTCGGCTGCCGGGGTATCGGCCCGATAACCGTCCATTTTACGTCGGAGGGCGGGGCCTCCGAACTTATGATCCGGCAGGGATTCCATCGGACCGCGCGGCGTCACGGGCCGGCGTGGATATTTACCCAAACTTATGACACGGTCATACATGGCGATGGCACCGGCGATGCCGACATTCACACAGAACTTCGTGGGAATTTGAACTTTGTAGGCGCAGCGCGCCTGCATCGCCGGAGACAAGCTGCCCCGCTCCGGTCCCAAGACATAGGCCGCTTGATGCGGATGACGGAAGCTTGGAAGTTCAGAGGCATCTGGAACCAGTTCGATGCCCACCAACTCGCAACGGGTAGGCAAAACAAGACTTTCTACATCGGGAAAGCTGTAAAATGGCACGTGATCCGGTGTGCCAGACGTGTCCGCCTTGCGGCCTTCGCCTTTGTCATATTGAGCGTTGACGGTGAAAACGAAGCCCGCGCCAAATGCATGCGCAGAGCGGAACAGGCTACCCACGTTCATGGATTTGCTCACACACTCCACTCCAATACCAAAAAATCCTCGCACGATTGATTCTGCTCTCCATCAATAACAGATATATGACTTGTACTTAGCCTACCCTTGGCGACAATTGCAACGGTAGTGGCAGAATTCTTATGCCAGCGGGGAAAAACGGAACATGTGGGAAAAACGGCTAAGATTATGGTCTGGGCTGATTGTTACGGTTTATTTGATCCCGCACTTGTTCAACCATTCCCTCGGGCTCATTTCCCTGGACGCTATGGAGGCCATGCGCAAGGTCATGTCCGCCATTTGGTTCGGTCCACCTGGCGGTCCGCTTCTGATAGGCGCCTTCCTATTGCACTTCTTTTTATCACTATTTTCTTTGTATAGCCGGTCCACCCTCCGCATGCCGGTATGGGAAGCAACCCAAATCAGCCTCGGCATTTTGATCTTCCCGCTTATCCTGGTGCACATCATCGCCACCCAGGCTGCGGGGCAATTATTTGGATTTGAACCAACCTATGAATATGTCATCGCCGCAATCTGGGTATCGGACCCGATCCGGGGGATGCAACAGACTTTCATGATGTTCATTGTCTGGGGTCATATGTGTATGGGCCTGCATTTTTGGCTGCGCCTGCGGCCATGGTATAAAAAATGGACGTGGCTCATTTATGGTTCCGCCATCTTACTCCCGGTTCTCGCTTTCCTGGGGTTTGCCCGGGTGGGACGTCAATTGACCCAAATCCATGAAACTACGCCCGATTATTTGGAACGGGTGTTCGACCCCATCATTCGCTCTGACCCCAACATGATAGCCGACCTAAGCCGACTGGAACCCAATATCGCCATTATTTTCGCTTTCCTAATCGTATCTGTCTTTGTGGGACGCTCTGTCCGAATGGTCTTTCGGAACCGACACGGCACATATAAAGTGACAATCCCGGACGGGCGAACCTTCAGCGCACCGATTGGACAGACAATTCTGGAAACGCTTCGTACTGCCGGGGTGCCGCACGCGGCGGTGTGCGGGGGGCGCGGGCGGTGTACGACCTGCCGTGTACATGTCGGCCAAGCCGCCCCGGATTTACCGCCAGCGGACGACGTGGAAAATAGCGCGCTCCTCCGTGTCCATGCAGATCAGGAGGTGCGTCTGGCCTGCCAGCTCCGCCCGCAGCGTGATCTTCGCATTCGAACTCTTCTGCCACCGTCAGCAACGGCACAGGACGCCAATAGGTCCGGCGGCATTCAGGGGCGGGAGCAAAAAATTGCCTGCATGTTCGTCGATATCCGGGGCTCCACAAAACTGGGAGAAGAGAAACTGCCATACGATGTCCTTTTTATCCTCAATCAATTTTTCGCGGAAATGTCAGAGGCCCTGCTGGAGACCAGGGGGCACTACGCGCAATTTGTGGGGGATGGGCTCATGGCGCTATACGGCACAGACGGGAGCATCGAGGACGGCTGCCGGAATGCCATCCGGGGTGCTGCCGCCATGGCGCAAAGGCTCGAAGACCTCAACATCAGGCTTAAACACGAGCTCAAAGAGCCGCTGCAAATGGGGATCGGCGTCCATTACGGTGATGCCATCGTGGGAACTATGGGCCCGCCCACCGCGCAAAACTTCTCCGCCATTGGCGACGTGATCAATGTCACCGCCCGGCTGGAGGCCAAGTCCAAAGACTATGGATGCCTGTTTGTGGTATCGCGGAAAGCGACAGAAACTGCGGGCGTGGACGCCACCGACCACCCATTTTATACCACAGATGTCCGAGGCCGGGATGGCGCAATCGATCTCTATGCCATCGACGATCCCCGGACCCTAGATGTGCCGCTCTAAAGGGTTAGATATTTGGGGCCCACCCCCCTACCCACGAGACTTTATTTGGTCACCCCATGAGGGTGTTCGCGCCATCAAATCTATGAATTGGTAGCCATATGGATCATCCGCCGAGGTGCGGGGCGCTTCTTTTTCGACCATCCCCGTGTGGTCTATTCCAGTGCGATTCACTCCGGGCTCAATGCCACAGTCGACTCTGATACTGCAGTGACAGCCCTTGCAAAAAAATGTTGCCAAATGGCCCCCGGCGCCTGAGCTCAAAAGATGGATTTCCAAACCTGCCGTCTTTAAGCATTGACATTACGCGGAATTAAAAGTGCCGCGCCAGCATCGAAGAAAGTCTCGTCCGGCTTATTGTCCACTACTTCTGAGAAGGACTGATCCCCAAATAGCCCGGTCGGTCGTGTCTTATGGGACTGCTGAAAAAATGGTCTCCGGACACCATCCGTTGAAAAGGCCTCGTCCCTAACACCTTATTCGGCCGGTTGCGCCTGCGGCGCCTCCGTTGGTTTTTCACTGATCGGCAAGTGCAACAATGCAGCGAGTAATCCCAAACCGATGGCAATCTGCCAAACCAACTCATAAGAGCCTGTTTCATCAAACAACCAGCCACCGAGCCATACAGAGGTGAAAGAACCCAGTTGGTGGCTCGCAAAAACGATGCCGCCAAGTGTTGCCAGATATTTTATGCCAAACAACTGGCCCACAAGGGCATGCGTTAACGGCACAGTGGCTAGCCACAGAAAACCAATGGCTGCGGAAAATATCAGCACAGATGTAGGCGAAATAGGGAAAAAAATAAAGGCAGCAATCACCAAAGAACGGAGGAAATAGAGCATGCTCAGAAGATATTTTTTAGAGTAGCGATCACCGAGCCATCCAAAAAGGAGCGTCCCGGCCAGGTTGGTGACTCCGATAAGGCTGATGGCGGTGCCCGGTAACCAATCCGGCATATCCAATGTGAGGAGATAGTTTGGTAGATGGGCCGCGATAAACATTACGTGGAAACCGCAGACGTAAAAACCGGCCGTCAGATAAAGGTAACCCGAATGCCGCCGTGCCCGGTCAAGAGCCTGAAGGAGACTTTCCGCCTGTTCCTTCTGAGCCCCATGATCTGACGTTTTGCCTTTCAGCATGTAACTCAAGGGAATGATAACAGCGAGCAAGATGGCGAGGATAAGCAGCGCGTCAACCCACCCAAAGGCATTGATGTTGGCCTGGGTTAAAGGGGCAATCAGAATTTGCCCGCCAGTGCCCATAGCGCTCGTCAAACCAAAGAAAAACGTGCGCCGGTTTTCGGGGACGTTCCGCGCCACAACGGACATGAGTACCGCCCACGTGGTACCAGATCCAGCAATGCCAATAATAATGCCGGTGCTCACATGAAGCTCGAATATCGTGTCCGCGTTTGCGAGAATTACTAGGCCCAGAACCTGGGCCGCTCCGGCAACCGCAATAACCCGGCCAGAACCGTATTTGTCCGCGAGTGCGCCAACGAACGGCTGCGACAATCCCCACAGCAAGTTTTGCAGCGCCAGTGAAAATGAGAATGCCGTCAGGCCGATTCCGAACGCTTCGGAAACCGGCGTCTGGAAGAGACCAAAACTGTGCCGCGTGCCCATGGACAGCAGGATCACAAGGGCCGCCGAAAACACGATGATATAATTCGCGGGCGTCATTTTAGTGACCATGTGAACTCCTCGGCGAAGGGCCAACTACAACTTTTAAAAGACTAATCTCGAATTAAACCGTTAGCAAACAGGTTACTTTAAGTGGGCAGTTGACGTTAAGAGGGGTTCCAGACCTTAATAAGGCCGGGCCGGGACGTTACAAAGACTCGCCCTTTAACAGTCTCGGCAATGTCCCCGTCAGGCCCATGGCCTGACGCATGAGAAACTGTTTGAGGGGGCCTGCCCGGTTGACGGCGGCCAACCCCAGGTCCCGGGCCATCCGAAGGGGTGCGATGTCATTGGAAAACAGCCGGTTAAGCCCGTCCGTCGACGCCAGCATCATGGTATTGTCAAAGCGGCGCCATCGATCATATTTCCGCAGCACGTATGGCGATCCGATATCGAGACCGAGCCGCTGGGCATCGGCCAAAACTTCAGCCAGCGCTGCGACATCCCGCAGCCCCATGTTGAGACCCTGACCGGCAATCGGATGAATGCCGTGGGCAGAATCGCCGGCCAAAGCCAGCCGAGAGGCCGTACTGGTTTTCGTGTATTGCAGCGAGAGAGGGTAACTCCAGCGCGGCCCAACAACCTCCAGAGCGCCCATAAAGTCTCCCGCGCGATGCGTCAATTCCGAGATAAAATCATCCTCTGGCAAGGCCACAAAATCGGCAGCATCCGACTCCGACTCCGTCCAGACAATAGAGGACCGGTTGCCGGTCAGAGGGAGGATGGCAAAGGGCCCTGCCGGGTAAAAATGTTCATGGGCAATATTGTGATGCGGTTTTTCATGCGCAACAGTGCAGACAATGCCCGATTGATGATAGGGCCAGTGGGTCAGCGCCAAACCGGCATGATCACGCACGAAGGAATTTCGGCCATCGGCACCGATGACAAGAGAGGCGGTGAAGTGATCTCCGCTTTTTAGCCTGGCAGTAACAGCCGATTCCGTCCGCTCCAACGCATCAATTTCCGCTGGCGCAAGGTACGTAACGGCGGTAGCCGACGCAGCAGCTGTCACCACGGCATGGCGGAGACGCCGGTTCTCAACCATGTAGCCCAGGGCATCCTCGCCCACGTCTTCATGGTCGTAATGCAGAAACAGCCGGGACTGACCGTCCGCCACGCGAATATCCTGGATGGGCGCTACATCTGTGTCGAGGGCCCGCCAAACGCCAATTTGTTCAAGCATTTTTTTTGGCCCCTGGGCAACCGCAGTGGCACGGCCATCAAAACTGGGGGCCAGGACTTCTTTCGTTGGGGCGCGGTCAATGACAACAGATGAGATTCCCGCAGAAGCCAACGCGCAGGCCAGACTGCCACCCACGGGGCCGCCGCCAACAATCAGGACATCTGTGCAACAACCAGCCATATCAGACAATATGCGCTCTTATGTTCTTCATGCTCAGGCATAGCGCCTCTGCCGCCAGAATTCCAGACACTTCCCGCCACCCTGAATAGATTAATTATTAGGCAAAAAAACTTTATGCATAAAAATTAATCTTAAAGCTGACGAGATAACCCATGATGAATGGGTGTACAAGCCATTAGTCTATTGTTTTTATTAGAAAATTTCATACTGGCACGGAATTTGATAGTTAAGGAAGTATAAAGAGGGTGCATCTGCTCTCCAAAACGAAACGCGTGGCGCGAAGCACATGAAGGGATCTTTGCATGAAGTGGATCATGGCAATCGTAAAACCGGCCCGGCTGGACGCTGTCCGGGAAGCTCTAATCGACATTGGCATTCAAGGTCTGACATCCAGCGAAGTTTCTGGTTTTGGCAGACAAAAGGGCCACACTGAAATCTATCGAGGCGCCGAATACGCTGTGAATTTCGTCCCCAAAACAAAAATCGAAGTTGTCGTTGCCGATGATCAGGCGGAGGCGGCGGTGATAGCCATTAAGACGGCTGCCGCCACGGGAAGTATTGGTGACGGAAAAATTTTCGTTCTGGACGTTGCCCAGGCTATTCGAATTCGGACCGGCGAAGCCGGCGATGAAGCACTATAGGAGGATATTTAATGACTAGTTTAAGATCACTCTCACTGCTCGCCGGGGCAGCGTCAACAAGTCTATTGTACGCAAAGCCCGCTTTGGCGGAAGGTGCAAAACCCGCCTTAGACACGGGTGACACTGCTTGGATGCTCACCTCGACGGTGATTGTCCTCATGATGACCATTCCTGGCGTGGCGTTGTTCTATGCCGGCATGGTGCGCAAAAGGAATGTCCTGGCAACCCTGATGCAGAGCTTTGCCATCACCTGTCTGGTGACAATCATTTGGATGGTGATCGGCTACACTCTCGCTTTCTCCAACGGCGGGAGTGCCTGGGTCGGCAATATGGATCTGGCTTTTCTCTCTCACGTGTCGGTGGACGCTATTAATGGCACAATCCCGGACACGGTCTTTATCATATTCCAAGCAACCTTCGCCATTATTACAGCCGCCCTTATCACGGGTGCTGTGGCGGAACGCATGAAATTCTCGGCTCTCCTTTGGTTTATCGGGGCGTGGTCCATTGTCGTTTATTCGCCGGTAACCTATTGGGTTTGGGGCGGAGGCTTCCTGGGTGATGCGGGTGTATTGGATTTTGCCGGCGGCACCGTTGTTCACATCAATTCAGGTGTTGCGGCGCTAGTCGCAGCGATCATGCTCGGCAAGCGCAAGGGCTTTGGTGTTGAGAACCTTGCGCCGCACAATGTGGGTCTGACCATGATCGGGGGTGCTTTTCTGTGGGTCGGCTGGTTTGGTTTTAACGCAGGTTCCGCCGTCGGCGCCAACGGAAGCGCTGGCATGGCCATGGCCGTAACACAAATAGCCGCCGCCGCCGCCGGTCTCACCTGGATGATCGTCGAATGGCTCCATCACAAAAAACCAACCCTGCTGGGTATAGTGTCCGGCGCCGTAGGCGGCCTTGTCGCCATCACACCCGCGTCGGGTTTTGTCGGTCCCCTGGGCGCGCTCTGCATCGGCTTTGCCGCAGGCATCGTCTGCTACTGGGGAGCCGCCATCCTGAAACCGAAATTGGGATACGATGATTCCCTGGATGTTTTTGCAGTTCACGGTCTCGGCGGCATTGTCGGCGCGATACTCACCGGCGTATTCGCCGTTGAAGCCATCGGTGGTACACCAGGTGCACTCGAGGGGAATAGTGGACAAATCCTCATTCAAATTGAAGGCATAATCGCCACCATTGTCTGGAGCGGGGTCGCTTCTGCCGTGATCCTCTTCGTCATTGATAAAGTGATTGGGCTTCGTGTCGATAAGGACGAAGAAGCGGAGGGGCTTGATCTCAGCCAACATGGCGAAATGATGCACTAAACTTTTGCAACAAAAAAAGTCATTTTCTGTTTGAAAATGTCCCCGGTGGGGGGACCCGCATGTCCTAGCAGGTTCTACCACCACACCGGGCCGTCTCGTTCCTGCCACGCTACGAGACGGCCCGGCCGTTTTTACCCCAAATGTTTAATTTCTGAGCACTCATTAACAATAGCACAAAATGTGGGCATCCTCGGCGATGTGCATTGGACAGTTTTTTGGATTCCGTTGTTTTATAAACAGCTGAAATTAAATGATCTTCCATAAACACCTCGGATTGGCACGGGAATTGTAATGTAGGATGGTGCGTGGCACGCATTTCCTTATCGACCCTGCCAGTTCTGGCTTGTCCAGGCGATAGTGCAGGAGCCTCTTGCTGATGCGGCCATGCGCAACAGATCACAGAGGAGGAAGTGCCATGGGCATGCAACTTAAATTATTTTGGCGGATCGGTTTACTAAGCGCTGCGGCGGCCCTAATGCCCCTTGAGGCTCTGGCACAAGACGAAATGTCAGGCGGCGATACGGCCTGGATCATCACAGCAACGGCCCTTGTACTGTTCATGACCATGCCAGGGCTCGCATTGTTTTACGCCGGTCTGGTGCGGTCAAAGAATGTGTTATCGGTTTTGATGCAGTGTTTTGGCATCGCAACCCTGATGTCTGTTGTCTGGATGGTTATCGGGTATTCGATTGCATTTGGCGACGGCAACACCTGGTGGGGCGGCCTTGGAAAACTCTTTTTTGCGGGCATCCCCGCTGACACGCTGAGCGGCACCATCCCCGAGAACGTATTTTTCATGTTTCAAATGACCTTTGCCATCATCACGCCCGCACTGATCGTCGGCGCATATGTGGAACGCATCAAATTTAGCGCGGTGCTCTGGTTCAGCGGACTCTGGCTGATATTTGTTTACGCACCATCCACCCATTGGATTTGGGGCGGCGGCTTCCTTGCCGACCTCGGCTGGGCGTCTGAGTCTCTGAAAGGGGTGGGCACCATGGATTTTGCCGGCGGTCTGGTGGTTCATGCCAATGCTGGTATCGCCGCTCTGGTCGTCGCTAAGGTTCTTGGCGCTCGCCGGGGCTTTCCCAACGAGCTACGACCACCGCACAACCCGGGCATGGTGATGATCGGTGCCACCATGCTGTGGGTCGGCTGGTTCGGCTTTAACGGCGGCAGCGCTCTTGGCGCCAATGGCGGTGCTGGCATGGCCATTGCTGTTACGCACATTTCCGCAGCCAGCGCCTGTCTCGTCTGGATCACCATCGAGTGGATCAAGTTTGGTAAGCCGAGCCTGGTCGGGATTGCCACCGGTGCCATCGCCGGCCTTGCCACCATCACGCCCGGTTCCGGCTTTGTCGGACCGGCCGGTGCATTGGTTTACGGCGCTCTCGCCGGAGTGGTGTGCTACTTTATGATCAATGTAGTGAAAACCTGGTGGAAAATCGACGATTCTCTCGACGTCTTTGCGGTTCACGGCGTTGGCGGCATCCTCGGCATACTTCTCACATCCTTCTTTGCCGATGCGAGCCTCGGCGGCATGGGACTTGCAGAGGGTGTGACAATAAGCACGGCCTTTATGGCCCAACTTCTGGCCACCGTGGTCACCATTTTGTGGGCCGGTATCGCGAGTTACATCATCATCAAAATTGTCCAGGCCAT
>NHHQ01000012.1 GCA_002170915.1 Rhodospirillaceae bacterium TMED167 | reverse complement strand
CCGGCCTTGAACACGGCGGGCTCCGCTGGCGTGACCGTAGTGGACAAGGGCGGTCGGGAGATCAAAGGCAGTAAGCCGCCATCGATTGGAGGACGCTTTACCTTAATTAGCCAGGACGGCAAACCCGTATCGGATTCAGATTACCGGGGGAAAAACATCTTTGTATTTTTTGGCTTCACCAACTGTCCGGACGTATGTCCACTGACCCTCAACAACCTATCCCGGGCGTTGGCATTGCTTGGCGCGGCCGCCGATCAAATTCAACCGCTCTTCATCAGCGTGGACCCTCTTCGCGATACGCCTGATGTGTTGAAGGAGTATTTACAGCATTTTGACGACCGCATCGTCGGCCTGACCGGTACCACGAAACAAGTCGCGGCCGTCCAGCGGTCTTACCGCATCTTTGCACAAAAAAGGTATGGTGGGGGTCAGGATTCCGGTGATTATCTTCTAGATCACACCTCAATATCCTACATGATGGGTCCAAACGGCGAATTTAAAACTTTTTTCAGCAACGGCTCGACGCCGGAAGAGTTCGCCACCAAGATACGCCAACACCTCTGATCAGGAAGGCACCAAGATTTGGCTGCAGCTGAGACCCGACATATGATAGTGAAGATACCATGAGTGGCACTCCTTTCTGGGAACAAAAATCCCTTGTTGAACTCTCCCTCGACGAATGGGAATCTCTCTGCGACGGGTGCGGAAAATGCTGTCTGCACAAACTTGAAGATGAAGATACCGATGAGATTTTTCATACCAACGTAGCATGCGCTTTGTTAGATATCGGAACGTGCCGCTGCACTAATTATGTCGAACGCACATTCCGTGTGCCCGATTGCGTCGAGCTGACAGCCAAAAACCTGATCAGTCTTAAGTGGCTGCCGCCAACCTGCGCCTACCGCCTAATACATGAGGGCAAGGATCTTGCCTGGTGGCACCCGTTGGTATCCGGGGACCCGGACACCGTGCATCAGGCTAATGTGTCTGTGCAAGGCCGGGCTATCCCGGAAAATCAGGCGGGTGGACTAGAGGATCACATAGTGACTTGGCCCGAAGAAACTAGCGGGGACGATACCATTTAATGGTGGACAACTTTGAGATCCTCTATGAGGGTGTCCGCATGCCCGTCCGGATAAAGCGGAGCACGCGGGCACGGCGGCTTATTTTACGCATGGATCAAACCTCAGAGGGGGGCGTGCTCACGATCCCGTCAGGGGCAACAACGAAAGAAGCGGTTTTACTTGCGCAACAGAGTGCGGCATGGCTTTACGATAAAATTCAAGATCGGCCAGCCCGGCAAATGTTTTATGACGGACATGTCCTATCCCTCTTGGACACCCCTGTCACGATCCGTCACGCACCAGCGGAACGATCCGGCGTTCAACTAAATGGGAGCGACTTAATCGTCTCGGGGCGGGCCGAACATGTGCAACGCCGGGTATTTGATTGGCTCAAGGGCCATACGAAAGCTGTCATCACCCCCCGGGCAGAGCTTATGGCCTATCAACTGGGCAGACGGGTCGGAAAAATCTCTGTGCGCAACACCCGGTCGCGCTGGGGATCATGCTCCCACACCGGCAATTTATCGTTTTGTTGGCGCCTAATTCTGACCCCGAACTGGGTTTTGAACTATGTCATCGCGCACGAAGTATCGCATCTTGCTCACATGAACCATGGCCCTGCATTCTGGCAAACCGTCGAGGCTTTTGATGTGGAAACGGATCGGGCCCGAACATGGCTAAACAAAAACAGCGCCCGGCTGCAAAGAATAGGCCCTTAAGAAATTGCCCCGCACCGCAAAAATCGGATAGTTTCAGAACGGTAGGATTGCTATCCTGGCGTCATGACACAATCAAAAAATACAGAAAAAGATGACACATGGGTACGCCAGGTATGCGATCTGATCGACGCCTGCGACGGCAGCGCCCCCACGCTGTCCGATCTTGGCCAGGCGGTCGGGCTCAGCCCCTATCATCTGCAACGGCGTTTTAAACAGGCGACCGGTATTTCACCCCGGGAATATGCTGAAACCCGGCGCCATGAGCGTTTTAAGTCTGGCCTGAGATACGGCGATCCAGTGACAACAGCCCTCTATGATGCGGGCTATAGCGGTCCCAGCAGGGTCTATGAGCGCGCCAAGGAGAGACTCGGCATGACGCCTGCGAGTTACAAGAGAGGCGGTCTCGGCGCGGTCATCACCTATGGATTCGGACCCACTCCGGTCGGCCAGGCTCTTGTCGCGGCAACCGGCCATGGCCTGTGCCTCGTGGGATTTGGTGATACTAAAAATGCGCTCATCTCAGAGTTGAAAACTACCTACCCCAAGGCCCATCTCGACCGAAACGATAATGGTGTCGCAAACTATCTCGACACCATCCGGATCCTTACGGACCTGGGTAGCCCGGCGGCTTTTCCACTTCCCCTGGATATTGAGGCAACGGCCTTTCAGTGGAAAGTCTGGGAAGCACTGCAATTGATCCCACGTGGGGAGACCCTGACCTACGGCGCCATCGCGGCCCAACTCGGCAAGCCCAAAGCGGCCCGGGCCGTTGGGAGGGCATGTGCAACCAACCCGGTTGCCCTTGTCATTCCCTGTCACCGCGCCATCGGCGCGACCGGATCACTCACAGGATACCGCTGGGGAACAGACAGAAAAAAGATGCTTCTGGAATTCGAGTCCGCCGGCACCGCGGTTTAACCGTAAGGCATATTCTTTATAAAAGCGCCGGCTAGAGAGCCGCTGCCGGTAGTTGATCCCGGCCGAGAATGATATCAGATGCCTTATCCGCAATCATCATGACGGGGGCATTCAAGTTACCGCCGACGATATCCGGCATGACCGACGCGTCCACAACCCGAAGATTTTGACAGCCCCGCACCTTTAGGTCTGGATCCACCACGGAGGCGTCGTCAATGCCCATGCGGCAGGTCCCCACGGGATGATACACGGTGACGGCGCTTTGTCGGATAAAGGCATCAATCTCGTCATCGTCTTGCACATCCGGGCCGGGCAGTGTTTCTTCCTCGATGTCTTTGTCAAACGACGCCGCACCTGCGAGGCTACGCATCAGTTTGAAACTGAACCGCATGGCACGCCGGTCATAGTCGGTGGAGAGGAGATTGTTCAGGATACGCGGCGGACCATCGAGATTTTTGAGATCAAGCCGGACCGTCCCCCGACTCTCAGGCCGGAGATGGCAGGCCAGAAACCCCAATCCATCCATGCCAGCAGGTTTAACCACGGGAAACCAATCATGGGCCTGCACAGAGAATAACCGGAAGAAGAGTTGAATGTCCGGCAACGCTATCTCCGGTGCGCTTTTGACAAAACCAGTGCCAAAACCTAACGGCATAGTGGCCGGCCCATCTTTCTTAAAAAGCGCCCGCAGCATATTGAAACTTAGGCGGTCGAGCCGCAGCTCCCGGTGAAAATCAGACCGGCGTTTACGTTTAAACTCGATCGTAACACTGGGATGATCCTGGAGGTTACCGCCCACATTTTGGCGGTCAGTCACCACGCGGATCCCCGCCTCCTGAAGATGAGCGGCAGGGCCCACGCCCGAGCGCATGAGCAATTGCGGCGAATTGAAAGCGCCGGATGCCAGAATGACCTCCCTGGCCGCGGTTGCCGTGACTGACTGCCCGCCCTGTGAATAAGTGATGCCCGAGGCCTTGGTCCCATCGAAGTCAATCCGGTCCACATTGGCTTCGGTCACAAGTGTGAGATTCTGACGCTTGAGAACAGGATGGAGAAACGAGACCGCCGCACTTTGCCGCCGCCCGTTCCCGATGTTGAACTGCATACGCGCCAAACCTTCCTGCTCAGCCCCGTTGAAATCATCTGTCACCGGCAGCCCGGCGGCCTTACCAGCTTCGAAATAAGCCTCCATTAAAGGGTCTGTGGACGGGGTGGGTTGGGTCTTCAGCGGGCCATCCTCACCATGGAAATCATTGGCTCCCTTGATGAACGCTTCGGCCTTGCGAAAATAGGGCAGAACCCTCTCGTAGCTCCAGTCCGTCAACCCCATCTGAGCCCAGCGATCATAGTCTCCGCTGTTGCCGCGCACATACGCCATCATATTGATGGCCGACGATCCACCCAGGACCTTGCCTCTCGGATGATAGAGTTTACGGTTTTCCATGTGGGGCTCGGGCTCTGAATGATAGGACCAGTTAAAGCGGTCCTGGTTCCAGATTTTGGCCACGCCCATGGGAATGTGTATCAGCCAATTGCTATCTTTCTTGCCCGCTTCCAGGATCAGCACCCGGTGGGAGAGATTTTCACTCAGACGGTTGGCAAGGACACATCCAGCAGACCCAGCCCCCACAATGATGTAGTCAAAATCGAGATCTGGCATCGGTTAATTCCCAAGAACATCGATGACGATTTGACGGTATTCGTCGCGGGTAGGGCGAACCGGCGACGCTAGATTGAAATGGCTGTTGAAGGCCTCATCGATCATCGCATCCAGATCATTCTTTTCGTACCCCATCTCACGTACGCCGGACGGCAGGCCAAGGCGGTCATTAATTTCTTCCGTGCGCTTAGCGATGCGCTCTCCGACACCGTCTCCCCCGTTGAGACCCATGGCATGAGCGATGTTGTCCAACTTGCCGTTCACCTTGCCGTCGTAGAACCGCATAATTGCCGGCATGGAGACCGTCACCAGCGTGCCATGGTGCAGGGGACTGTCCCCAAAGGCCATGGAAAGGGAATGAATCGGTCCTAATCCCATATAGATTGCCATCCCGCCCTCCAGCGCCGCCATGGCCATATTGTAGCGGGCTTCTTTATCCGATCCGTTGGCTACCGCACGATCAATATAGCTCACCGCGCGGTAAATGCCGTCGAGCGCAATCGCCTCCGTGGGCGCATTCTCATTAATGGACAGATATCCCTCAACACAGTGAGTGACCGCATCCATCCCGGTGGCAGCTGTTAGCCTCGGCGGTAGTGTAAACGTCAATGCAGGGTCGCAGATCGCCATATCAGGTTTCACAAGGGGACTACGAATACCCATAGCCGGGCCGTTCTTTTCCGGGTGGATACCGCCCCCGAAGGTGATTTCGGCACCCGTGCCCGCCGTGCTTGGGATCGTGATATAGGGCGAGACATTGGCACCGATTTTTTCCGGGTGTTTCAGATAATCAATGACCTCGCCACCCTGCGTAGCCACAACACGGAGTGCTTTTCCTGAATCCAGGACAGACCCGCCACCGAGAGCCACAATACCGTCACACGCTTCCGACTTATAGACCGCAAGTGCCCGTTCAACACCGTCAATGGTCGGGTTTTCCGGGATATCATCAAAAACAGCCCATGACTGATCAGCCGGCAGGACATGCGTCACCTGCTGAAACACGCCATGCTCCACAAGCCCCTGGTCGGTCAGAAAGAGCGGCTTGGTTATGCCTCTATTTTCCAATTCCGGACCAAGTTCCTGAATGGCGCCAAAATCAAAATGAATGGGGGGGAAATTGGGGAGATACGCCACAGTCAATCCTTTCCTGCCTGGCTCCTGGGAATAGTTCGATCGGGTGCGGACTGCCGCTGGTTGGCCAGTCTGGCTGCCTATGCTGCCTTTTGAAGGGCGCGCCAGACGCGTTCCGGTGTGGCCGGCATTTCAATGTCCGTCACACCGGAAGAGGATAGGGCGTCCACAATGGCATTTACGACAGCCGGCGGCGCCCCGACGGTGCCGGTTTCACCTGCCCCTTTGACACCCAACGGATTGGTGCCTGTCGGCACCGGATGGGATGAGGCATTAAAAAACGGCACATCGTCCGCCCGCGGCATGGTGTAATCCTGAAAAGACGCCGACAGCAACTGGCCAGACTCGTTTTCATAGACAATGTTTTCAAACAAAGCCTGTCCCACGCCTTGGGTGATGCCGCCGTGAATTTGTCCTTCCAGCAACAGGGGGTTGATGACATTTCCAACATCGCCAACGATAGTCATATCGACGAGGGAAACCTTCCCGGTGTCGGGATCCACCTCCACTTCCGCGATCTGGCAACCGTTCGGAAAATTGCCAGTGCCCGGGTCGAAGGTACCGGTTCCATCCAAGCCCATGCCGAGATGAGATGGCCACATCATCGGCGTGTATGACATTTTGGCGACTTGAACAATGTCGATGCTTTTGTCGGTGCCCGCAACGGTGAACGCGCCATCCTCAAATTCGATGTCAGACTCTCCCGCTTCCAACAGGTGGCCTGCGATCTTTTTGCCTTTTTCAATGATCTCATCCGCGGCCAAACGCAGGGCTGATCCACCCACCGTCATCGAACGCGACCCGACCGTACCCCGGCCCATGGCGACTTTGTCTGAATCCCCTTGCAGGAGAGTAACGCTGTCGTAAGGCACGCCCAAGAATTCAGACACCATCTGGGAATAAACTGTCTCATGGCCCTGACCGTGGGAATGCGTACCGGCAATAACAGTGACGGTTCCACCGGCGTCAAACCGGATATCCATTCGCTCGTTGAACGGCGCAGCTCCCTCCAGGTAGGACGACAGGCCAATGCCGCGGAGCTTTCCCGCAGTTTCAGACCGCTGACGGCGGGCCGCAAATCCCGACCAATCCGCTTTCTCCAATGCGTCATCCATCACGTTTTCGAACTCACCGCTGTCATAGGCATATATGAGGGCCGTCTGGTACGGCATCTGATCGGATTTTATCAGGTTTTTGCGGCGAATTTCGATGGCATCTATGCCCATTTCCTTGGCACCGAGTTCGATCAACCGCTCCAGAACATAGGCCGCCTCTGGACGCCCGGCCCCTCGATAGGGCGCGGTACCGTTAGTATTGGTGTAGCGGCACCGGGTCGTGACATCGATGGCAGGGATGGCATAGACGCCAGACATGAGAAAAGTGAAGAACATTGGGGGGACACCGGCCGAAGGCGCGACATAGGCGCCGACATTATAATCACCGGACACCCGCACAGCGCTGATCATCCCGTCCGCGTCAAAAGCCATCTCACAATCCGCGACCACGTCTCGGCCATGGGAGTCGGAAACAAAAGATTCTAGCCTATCGGACGTCCATTTCACTGGACGGTTAAGCCGTCGTGCTGCCCAGAGAACCAAAACATCCTCTCCGTAAAAACCGGCCTTCATGCCAAAGCCGCCACCCACGTCCGGAGAGATAACCTGCAATTTATTTTCCGGCATATGGAAAAGCTCATGGGCGATCTCCTGACGCACCCGATTGGGCCCCTGGTTGCTGCCGTAGAGCGTGAGCTTGTCTTCCCCTTTGCTGTACACCCCGATCGAAGCCCGGGGCTCCATGGAATTGGTCGTGACGCGGTTGTTGTAGATGGTCGACTTAGTGACGTGGTGGGCCTTATCAAAAGCATCCGCAACACGGTCCGCATCCCCCATACCAAAGGTCCACGCCAGGTTGTCGTCAATACCTTCCCAGACAACGGCGGCGCCCTCTTTCCGTGACTCCTGAACGCGCGTCACGGAAGGCAGAATATCATAATCCACCATAATCAGTTCAGACGCGTCAGTGGCCTCTGACAGACTTTCCGCAACAACGAGGGCTAATGGGGCTCCGACGCATTTAACTTCACCGCTAACCAGTGCGGGATGCGGGCGCAGATGCGCCTCCCCCCGCAGGATCATCGGATTGACGGTCTCGCAGTTGATGGTCCCCATCCCATCCGACAAGTAATCCT
>NHHQ01000011.1 GCA_002170915.1 Rhodospirillaceae bacterium TMED167 | reverse complement strand
GGTTCTCAAACAATGCCCGGGTCGTTTTTGCGCCGCCCACCTTTGATGCAGCGGCGTTTACCTTGGGTGCCAGGTCCATGGCGATCTCCTTAACTCTGGTCTATTGACGCAAGACCTGCGCTTTCTTTCCGTTTCTTTTTACCCAGGCGGGACTCGTTACGGGTTAGAATAATAGCGCCGGTTACGATGACCGCCGTACCAATCCAGGTCCAAACCTCGGGCACCTCCCCAAAGATCACAAAGCCAAATAGAGCGGCCCAGATCAGCCGAAAGTAAGATGCGGGCTCCACCGCCGTGACATCGCCCACCCGGTAGGAATGGGTCTGTACAACATGAGCGAAACTGCCGCCGATGCCAAGCGCCATGAGCCAAAACCAGACGTTCATGGCAGGCCAGGTCCAAACACTCAGCGCAGGGATGAACGAGACAACCAAGATGGTGAGGCTCATGTAAAAAACAATGGTCTCCGGGGAGTCCGTGCGCGCCAACGATTTCGCCATCAATTTAGATACGGCGACAGCAAGCGCAGAGCCAACCACCAACCAGGCGCCAAAATTCACCTCTGAAAATCCTGGCCGCAAAATGACGAGCATACCGACCAGGCCGAGCACCACCGCCAGCCAACGGATTTTGTCTGAGGGTTCCCCCATAAAGACAATGGCACCGATGGAGGCGTAAACGGGAACGATGAAAGAAAGCGCCGTAGCATCTGCAAGCGGCACTATGGTGATGGCGTAAAACCATGCAATCATGGAGGACGAATGGACGATCCCCCGGATGATGTGTGTCCCGGGGCGTTTTGTTTTCAACCGATTGAACCCAACGCGCATAAAAAGGGGCAGCAGCGCCATCACGCCAAATAGAATTCTGAAAAAGACAATTTGAAAGGGGTGCATGCCCTCGTTGGCGACCAGTTTGACCGCAGAGTCCAGGGCCGCCAGTGTGCCCACAGACGTGATCATCAGCACAATTCCAAGAACATTGGGGGACAATCGGTTAAGCACTTAGACGTTTCTAGCCGATCGTGTCAGACAATGCCGCCGGCAGGCCGGGGCTAATCTCGCTCGCGCTTAGTTAGGCTGAGGGAATTGATGCAGTAGCGCAGACCGGTTGGTTGCGGACCATCCGGAAACACATGGCCCAAATGCGCATCACATTTAGCACACATAGCCTCTGTGCGCAGCATGCCAAGGGTCTGGTCTTCCTCGGTGATCACCGCGCCGGGGTCGACCGGCTGCCAATAGCTAGGCCAACCCGTGCCGGAATCAAATTTTTCATTGGAATCGAACAGGTCCTGACCGCAGCAGACGCAGCTATAGATGCCGGGGTCGGTGGCATTATAATATCGGCCTGAAAAGGCGCGCTCTGTTCCTTTTTCCCGAGTTACGTAATATTCCTCCGGGCTGAGCTGCGCCTGCCACTCTGCATCTGTCTTGGTGACTTTGTCGGTCATACTATCTGTCTTCCTGTTCTTCTTAAACCCTAGAGAAACTGGAACTAGAGTAACCCGCGGGGTCCGACTTGGCAAAACCCCGCTGTTGTAACACCTTAACAACATCAAAAACTCGCATTCCCCCTTGCGTTGAATTGAAGAGGCCCTAGAATCCGCCGCCATCATGGCCAAATCCGGACTCCTTGGGCCCTATCCACTAACGGAAGAGACCCTGCAGACACATATCGAACAGGCCGACGACTGGAGTTCCGCCTCCGTCTTCGCGTTAGGCCCGGTGAAAAATCAACATTTTCACCTCCAGCGGGTCGGGCATGCGGACGGTGATCTCGCGGAGGTCCTTCGGCCCTATATCGGCCAATACCCGGCGTTCCGGTTTAAGTTCTACCGCTCGACCCGCTCCGCCTATGATAAAGAATGCGAGCTCTATCACGCTTTCAAGCCGCAGGATAACGTGGTTCACCCGGAGAAACCGAAAAACACCAAATTCACCTGCCCCGTGCCGAGTTGCACATGTGGAACCTGACAGAAGGGTAACTGCTGATCGATCAAAGAGGCAATCGGGTCTGCTAAACCCCTCTTTTCATTTTCTTTTTTCGACTGCCAGGTTTGCCGGCTTTATGACCGACCTTGTGACCGCGGGATTTGTTCATTTTGGCACCGCCCCGGTCCTGCATTTTGGGCTGGGTCATGCGGCCCGAGCTGCCCTTCGGTCCGCTGCCAAGACCGTGCGCCGCCGCCGCAGATTGAGAGACGCCCGGTTTGCCAAGGCCAAGCTCAATGCCTTCCAGGCGACGGATCTCGTCCCGGAGGCGAGCGGCTTCCTCAAACTCCAGGTTGGAGGCCGCTTCGGTCATGCGGGACTTTATGTCTGCCAAATGACTCTGGTAATTATCACCCACCAGATGGGGATCTCCGGAAACGCCCGTATCCACGGTGACATAGTCCATCTCGTAAACGCTTTCGAGCACATCGGAGATGCCCTTCTTCACGCTTTCCGGCGTGATGCCGTGTTCCTCGTTATAGGCCTCTTGACGGGCGCGGCGGCGGTTTGTCTCGCCGATCGCGTATTCCAAAGAATCGGTCATTTTGTCGGCATATAAAATCACCCGGCCATCCACATTACGGGCCGCGCGGCCAATGGTCTGTATAAGGGACGTTTTGGACCGCAGGAAACCCTCTTTGTCGGCATCCAGTATTGCCACCAGGGCACATTCCGGGATGTCGAGGCCTTCACGCAAAAGGTTGATGCCAATGAGCACATCAAAGGCGCCGAGACGCAGATCCCGGATGATCTCAATCCTTTCCAAGGTGTCGATGTCTGAATGCAGATAGCGCACGCGGATGCCAGCCTCGTGCATATATTCGGTAAGATCCTCCGCCATGCGTTTGGTGAGGGTGGTCACCAGAACTCGTTCGCCCCGGGTGGCACAATCGCGGGCTTCGGCCAACAAGTCATCTACCTGGGCCTCGACCGGACGCACGATGCATTTGGGATCAATCAACCCCGTGGGCCGCACCAGCTGCTCGATAAAAACGCCTCCGGTTGCCTCCATCTCCCACGGGCCGGGCGTGGCCGACACAAAAATGGTTTGTGGGCGCATATGATCCCATTCCTCAAACTTAAGAGGGCGGTTATCGATGCAGGATGGCAGGCGAAATCCAAAGTCGGCAAGGGTCGACTTCCGGTTAAAGTCGCCGCGGTACATACCACCGACCTGCGGCACCGTGACATGGCTCTCGTCCACCACCAGCAAGGCATTTTCTGGCAGATATTCAAATAGGGTCGGTGGTGGGTCACCGGGGTTACGGCCGGTAAGATAGCGTGAGTAGTTCTCAATGCCGGAGCAGTGGCCGGTCGTTTCTAACATTTCTATATCAAACGTCGTGCGCTCCTCAATGCGCTGAGCCTCCAAGAGCTTTCCATCTCTCTCGAACTGGGAGATGCGCTCCTTCAACTCAGCCTTTATAAGGGGGATGGCCTGCTGAAGGGTCGGCCGGGGCGTCACATAGTGGCTCGCCGGATAGAGGATAATTTCGTCCAGGCCCGTGATTTTTTCTCCGGTGAGGGGATCAATTTCCCAGATCGCCTCCAATTCATCACCGAACAGGCTCATCCGCCAGGCACGGTCTTCCAAGTGGGAGGGAAAAATTTCGACAATGTCGCCGCGCACACGGAAGGTTCCGCGGAAAAAGGCGGTATCGTTACGGGCATATTGTAGCTCCACAAATCGCGCAAGCAGATCGTTGCGGTTGATGGTCTCACCGGGCCGCAGCTTAACCGTCATCTGGGCATAGGTCTCCACCCCGCCGATGCCATAGATACAGGAAACACTGGCGACGATCACCACGTCCTTCCGCTCCAGAAGCGCACGGGTCGCCGAGTGCCGCATACGGTCAATCTGTTCATTGATGGAAGCGTCTTTTTCGATATAGGTATCGGTTCGGGGCACATAGGCCTCGGGCTGGTAGTAATCGTAATAAGATACGAAATACTCCACCGAATTCTCCGGAAAGAACTCCTTCATTTCGCCGTAAAGTTGGGCCGCCAATGTCTTATTGGGCGCCAGCACCAGAGCTGGCCGGTCCACCGTTTGGATCGTGTGCGCAATGGTGAATGTCTTACCCGATCCCGTCACACCCAGCAGCACCTGGTCCTTTTCTTCTTCCAGCAAACCTGTCACTAGCCCTTTAATAGCGTCCGGCTGATCTCCAGATGGGTCAAAATCGGAAACGACCTTCAGAGGCACACCCTCTGTGATCGCGGGCTGCACCACTGGCGTAAAGACTGGAGGCGCTGAGATATCAGGCAAGTCTGGCATGGTGTGATTTTAGAAACAAATTCGGCAACACACAATTTGTGTCTCTCCGAATTTCGCTATCCGCCCTTCTTCTGCACTTTCGCCCAGGTATCCCGGAGGGTCATGGTGCGGTTGAAGATCGGCTCTGCCGAGGTGCTGCTTTCATCCGCTGTGAAATAGCCAAGCCGTTCAAATTGGACAGCCTTGCTGATTTCACCCTGTGCCAGGGCCGGTTCTAGCTTGCAGCCAGAGAGGATTTCCACGGAGTTTGGATTGAGATCCTCCAGAATGTCGCCGCTTTTACCTGGTTCCTCGGCTTCGAACAAATGATCATAAAGCCGAACCTCGGCATCTATCGCATGTGACGCTGCCACCCAATGAAGCGTGGCTTTCACCTTGCGGCCGTCCGGCGCGTTGCCCCCTTTGGTAACGGGATCATAGCGACACCGGAGCTCCACCACCTCCCCTGCCGCGTCCTTGATCACTTCGGTGCAAGTCACAAAGTAGGCATATCTCAGGCGGACTTCCCGTCCGGGGGCCAGGCGGAAAAATTTCTTCGGCGGATCCTCCATAAAGTCATCCCGCTCGAGATAAAGTTCGCGAGAAAAGGGCACTTTTCGCATACCGGCGGTCTCATCCTCGGGATTGTTGACGGCGTCGAGCTCTTCCGTTTGGCCGTCGGGATAATTCTCAACCACGACCTTTAAGGGTCGCAGTACCGCCATGCGCCGGAGCGCACGCTTATTTAAATCCTCTCGCACACACGCGTCCAGCATGGCCATTTCCACCATGCTGTTGGATTTGTTGATCCCAATACGCCCACAGAAATCCACGATGGCCTCAGGCGGGATGCCCCGGCGGCGCATTCCAGACAGAGTGGGCATGCGCGGATCATCCCAGCCGCTCACATGGCCCTCATCAACGAGCCGCATGAGTATCCTCTTGGACAGTACCGTATGGGTTAAATTCAGACGGGCAAACTCGATTTGCCGGGGCTGGCTTGGCACCGGCAGATTTTCCACGAACCACTCATAAAGAGGCCGATGATCCTCGAATTCCAGGGTGCATAGAGAATGGGTGATCTTTTCAACGGCATCGGACTGGCCATGGGCAAAATCATAAGTCGGATAAATACACCAGGCGTCACCGGTTCGGGGATGAGGGGCATGAATAATACGATATATGACCGGATCACGGAGATTCATGTTTGGTGCCGCCATATCGATTTTGGCACGTACAACCCGAGCACCATCTTCAAACTCACCCGCTCGCATGCGGCCCAGCAGATCAAGGCTGTCGGCCGCCGGCCGGTCCCGATGCGGGCTGTTCTTTCCGGGCTCGGTCAGGGTACCACGATAGGCCCGCATCTCTTCTGCGGATAACTCGTCGACATACGCCTTACCTTCTGAGATGAGGTGCTTAGCCCACTGATAGAGTTGATCGAAATTGTCAGAGGCGTGGTAGGCATCCGTGCCCCATTCGAAACCGAGCCAGCGCACGTCCTCCTGAATGGCATCGATGAATTCCTGCTCTTCCCGGGCTGGGTTGGTATCGTCGAATCTTAAATGACAGAGACCGCCGGTTTCAGCCGCCACGCCGAAATTCAGGCAAATGGACTTGGCATGCCCAATATGCAGGTAGCCGTTGGGCTCAGGAGGAAAGCGCGTGACGATGTCCGCATGTTTCCCAGACGCTAGGTCGCCCCGGATGATATCGCGAATAAAATCCGAGGGCGCGGACTTTTCCTCTGCGGAGCCTTTATCAGACATCGAGGTCATCAGCGCGCCTAAATTCCGGCTGCCTGCTGCACTCCATTGCCGCTGCTGTTTTCCCGCCGGCTGCCGCGCTGTTCCTTAAGGCTGTCGGCCACAGCAAAAGCAAGTTCCAACGCCTGCCTGCCGTTAAGGCGCGGGTCGCAGTGGGTATGATAGCGACTGGAGAGGTCGGCTTCGGTGATAGGCTGGGCGCCGCCGACGCATTCGGTCACGTCCTGACCCGTCATTTCAAAATGCACGCCACCCGGATAAGTTCCTTCCCCCTGATGAACGGCGAAAAATTCAGAAACCTCTTGCAGCACCAGATCAAAGGGTCGCGTTTTGTAGCCGTTGCCACTTTTGACGGTATTACCGTGCATGGGATCACAGGACCAAACAACGATGCGACCTTCGTCCTTCACCCGGCGAATCAGCTGCGGCAGATGATCAGCCACCTTGCCGGCCCCCATGCGGGAGATCAGCGTGAGACGGCCCGGCTCATTCTCCGGGTTCAGGATATCGATCAACTTGATGAGGCTGTCAGGATCAGTTGTCGGGCCGACCTTGGAGGCGACCGGATTGGCAATGCCGCTCAGAAACTCCAGATGTGCATTTTCCAACTGCCGGGTACGATCCCCGGCCCATAAAAGGTGGGCGGACGTATCGTACCAATCGCCGGTCAGTGAATCGACGCGCGTCATGGACTGCTCATACGGCAGCAAAAGAGCCTCGTGAGAGGTAAAAAAATCGGTTTCTGAGATCTGCGGGGTAGACTCGGAAGAGAGACCGCACGCGGCCATAAATTTCAGCGCTTCATCGAGCCTGTTCGCGAGGTCCTGATAACGTTCTCCCAGGGGACTGTCTGCGACAAATCCCATATTCCACTGGTGGACCCGGTGAAGATCGGCAAATCCGCCCTGTGCAAACGCCCGAATGAGGTTAAGCGTCGACGCGGACTGGTTATAGGCGCGGATCATGCGATCTGGATTTGGCTGCCGTTTCGCGGCGTCGAAATCGATCGAATTGATGATGTCACCCCGGTAGCTCGGCAGTTCGACCCCTTCGATTGTCTCCGTCGGCGCGGAACGAGGTTTGGCAAACTGGCCAGCCAGTCGACCAACTTTGACAATGGGAACGGCGGCACCAAAAGTCAGGACCACCGCCATCTGCAGCAGCACCCGGAATGTGTCGCGAATATTATCTGGATGAAATTCCCGAAAACTCTCGGCGCAATCGCCACCTTGCAGCAAAAACGCTTCCCCCTTGGCAGCCTGTGCCAGGCCGCGTTTCAGGCTGCGCGCCTCACCCGCAAATACCAGAGGTGGAAAGCGGCTTAGGGTGTCTTCCACTTCGCGTAATTTGTCTTGGTCCGGATAGTCCGGAACTTGCAAAATGGGTTTCAACCGCCAGCTATCAGGCGTCCAGTTCTTCGGCATGGTCTTGTACCTTATTTACCCAGGGTATCGTCCCAGCACTAATTTGGCCTACACGCCGGAAACGCGGCTTTCTATAGACCCTCTGCCCCCAGATTTCCAGGGAAAACCCACTCTTTTACCGCCTTTGCCGGGCTCACTCCGCTGCTTTTGCTTCTTCTGGATCGGGCCGTTTGGTGCGCATAGTCACAAATTCCTCCGCCGCGGACGGATGGATTCCCGTCGTGCCGTCAAAATGCGCTTTCGTTGCGCCGGCTTTGATGGCGATGCCAATGCCCTGGATGATCTCCGGAGCATCCATACCTAGCATATGCGCGCCGATGACCCGATCTGACTGCGGCTCCACAATCATCTTGATATAGGTTTGCTCGTCCCGCCCAGAAAGTGTGTGCACCAAGGGCTTAAACTTCGATTCATAAATGTCTAGCTTGCCGTATTTCTGGCGGGCCTGCTGTTCTGTAAGCCCAACCGTCCCGATGGGGGGCGACGAGAAAACCGCCGTCGGCACATCACCATAATCTACTGTGATGGGATTGTTGTTAAAAAGCGTCTCCGATACGGCCGTCCCCTCCTGGATGGCCACAGGCGTTAGCTGTACGCGGTCGGTCACATCACCAACCGCATAGATGTGATCCACCGATGTGCGGTTCCCCTCATCCACTTTGATCGCCCCATTGTCTTTAAGCTCGATCCCAATCTCTTCAAGACCGAGATTTGCCGTATTGGCGCGTCGTCCGGTGGCGTACATCACCAGGTCTGTCTCAAGTATCCCCCCATTTTTGAGGTGCAGACGATACTCATTTCCCAGTTTTTCGACGCTCTCGATTTCGGTTTTCGACATAATGTTGACGCCGTGCTTCGTCATTTCCTCATCGAGATTGCGGCGAACGTCATCGTCAAACCCCCGAAGAACGGTATCCGCCCGTACGATCTCGGTGACATCGACACCCAGACTGGCAAAAATACCGGCAAATTCAACAGCGATGTAACCGCCTCCCACCACCACCATGCGTTTGGGCAGTGTTGTAAGCTCCAGTGCTTCATTAGAACTGATCACGTGCTCAACGCCTGGAATATCCGGCGTTGATGGCCAACCACCTACCGCGATCAGAATATTTTCCGCCGTAATCCGTTTGCCGTCAACATTGACCGTATGCTCATCTTCCAGAACACCTCGGCCCTCGTGTAGATCCACGTTATTATTCTCTAAGATGCGCATATAAATGCCATTGAGACGGTCCATCTCCGCGTTCTTGTTATCGATGAGCGCCCTCCAATCGTGACTGGCATCAATCGTCCAGCCATAATTTCGAGCATCCGCCATATGATCGGCATAGTGCGCGCCATAAATTAGTAACTTTTTCGGCACACAACCGCGCAGAACACATGTCCCACCGACCCTGTCTTCCTCGACAACTGCCGAACGCGCACCATACCCGCCAGCGAGGCGGGATGCCCGCACCCCGCCGGACCCGGCGCCGACGGTAATCATGTCATAATCATATTTGGCCATGAGTGGTTCCCTCTGGAGAAGTGGAATTGCGTAAAATCCTAGGAGTATAACCGGCACAGCCCTACCTGAAAATCACTGCCTGAGGATCTGTGATCTAAAAATCAGTGGCCATAAATTAATATCTTTGAACAACGGCGGCCAAGAGCCCGCTCTCCGCAAAGAACCGTCCTGTGATCACGCAGCATTTGGGCTAGAATCTTCTTCGGCTGTGATCTCAATAACTTCCTCCCCCGTATCAATGATATAAATAAATTAACAGGAGCGACCCCGATGAAATACGTTATCCCTGCGGTACTGATGACCGCTCTTTTTGGTTTTTCTCCGGCACATGCGGGCAGTTGTGGCGGTGGAGATCACGTCCACTCCCCACAGGAAATGGCCACCAAATATTTCGATCAGATGGACGCCAACAGCGATGAGATCGTTACCAAGGCGGAATTTGAGGCTTCACCGATGGCCAAGATGGTTATATCTTTCGATGTGCTTCAACCCAATACAAACGGTCAAGTCACAAAGCGTTCGTTCATCGAGGCCTTCGTGAAAGCGCACCCTGTGCAGAAAAACGAAGCGTAAAGACTGAGACACTGACCGCCGGTTAATCCCAGACGTCCTGGCCCTTTTGTCATGGACAAAAGATGCCAGTCGGAGAAGAGAACTGAGAGCGCGTCACCCAAGCGCTCTTGGGAGAAGCCGGCGGTTCACCCTCTATTTAGCTCGCCTGCAACGTTCGGAACAATATTTAACCTCATCCCAGACTTTTGCCCACTTCTTGCGCCACGTAAATGGCCGACCGCAGGTTACGCAGGTTTTTACAGGTAAGTCTGATTTCTTCATGGGACAAAACGCGTGCTGGTTCAGGATTACAATGTGTCAATGGTTCCGATCACCGCGAGAGCGCCCGACGGATCTTTGCGAACAAAAACAAGTTCCCCGGAGGCTGGAAAGTATCCCGTTAAAGCGGTGATATTCACTTGGTGAGTAATTAAGACCGTAGGCATGCTCAAGGCCCTCCGCTCCATCCAGTCTGCAATCTGCTCGGTTTGGATTTGTTTGCGCTCAAAACGTAAAAAAAAGGAGTTGAGGGGCGGTAATTCCGACACTTCACCTATGCCCATGAGGCTGGCCGTTTCCAGGCATCGGCACCATTGGCTTGAATAAACCAGTGCCTTAGCAATCCCGTGAGACTTGAAGAGGTCTCCGATTCTTCGAGATTGCTGACGCCCTGTCTCATTGAGATTACGCTGCGTTTGACAGTCTTTCACCTGAAACCCATCGGGATCTCCATACCCGGGGGCCAGCGCATGACGCACCAATACAAAGTGGTGCTTGGATTTCAGCGCCGTCCAGAGGGCCTCCCCCGCGAGCGCGGGGGCGCTCAGAAGCAGTATGCTCAACACCAACAATGATCTCATCGCGCTACCGCTCTCCCACATTCTCGGCCACCCCATCCGCTTCCATAAAATCCGTCCACCGCGTTCTTTTGGGTCACTGGCGACTGCCGATCATCTGGGCGTGAGAGGCCCGGAGACGAACGAACCGGTCAAATAACGAGTACGCAGGGGGATTTTGGAGAGACTGTTTAGGGTATCCGGGTTGCCTCCAAATTAAAATCTGTCAGGACACCCAACCCCACAAACAACGCGACCAAAAACACAATCGAGATTAACAACACCTTTTGACCGAACTTTGCGCGCTGCTGTAGATTTTTCATCGGCTTCCTTCTTCTCATGTAATCTCGCGACGTTTTGTCCACTGTGACGGGTCACACGCAAATTTAATTTACCTGTTAGCCTGTCAAAAAAGGTCAGAATGATCCGATCGCAACCCTCGCGACTACCTCAGCCGCAGTGATCTGTCATCGGTTTGAAGTTAGTGACCTAAGGCAAACATGTTTCGCTTATTTTTTTTGCGGCTTGTCTAAAATGATTGTCGTTCAGTTCGTCTAATTCAAGTGCGAGAATATTATCACATCCATGATATCCGATTGATCGGTCATATTTCTTGTCATAATGAGACTGAAGCAGGAGTTCAGCCAAAGACTCCCAATTTCCCTTACGCAATTCATATTTGCAAAGCTGCGCCAGATTGGTCTGCCCGGATTGCTCAAAATTTTTGAACAGCGGTTCCAAAATTTGGGAATTTTGTTGAATCTCTGTGTAATTGTCCAAGAGGTATTGGACCCGATTGTGCCGCTTAGACAAGATCATCACTTGCGGGGCCTCCTTCATCGCTCGCCACAGGGCATGAGGAATTTGAATATTCCCAATTTTAGAGCTTTCCGCTTCGACAAATACGGGTTGGTCCGGTTGCAGGGTTTTAAGATGAGCCCATAACAGCGTTTCGAATAGTTTTTGTGAGGGCTGTTCCTCCGTTGGATGCGCCCCCAAAAGGCTGCCGCGATGGCGGGCCAAGTTTTCTAAATCAATGACATTTTTTCCCTGTTTGAACAGTGCGCCAATGATTTCGGTTTTACCGGTCCCCGTTCGACCCGCAATTTTGATGATTTTAAACTGCGTGGAAAACGCGTCCAGCGAGCTCAGGAGGTCTCTCCGATAGCTTTTATAGCCACCCTCGAGCACCCTGCATCGCCAGCCAATTTCAGCGCAAATAAGGGCAAATGCTTTTGATCGTTGCCCGCCTCTTGCACAGTATATCAAAGGAGTGAAATCGTTTGATTTGTCGCGCAGAGGACCATTCAAATGGGCACTCATATTGGCCGCAACGAAGGCCGCGCCGATTTTTCGTGCGTCAAAATGTGAGTGTTGGTGCATCCGCCCCACAATCGCATGCTCCCTGTCTGATAGGACAGGTAGATTTATGGCGTTGGGAATATGATCAATGTTGAACTCAGAAGGGGAGCGCACGTCAATAATCGTGTTTATCCCCTCGGAGTTATAGCTGTCGACGATTTTTATTGGAGGCGCCATGGGCTGGTTACACACACCTACCAAACGACAAAGGATACCAGACAACGAAATGCATCCTCGAGTATACGATTTGACTCCGAAGGACAACAAGGTAGCGTTTCAAGCCGCGGAAAAACCGGCGTGGAATCTATTTCACCGT
>NHHQ01000010.1 GCA_002170915.1 Rhodospirillaceae bacterium TMED167 | reverse complement strand
CGAAACTTGGGGAGGATTGTATGTGAAACTTGTAGTTTTACTGGTTTCGTTTAGCTGATCATCTTCAGCTACCACTGTGATCCTGTATTCTTCACCTTCTTTCAAACTTGGGAATACAACTGGATATTCTAGCCTATAGCGTGATTCACTTTCCTTGCGTACCGATAGATAAATATCATCAGATGCTGGCCCACCTTTTATATTGACAGACGTAATTTTAGGGCTTTCCGAAATGTTATCAGTTACATCTATAGTTATTTCATCCAGTGTACTCACTATTCCTGATGAGGGGTGATTAATTTTCAATATTGGCGGAGTTTTGTCTATAACAACATTGCTCTTCTGATATATAACCTCCCTATCGTAAACATCTATTGCGGAAAGTTCTAAGGTATATACCCCAGTAGCTAGTTTAGAATAGGAAAATGTTTTTCTCGAAGAATATCTAGTGAAGTTTTGCGTAGCAAGCAAAGGTAATTCGGTTTTCTGATTTTGTGAATCTATAGCGTAGGCTTTTATTGAATCAAAGCCAAATCGCCAAGAGTCAGACGTTGAGAGATCATATTCTTCTGTTTCTCTGAATGTTGCGGCTATCGTTTTGTCAATGACTTTCACATCTTCAATCAGAGGTTTGTTGAAATCGAAAGCAATCATCAACTGTCCTTGAGTCAACAATCCAAATCTATCAGTGTAACCTCCAGATGAATCAGCCTCACCTGCTTGAATATTAAAGTTCGCATAACCACCTCCAACGGAGAAGTCTGATTGCCTAATAGATATTGCTACGTTAGCAACGTCACATGATTGTTCGCCAACGCTCACCACACATGAAAAATACTTATTGGGGCCTTGGGAAAAATTAGTGGAGGCTCTCATGTACGTAGGATATGTCGCTTTATTCTCCAAAGTAAACCGTATCCCCGTAATCTCAAATTCTCCTCCGATTTTATCAATATGCTTAGTTGTTTGCGAAGCTATCCCACTTTGCCATGAAGAAGCTCCGTTCAACTGATATTGCATCATCCAATTATGTTCAGAAGGAGATGCTTGAGGTGCTAAAGTAACACCATCTTTTAAATTAATATTGAGTTGTGAAGGGCGAAAATCTCTATATAATCCACTTGCTGTCCGTAACCTCCAATAAAGTTTCCCATTAGAGGGCGCAAACCATAAAGGCCAATTCCCACTTCCGGTAATGTAAGTAACTTCGCCTTGAATATCAAAATCCCAGTTGCCTTTATCAACCCAGCCAATGCCATTTATATTTTGCGATGCTAAAGACTTCGTATCGGTCTTTAATCGTAACTTTATCGGATTTTCACCAACAGTCATTCCTGGCTGGTAAGGTATCCATTTCCCACTTTTTTCATCCCAAATGTCAGAATACTCTAAAGAAGGCATTACTACATCGGCATAGCTTTCTCTACTAATTGCATTTATATTTCCCGCACTATCTTCTATTTCGAAACCGATTAAATAAAGAGAGTCATCGTGAGTAAACAGGTCTCTTTGAGTTACATTTCCGCGTAAATCAATATTTACTTTTTGAGTTCCTGAGTCGTATGCCGCTGTTTTCTTTCTAACTTCACCGGACGCTAGATGTTTGGTAAAAAATGTGACCCTTGTAATTCCGTTCGCATCATATACCCCCTCCAGACCTATTGAATCCGTACCGGTGCCGATCATATCAATGCTCCCCCCAAGCCCAGCAAACTCAGTCCATATAAATGTATCTTCAGCTTTGGGAGCTGTAGTATCAACAACCAATGATTCGGTTTCTGACTGGACAGAAAGCCCTTGAGCAGAAAGAATCTCCGACTTAATTGAGTATTTACCCTCATTTAAGCCTGCGATACTTAAAAATGCACCATAATAATCTTTGCCTCCAACGGTTATGCGGTCATTTGCACCTAACAGCTTACTTGTTTTTGAAACAACCACATCACCCGAGGTGCTGATGATGGAAAGTCGCACCTTCCGGTCTACCCCAGCGCTCAACGCAAAAGTGATAGGCCCTGATGGGTTGGCATAGGTATCCCCTGGTGACAAAGTGCGCTGGCTTCCGTCTACTGCCGAAAAGGAGTATTCAAGGAGGTCGGCTTGCGCCGTGCCTCCCATCAGGAGCGCCAGCACCCCGGTTGCAGTAATAGCGCCGCGTTTTAGTGATTTCATAGGTTGCCCCCGAAATAAAGGTTCTTAGCAACCTGAAGGTTATCGAAATATTATCTACACCCACGGATGCCTAACTGCCTATTTCGGGCGCAAAGAGCAAAAAAACACCCGAAATATCGCTATTCCGGGTGTTTTTCGATGAAATTCCAGCGTTTTTAGCGGTTTAGGAACAGCCGCCGAGGCCGTTGGTCAACTGCATAACGGTTGGGGTTACAGTCGCAGCCTTCTCCAGAGTGGCAGACATGATGGTTTCAATGATGGTCGGCGTGTTGTAGAGACCCATGCCACCAGCGACACCCAGGGCGAACGCCATCAGGGACTGACGGGCGATGCCGCCGATAATACCCACGAGGATCATGGCACCGGCTACGATGCGACCCAGAGTACCTTCCGTCCACTCACGGAGGGTCGCCCAGACATCATCGAATTCAGCACCACCACCACCTGCATACGCAGCATCAGAAAACACAAGTGATAACGCCACGAGACCCAGGGCCATCGCAGCGGGCGATTTACTCACGGTTCGAGCCGTGTGTACTACATTTTGCGCAATGTTCATCCAGAACACTCCTTCTTTCATTCATAATCAGTTATCGGGAACTCGGACTATCCGCACGGATTGGCCTAGCGGCTTTATGTTATTGATATGTTGGTTGAAGTAGCGCATCGCTTTTTTGCCATTTTGGGCACTTCCAGTCTCCTACCCCCTAAAAAACAAAGCCCCCGAACTACCTCTCGGCAGACGGGGGGCTCAGGCTTTTACTGCAATCGGGAAGCCGGTCAGCCCCCCAATCCGTTCGACAGTTGAATGACTGCCGGAGTGACGGTGGACGCCTTCTCCAGAGTGGCAGACATGATGGTTTCAATGATGGTCGGCGTGTTGTAGAGGCCCATGCCACCAGCCACACCCATGGCGAACGCCATCAGGGACTGACGGGCAATACCGCCGATGATACCCACGAGGATCATGGCACCGGCTACAATGCGGCCCAGAGTACCTTCCGTCCACTCACGGAGGGTCGCCCAGACATCATCGAATTCGGCACCACCACCACCTGCATACGCAGCATCAGAAAACACAAATGACAGAGCAACCAGACCGAGGGTCACTGCTGCCGGAGATTTGCCCACTTCACGGGCTGTTTGAACTATGTTCATTAAGAACGCTCCTTTTTTTAACTTACTTTGCTGATTGCAGCGGCCTAATAACAGGCTCACTATCCGGCGCGCTGTCACCAATAACCCAGCGTCGCGGCTCAATTTCGGTGTAGATGTAACCCGTCACGATGAGGTCACCGTTCGTGTCCTCCCAGGGAGCCACCCATATCCGCATAACTTGAGCCGGTGTTCTGATTGGAACAGGCTTGTTTGGGAGTCGAGGCGCAACGTAAGTGTTGATAACCTCATCCCCCGCACTTCTTGTAGAGCCTGGAGCCGCTGCCCCCTGCCCCGATTCATCTAGGTTGCCTTCTGCCTTGGCCTCTGCTTCGTCAGGGCTCATCGGTCGAGGTACTTGCCCATCGTTCGTGGCGGCATAGACATCCCGAGCTGACATGCACTGGACGCCATTTGGCATACCAGGACATGCGTATTCACTACTGCCGATGTTGAGGGACGAACAGCCACTGAGCGCGGTCAGCAAACCGCCCACCATCAACATCTTCCTGAATGTTACTGAAAGGAATCGCGAACCCACGCCCGCGCTTTTGCCCGTTTTGGTTGTTTTCGACATTTTTCACCCCTTATTCGGCTTTAGAACCACGAACTCGCAGCGAGGAGCCCTTGGTCACAATGATTTCGACTTGGCGACCAGCATCAATTTCGATTACCGGGAAGATGCCTTCAGCCATCTGGATATAGAACTGAGCGATTCGATCCAGAGCGTTACTTGCACCCTTAGCCGCAGCACCTTGAGCCAACGTGCCGGTAAAGTCGGTCTGTTGATACTGGGTCCGCCCTGTGTTCTCCAGGTTGAGGGTAGGCACGGCGTCTACGTCGAATGCCTCTGCTGCGCCACTGAGGAAGCCCGCCATCAAGGATTTGGCGATGATTTGTCCCTGCTTGGAGACCAGGCGACCACGAATACCTGCTTTACCGTCTTCACCCACGGCGTAAGCATCGAACGGGGTTTCAATGACATCACCGTTGTCTTTCACGCAAGAAAGCGTTTCGCCACGCAGATATGCGCGTTCAGAACTAAGGTCACCGTAGCCTGAGATGATCAAGAAACATTCGCGAATATCAGCCCGGAACCTATTCGGCAGAATGGCTTCCTTCTGGATGCGCAGTGTTGCCGGGAAAGGATCCTGCCGAGCCCCCTGCGCGGTCGGTGCATCCATACCGTTAATCAGGACGCCAGTGATGATGGAACCCGCTGGCATGAACATCTCATCGTCCTTGCCATCGACATCCGCAACCTCTTCATCCTCCGCTGACGAGGAAGAGTAGCTGGCGATAGTCAGCCCTTTTGGCTTAGGAGCTTGTCCTCTGGCACCACGCTCATTCTCAGCATCTTCTGCCTTGGTGTCCGGGACCGGGGCGTTCTTGAAGAAGTCTTCAGGGTTCTTGTAATCCAGCTCTCCGTCAGCTCCGGCTGGTGCTGGTGCTGACGCTGTGTTGACCGGTGTAGCACCTCGGGCACGAGGATCTGTTTCGCCTTCACTGGCGGCAGAGTTGCCTTTCTTGACCTCTTCAGCCAGCTCCTTATTGCGATCTTTCAGCTTTTCAAGCTCTTCCTGCATACGAGCCAGGTCACGGCTCAATGCTTTGTCGGCGGACGCTTGGCCTGAATTACGAGCCACCTCTTCTTTAAAACGCTCAAGGTCTCTGCGCAGCGTCTCGTTTTCACGAGTCACTAACTTCAGGTCGGCAGATAGAGCATCAATGCCAACTTCGCGAGTATTGGTGTCAGTCAGAATGTGGCGGATGCTGTCTTCCCGAGAAGTCTTTTTCCGCTCGCTTGGTTCACCGCCAGAGAAAAGGGCAACCACACTGAAGATAACCACCCCACCCAGACCTATGGCGACCCATCGCTTGTGTTTGGGGTTTAAATTGTCCCATGCTCCCCTCATTGCGCACCTCCTAGCAGCGATGGACGCTTAGAAGTCACAGGAGCCTGCCCAGTCATTTGTTTCCGGGCGACATACACTTCAGTTTTCTGACCAGGCTCCAGCACTTTCAGCGGCCAAGTAGTCACAGCCGCTACATCCCAGTCACCACAGGTGGCTTCTTGGAACTCCAGCGCGTCAGAAGAAGTGTTTTCCGCCACCCCTACAAATACCGACAAGCTATGCCCCATGAGCATCTGTCCGTGCTTGAACGAAACCTTCATGCCTGGGTGGTCGCAGTAAGGAGGCGCGACGGTATTGGGGATAGCGTTCATGGTGTAGCCCTGCGGGATTTCTCCCAGCGCCAGCTTACGGAACACGGAACGAAGAGTTTCCACGTATGGCTTGCTGCGCTCCCAGCGTTCGGCTTTGGGGTTGGAATAAAGCCCAGAAGCGACAGTCTGGCCGTCGAGCTTGAGGAAAACTTCGCGAGGCGGGATCTTGCGCGGAACCATCGTCAGGCTCAGCGCTTGTGTTTCGCTGCCCTTCTCGGTGATAAACATGGTGACGGGGTGTTCTTTATCAGTTGCAACGTACACCACGTTTTCCTTGATGCAGACTTCGCCACATTCCCCTTCTTTTTCTCCGCCAGACAGGGAGGTAGAGACAACCTCGGGGTTGCCAAAAGGCGTCACAATACGATTAGGGTGACCAATCGCCACCGGGATAATCTGGTTCACCCCCGGCGTCATGGTAAGAACAGGATCCTGAGACACGCTTGCCCCTGCATAGGAACTATCAGGGCTATTCTTGCTTTCACCCTCGATGCCCACTTTTCGCGCTTCCTGGGCGGCATTTTTCATGACGCTGGCCGGAACCACAGGAATAGCATCTTGCGCATTGGCTGTTGCCGATGCAGACAGCACCACCGCCAGCGCCAAAATAGTTTTTTTCATATTCATCGTTCGCTCCGGCGCTCCTCTCTTCGTTGCAATCGCTCCAGCACATCCTCAGTCCGAGGGCGTCCTTCATAGGTATCCATGAAGTCAATAACGGGGATATAGTTTGAGATGGCTATTTCAAACTCGTAGGTTCTGTCAGTACGGACTTCGGATTCGTTGGACATACCTTTGGTGAACGAATAGCCGTAAACGAAGACCTTTTCGCTCTTCGGTTCGTACTCTACAAATCTGGGTTCAAAACGAATGCTCACGCGGTCATTGCGGATTTGCTGAGACTGCATCTCCAGCACGTTAACCACATCGTTATAGATAGCGGGCGAAAGCAGGCGATCAATGCGGTCTTTGATGAAGCCAACATTGGAAGGCGTGACGTTCCCAAACAACTGCGCCAGCGCAAATCCCCAGGCTTCCTTGTAGCCTTGCGATGAGTCATCCTCGGTCACCCAGGCTTCGTCGTGGAGAGTGAAAGGCTGAATGGTCACGATGGTTTGCTTGTTAGCGAGCATCCCAATCAGAACCAAAACGGCAACGATCAGGCCCGCGATAAACATGCGGCCCCACTTGTTTTCGTTCTGCGTCCCTTCCCACGACTTCAAGTAACTTTTGAGGTTCATGGGAAGTACCTCCGGATGTAGGGATTCTTAAAGGTCTTGGATTTCGTCATCGGCAGTCCCGTCCAATACAACATGTGAAGGAGATAACCGTCTGGATGGTTATCTCTGAATTTTCGGTAAAGGTTCGTAATGACAAGACCGATAACCGTACAGATGAATGCCTTACCCAGAACTACCCCGATAACAAGGCCTATCAGCATGGGAGCCAGTTCATCCGCACTCCACATCATCAGGTGCGGCGGTTCATCGACTCGTCTTGGAATTTTTACAGGTTTCATAAACCTCCCCTTTTGATTTCTCGGGCTATTTTCTGATACATCGGGAAGTAAGCTGGCATCCGTTCTCACCCTTTTTGGGCAATTCCAGCCGGTTGGCAAAAAAAAAGCGGCCACGAGGGCCGCTAAGGGATAGGAGGGGTGGCTACGCCTGTCAGAATACGGATGTCAAAGCGCCGAGAACGCTGTATCCAGATGCTTCCAGGCCAAATACGAGACCACCGAGAAATAGCGCATTCCAGAAAACCCACGCGGACACAATGCCTGCGCTACTGGATTCACATTTCGGATGTTCTTGAGCGACGTGATTCATGGTTACCTCTCTAGTGCTCATTACCCATGAACGCATTGTCACCCAGAGGGAAGGAAATCGACGGACGCCGAATTGCCCATTTTGGGCGCAAAGCGTCCGCCAGCGAGAAAAGTGAACTTTCACATGTGAAAGATTTTCGGGTGGCGTCGGCCATCCGATGTTTCACACTCGTTTTTGCAGGTTACCCATGGTGAGTCCAATCAGCACACAGCAGATCATCATGACGATGGGTATGATGATTGGGTTCAGCGCAATTGGCGCAAAGAATGCGATTCCCAAGCCCAGCACCAGGTAGCCGGTGAAACGGATCCCGTAACGATGAATAATGGGAGAGGCGTAATCGAAGTTTGTCCTCTTGATACGCCAGGTCATCATCCCATCGTAGATGGCCGGGAGCAGCAGTATCAGCATGTACGGCGCCCAAGTCATAAACAGCGCCGTCCTGGTCATGAACTGGTATACCACGTTGGCTAACGCCTCCATTCGACCTTTCGCCCACACGAACCACCACGTTCCCATATTCTCCATGCCTCGGGAGTTCTTGCGTTGCTCCTCGGTCGGGATAAGCGTGTAATACATGCCTTCGTAGAACCCCGAGTCGATCATGACGCTTTGATACCATGACTCTGCCTGTTCTCTTATCCAGTACCGGGACTCACTTCCGAGGCTTGCCTCCACCAGCGCACTCTCTTTCTCAATTGCCTTGTCGGTCCAATCACCTGGCACCAACAACAGGATGACCAGGATCTCAATGACCAGTAGCCATGCCACCAGCCACAACGGCTTCTTCATAATTGACTCTCCTCAATACACTGCGGATCTGTTCACTGGTAATCAGCTCGTACAGAACCGACCTTAGACTTTTCTCGTTCTCATGGAGCTTTGGGTAGATATTCAAGCCCCCGGAATGTGTGCTGTACCACTCGCAGAAGCTGGTCCCGCTGCCGACATTCCAGGCAGAGCCTTCGTCATCTTGTATCTCAATCTCCATAATTCGGGACGTTTCTGAAATCAGCGCCTCGATAAAGACCCCAAAGCGCACGGGGTCTGGTATCTTCTTACCTTCTTTGAAATGGACGACTTCGCTGTAACGAATGAGTGCCCCTTCAATGATTTCGTAAATCACTGGCTCTTCATCGGCGCAAATCTGGTCGCTGATGTATTCGCTGATCTTTTCAAGAACGAAGCGGGACACCGGCCAATCAAATTGCAGAAGCGTCAGCAGCTCTGCGTTCTTCCGGCCTCTTGCCTTGAGACCTTCTATCACCCGTGCGTAGGGGTGCTGTTTTGCCATCGGAGTAACCTCATACTTTCGTGTTTCACTGCCTGCCATGGCGACGTACTTATTGAAGGATTGGCAGTCGGCCTTTAATCAGCCTCCCACCAGAGATCGTTGCAAAGAACTCAAGGTTCGGGAGCATCCCCAGCAACTGGGGAGGAAGCAGGTCTGATTCCTCCTCCATGAGTCGCTCACCCTGGTTACCCCCGTGCATGATTGGCTCATCCCCATGCGTGTTTTGGCCTTGTGTCCTCATGACATATTTCACGCGGGTTTTGGGCAGGTTGCTGGTGATGTATTCCTGTGTCTCGGTGTCCAGCACACGCAAAGCAAATTTGTTATTGAGGTTCCCCAAGACCTGAATAGCCTTATCTTTACTGCCCATACGAGCCGCGAAGTCGGAGAAGGTCTGGGTTGCAACGAAGAGTCGAAGTTTTGCACCTCGACCTTTGTTCAGGAGTTGGATGAACGGGTCGTTGATGACCTCTGCGGCCTCGTCAACAAAGATGTTCACCACCCGGTTGTTCACACCGAAGTTGTAGCGATCACCGGCAACAGCGGTCAGGTCGGACAGCATTATGGAACCAATTGCACTGCCCACCATGCTATCGGTCAGCGAGTCCAGGCCGATGTATGCCACCTGTCCATTGTTGATGATCTTTGCGGTATCGGTGATTCCGCGAGTATCGTTCAAGTCGCCCGCATCCGGGGACAGCATCTTGCCCAACTCGCCAGAGGTGAGCATGTTCATGATCGGCAGCAGGTTCGCCACCATCTTCGAGAAGTGCGTTGAATCGTGCTGGAACATGCTGAGCAAGCCTTCAAGCTCTGAGCTTGGCTGAACCGGCTGAATCACATCGTAATAGAAACGTAGCATCGCGAAGGCTTTCTTCTCTTTGCTGCCGGTTTTGACCTTTTCTCTGTAAGGCTCAGCTTCGGCCTCCCACTCAGGCATGACTTGCTCTGCATAGGCTTCTACGGCCTTGATAACCAACCCGGCTGGCCCGCCTTCCAGGAATCGTCTCAACAGTACAAGGTTCGGGCGCTGGTAAGTCATAACCAGGGCCTGAGCAATATTATTCAAAGCCTGCCAGGCAAAGCTCTTGAATGGATCCGCTCCCGCCTCGGAGGGAATGAGTGCTGCCAGACGGCTCGCAATTTCCGTGACACGAGTGAAGTTTCTCAGCGGGTCAATACGGATAGACTCTTCAGGGAACGCCGGGTGGAAAGAGATGAATTTTTCAGGTTCGCCCATCGCCTCACACACGCGGCGGGCCTTGTCGCGCATATCCCTATCGCCCTTCGGGTCGATAATGATCACAGCCTCACCACGCATGATGGCCTGAGAAATCATGATGTCGAACATACGGGTTTTACCGGCACCCGTGGTGCCTACAATCAGCGTATGGCCTTCGGCGTGATCCAAGTCCTGCATCAGTGTCTGTTCTTGAGGCTCCAACCCATGGATCCACGGAGCACCAATCGGTTTCGGCTTCTTCTTTTTGCCTGTTGCCAGGCGCACGACCTTCTCTGTCGTGGTTTCAAAGTTGACGATACTCGACCAGTCCCGTTTGAGAATTTCAAAGGCTCGTTGTGTGTGCCGATTCTCCCAATCGAAACCTGAGCCAACCCACATTTCAGTTGGATGGCCCTTAATGGTCTTTTGTAGCTCCTTCATGCTGATGAACTCCAGTTCCCTACCCCGCAGGTGCTTCTGAAGGTTCGCCAGTCGAATGGCTTTGGGTAACTGGGCCATCGCCATTACACCGCAGATGCCTGTCATCCAGTAGAAGGGGTCGGATGGCATGGGGCTGTAGTGGTTCACGGCTACCGCTGCCGCACTCGCGGCCAGCCACCCAGCTACAGCCTGTTTCTCGTAGTTAGGCCGCCAGGGCATTTCATATTCAAGAGCGTTATATTTCATGCTTCGTTGTTCTCCTTCAGGACCAAATACAATTTGCCCTGCTTATACATCATGGGCGGATCAGCCTGGCCTCTCTTCAGGTGACCTCGCAGGTTATGTTTACTCAGGTCGGCAAACTCACCGGCAATGATGTCCAGTGACTTTCCGCTAGTAACCAGGAACCCTCCTTCCTTCGTGACAGCGCTGGTTATCCAGCGCCCTTCACGCTTCAGAATCATCTCTTTTAGCTGTGCAATAGCCGCCTCAACGGTCATTGTTTTGGGCTTGATGTCATCAAAATCCGCCGTCATCTGGCCTCGCCCTTTCGGAAGCAGCGTGTTCTCTTCAATCTCTGGGATGTCCACTTCTTTTTTGGCCGGTTTGGGCTCAGGGCGACTGGGAGGTGGCGTTACGGATTTCTCTGGACGGCGAACCGGTGTGCTGTTTTGTTTCGGCTGCACAGATTCCGTCTGAGCTTTTTCCGTGTGTACCTTTTTCTCTGGCTGCTTCGCCGCTGAACTCTGTGCATCATGACCTCCAGCTTTTCGGTTGCCCTGCTCGCTCGATGTGGGCTTCTTCTTGCCAGCCTTCGGCGCTTTCTTGTTCTTCCGCCCGCCAGCACCCCCAAGAAGCACATCCTGTATCCCTTCCATGCTTGATTCGGCTTCATTCAGAGCATCGACAACCAGCGATGAGATACCCGGTGCAAGCACCAGCCCTTTCATCCCTTTGAACGTCTGAATTTTCTTACCTGGCATTACCGGGTCTCCGGCTACCGCGCCAGCATCCCAAAGACTGGAAAGCACTTCAGATGCCCCGCCAAGAGCGTCAGCCCCTTCTGGATAGAGGATGGCTGCCTGCCCTTGGAACATGCAGAGCACGTCGCCCAACAGCTTCTCGCCAGAAAGAACGGGGAAAATTGCCTGTTCAAGTATCTTCTGGACGTTAGAGGGCAAGCCTCTCAGCGCAGCATCGAGCTTCGCTCTCGCTTGTTTCTTCTCCACCTTGGGTGACGGGGCCTTGTCCCCATCCGCCGCTGGCTGCACTGCCGCTTTCAGCGGCGCTGCCTTGCCCTTCTCGGCTGGCTTGGGTGAACCGTTTTTCTTGGCAGCCTTGGCACTATTTCCACCGCCTGTCCCTTTAGGGCTCTGACCAGGGAACAGGCTGCTAACGTCCAAAGCGGTCTCATCCGTCGATGCGAACATGTCTGCCATTGCAGGCATTGGCTTGCCGGTAGGAGATGGAGGCTCAGGGGAGCCCATCATGGAATTGGGGTCCATCGGCGGTGCATCCATGAATGATGGCTCATCCATGAAGGGCGGCTCGGAGTTATCCTCTGGGACACTGCCAGGTATCTCATCCACCAGCGGAGGCATTTCATCACCTTGGGAAGATGCAGGAGAGCCCTCTTCAGGAGCTGCTGGTGCTGCTGGAGCATCCTGGGCTGGTTGGTCCATCCCAAAGGCATCAAACGGGAAGTCCATCCCGTCAGCTCCCCCCATCAGACCGTCAAGCGGGTTTGCACCGTCAGCACCAATCTCAGGAACGCTTGCAGCCACTTCATACGCATCCTCCAACCCGCTCGGACGCGACTCTCCTGACTGTACTTCGCCACCGGACTCCTCACCGTCGCCATCAGGATCAGCGCTCTCTGAGGCCGATTGCTGGCCTTCAGTGTCACCGTCGAGGTCTGCAAAATGAATCTCCGGCTCTTCCCTCTCGCCGACGATGACAGCCTTCACTGGTGCCGGAGGCTCTGTTGTAAATACCAGCTCGTGGGACTCAAGCCGCAAACCGAGGAGTTTCACCGACCCGGCAGGACGCCCCTCTTGGAGCACGTCAGGGCATACTTCCCAGTAGCGATAATGCGCTGATTCGCCGTTGCTCCCTGGCACCTTGTTAGGAATGGCAAAGCCACGCTCGATTAGGATGTCCGCCAGCGTGTCAGGGTCGCGGGGGATACCAGGTATCTTGTCCTTGGAGATCAGCTCGTATAGATCACCCAACTGCCGCCAGGTGATGAAGACCCCTTGGTGCAGGTGCCATACGCGAGCGCCAGCCTCGTTGACCTTCCATTTGCCTGTTTTGACTAGGCGGCGGATAGCATCGAACACGTACCGCTCGACTGGGACGCCATAGGAAAACTCGTCCACATCCAAACGACTTTGCTTGAGGTCGCGGGCAACACTCTCCTGGTCAGCCTTCAACATGAGCTTGGTGACTGGCTGATTTGTGCTGGTGCCCGCTATTGCCTCCAGCATAGCCTCAAGAATCTCCGGGCCAGCTTCCGATAGGTATTGCAGGACGTTGGGCGGAATGATCCGCTCGATGGTCAGCAGTGAGAACTGCTCATGCCGCTTGTGGCGGTTGTCCCGCCAGCGCAGGAAATACCGGTCGATTTTATGGTGTGCCGCCCAGCCATATAGCGTGTTCGCATACGGATTCCAGGTAACAGAACCATCTTTGTCCGTTACGGACACATCAGACAGGGGCTTGCCTACGTCATGCAGCAGGCCCGAGAAGCAGCTTGCCAAACGCCAACGCGGCTCATTGTTCCGGCGCTCACGCGGAGAGCCTTCCATCGAGAAGATAACGGCCTCGGACGCTTGGGCGGCCCAGAAGGCCACCTCAAGGCCGTGCCGGAACAAACCGCCAGCGCCCCGGTGGTGATGCGCCTCAGATGCTGGCAACAAATGCACAAATTCTGCGTACCGATGAATCACCGGGAGGATCAGCTCCTGGTGTTGCTCCCGATTGAAGCCCAACGCATTGCGGATACGCTCCACCAGTTCATCTTGCGTTGCCACCACCTTATCAATGGGGGCGACGGGCAAACCTTTGGCGAACGGCGGGTATCGAGGGATTTCCTCGTCATATTCATCTACTACGGCCAACGCGCCCTTCTTTTGCTCTGTGGGCGCAGTTCGGCCAAATATACCTTTCAGGGTGCTCAACATTCGGACTAGACCAAACCAAGTTATTTTGGGGATGGCTAATCCTCCCAGATTTTGAAATCGACCCTGAACCGCGTTTCTGTCCAAATTGGGTAATTAGAGCTGCCTGTGTTCAGTCCGTGACACCGTAGACTTACGGGGTCTTTTTTTGATTGAACAGGAAATACTCAATGAAGCGGATCCCCCTCCTTTTTATCAGTGTTGCTCTGGTGGCTGGTTGCGCCAGCTCCCCGGAGCCCAAGCAAAAGCCTGAACCCAAAGTCGTCGAAACAAAGCAGGAGCGAGTCACCCGAGACCTGACTCTCTCATGGGACAACATGGGACGCGGTGGCGCGGCTGTTCGTCAACCGGCTTACATTCACGTTCTGGGCGAAGGCAACCTCTATGATTCCGGCAGCAAGGCGTCTATACCGAAGACCGATGCAGCTAACCCGTACACCCCCAGCAACATCGCTGAGGCGGTCGATGCGATTGACAGCGCCAAGAAACAAAAGCCTGTCGTCAACGTCACTGTGAAGGACTCCTCGACCAGCGATGATTCCGGCGAGCCCAAGGGTAAAGAAGGTTACTCCCTCTACGAACTCTCCCGATGGGAGCGTTTCTGTGATGGTGGCAAGGGTATGGACGAGGCCGACTGGCGCTTTGTGACTCGCCACGGTGGGGAAGCCAATGTTCCCGACATCCTCCAGGGCTCCTGCGCCGCGCCAGAGCACGACTACAAAGCGTACCTGGTCGCATGGACTGGCTTCTGCACTGGCACTGAGATCAGTTCGTTTCAACGTGACATTGTTCGTGAGAGCGTCCGTCCCAAGTCTCGGGTGAACCCATGCGCAGCGCTCAGCAAGTAGTGCCTCCCAGCAGCGAGGATGCACTGGACCGAAAGGCCGAACTCTACGACGCGCTGCACATAATGTTGGAAGAGGCCGGTTCGCGAGGCACCCCTCGTGACGCTATGTGTGTAATCACCGGCATTCTTGAGAGCTTGGCTCAGGATTACGACGAAATCCGGCCTTTGGTCATTCCATGGAAATCCTTAATGGAAGCGGAGTTTTCCCGTCACCAGTCTTTGCTGACCGACGATGATTCTGCTGGATCCGTTGCCTCTTCCTCCGTTCGTTATCTGGTTGTTGAACCTCAGAAGAAACAGGAGGGGTAATGGAACTCTATCTTTGTGAAAAACCATCCCAGGCGAACGACCTGGCAGCAGTGCTGGGAGTACGCCAGCGGGGCGAAGGTTTCCTGCATGACGGGAATAACCGAACGATCACTTGGGCCTACGGGCATCTGCTCGAAATGTTCATGCCTGATGACTATGACGAACGCTTCAAGTCATGGTCACTCGAAACACTTCCGATAGCGCCTGATAGCTGGAAGTCCAAGGTCCGAAAAACAGGCTTCAAGCAGTTCAAAGTCATCGAAGGGTTGCTGAAGAAAGCCTCAACGGTCTACATCGCTACCGACTATGATCGGGAAGGTGAGGCTATTGCTCGGTCCCTCATGGACAGAACGCGCTACTCAGGGCCAGTGAAGCGCGTATGCCTAACCGCTCTGGACGAGAGCAGCATCCGTAAGGCCCTGGCAAACATCCGGGACGGGCACGATACCATGCCGCTCTACTACGCCGCTATGGCCCGCCAGCGGGCGGATTGGTTGATTGGCATGAACGTCAGTCGGCTATACACCGTCCTGACCCGCGATGTGGGTTTCAATCAGACGCTGCATGTAGGCCGGGTCATCACGCCCACCGTGGCACTCGTTTGTCAGCGTGACCGAGAGATCGCCAACTTCAAGCCCTCTCCGTTCTGGACACTAACCGTTGGCGTCTCTGTGCAGAACGGTCAGTTCACCGCCAACTGGGTAGCTCCTGAAGAATGCAGCGATGATCATGGCCGTTGTACTAACAAGACATACGCTGAGCAGGTGGCCGCACAGGTAAAAGGTGCTCAGGCCATTATCAGTAAGGCCGAAACAAAGGCCGGGAAGGAATCTGCTCCCCTGCCCTTCGATCTGACCTCACTCCAGCAGTACGCCAGCAAACGCTGGGGATACACAGCTCAGCAGGTTCTCGATGCCGCTCAAGCTCTGTACGAAACGCACAAAGCTACCACGTACCCGCGTACCGATTGCCGCTACCTGCCTGAATCGCAACGAGAGGACATTCCTGACATCCTTCAGGGGCTGATCCTGTCCGACCAAAGCGTATCCGGACTCGTGGCTGGTGCTGATCCGAACCGCAAGTCTCGCGCCTTCAATGACAAGAAGATAACCGCGCACCACGCGATCATTCCCACACCGGCACGAACAGACATTACCAAGATGTCCGAGGTTGAGTTCAACCTCTATGACGCAATACGGCGCTTTTACATAGCACAGTTCTACAGCGCCTTTGAATTCAACCGTACCAACATCGAGGTTACCTGCGGCAACCACTTGTTCGCGGCCACAGGTAAAACACCGACCAAGCAAGGCTGGAAGGTGCTGTTCAACTCCGACAGTGAAAGCTCTCCGGAAGATGATTCCGATCAGAACGACAATCCGAAGGAGCAAGAGAAATTGCCTCGGGTCAATCATGGCGAGCCCGCGATGATTCGTGATTCGTTGCTTGAGGACAAAATGACTCGTCCACCGGCACATTTCACTGAGTCGTCACTATTGGCGGCCATGGAGAATATTGCCCGGTTCGTCACTGAGGAGAAGTTCCGCCAGATCCTGAAGGATACGGCTGGCCTTGGAACTCCAGCGACTCGGGCAGGCATCATCCAGGGGGCCGTGGACAAGGGATACTTCAAGCGCCAGAAGAAGGTGTTGATTGCCACAGACAAGGCTCACGCACTGATCACGGTTCTACCGCCAGCCATCAAGTCTCCGGGGATGACAGCGGCCTGGGAACAGGAACTGGAGAAGATCGCTTCAGGCAACGGCAATATGACCGTTTTCATGAACCAGATTTCCCAGTGGATCTGCAAGCTGGTGGACCAGCTCAAGGCCAACTCGGCGGCGCTAACCCAAGATGGTGGGCCTCTTTCCAAGGCATTCGAGGGAGCAAAGCCGCCTACACACGATTGCTTCAACTGCGGCGGTGAGATGAACCGCATCCGGGGCTCGAAAGGCTTCTTCTGGGGCTGTCAGAACCCTGCCTGCAAGAAAACCTACAACGACAACCGTGGAAAGCCGGTTAACCCGGCCACGGCGAACGAGCCGCCGAAGAACGCTCCTAAGTGCCCGGAGTGCGACTCGCCCATGTTACGACGCAAAGGGAAGCCGAAGGACGGAAAGAAAGCCTCTTCGTTCTGGGGCTGCTCAAATTACCCCAACTGCACCGGCATCAAGCCAATCAAGTCCCGGCGCAAAAAAAACAGCTTATAACGACTGATTAACTAGAAGGAGAACGCCTATGCTCTACCGGAGCAAAGTTAACCGATGCAACAAACCTATAGGTCGCGTTTGCGCACTGTCTGCCTTTATCTCCATTGCCCTGACAGGGTGCGGTGGAGCTAGTGAGGATGGTAGCGATACAACAAACGAACAAAGCACCACCCCCATGGTGTCTGTCGATGGGGCCAGTGTGAACGAGGGTAGCCGGGGGAACACTGAACTGACGCTACCGATTAGCCTTTCGGCGACCCCCAGTGAGGATGTGGAAATAACCTACTCGTTTGAAGATGTGACTGCCGTGAATGGCGAGGACTACGCTGCTTCTGGCGGGAAGCTGACGATTCCTGCTGGTACGCGCCGTGCTGAAATTGTCCTGACGGTGCAAAGTGATGACATCCACGAGCCGGATGAAACCTTCAAGGTACACCTGGAGTCGGCCACGAACGCTGACCTCAGTACCCGAGGGAAAACTGCCACAGTCACTCTGCGCAATGACGACGACGCGCCAGAGATTGCCTTTGACATGGAACAGCAATCCGTATCGGAGACCGTGGGTTCAGTGATCGTTCCGGTGTCCCTGTCAGCTCCCAGCGGGTTTGAGGTCTCTGCCAGCATTTCTCTCAGCGGTACTGCACTCGAAAACGGTGACTACCAGTTGGATGGTGATACCCACCTGACTTTCGCTGTCGGCGAGACCTTCAAAGAGATAGAGCTTGCCATTCTCCCGGACACAATCCCCGAGGGCGGCGAAACTGTGTTTGTATCGTTGGAACAACCTGAAAACGGCGTGGTGTCCTCAGACGGCAATTCGACGCACACGGTTGTCATTCTGGGTGACACCACACTCAACGATACCGGCTTGACCAGCTACAGTGACGGTGTGGTTGGCGACCTTGCGTTCGAGCCCTCCAGTCACCCAGGGCAAGATGCGTCCTTTGGCCGGGATGCAGATGGAGCCCAATTGTCCACTGACGGACACGCAGGCTTCTCTTACACGAAGCTCGACCTTAACGGTAACCCCCTCCCCTCTTCAGCCAGCTCATGGAGTTGCGTCCGAGATAACGTCACTGGATTGGTCTGGGAAAACAAGCAGGCTGATTTCACCATCGAGTCAACCGATGGCGACGGCGCTACGGTGCTGAACACGCCAACTGGCGAACAGTGGCGGGCGGGGAACTTTGTCTACGGCTGGCACAATGAAGAGGCTGAGAACAACGGCGGCAACTCAGGCTATCTCAGAACCTCTGATAACAGGCTGGATAAAGACGAGCCCGTGACTGCCGAATATGGGTACTGCGGTTTCCGTTACAGCGGTGGACGCCGGTTCAATCTGCATTGTGATACCGCCGCCTACATCCAGGAGATGAACCTGCAAGGCACCTGCGGCTTCGATGACTGGCGGATGCCTGAAGTCAGCGAACTCCGCTCTCTCGCCAACTACGACAAGCTGGACGGAACAATGCGTCCCGAAGGTGCATTCTTCTCAAACCTTAAATCTTCGGTGAGTTACCTCAGCGGCACCCCGGCTGCCGACAATGAAGCCTCTGCCTGGTGCTATGACTACCAGGATGGGGAAGTCGAACTTTGTCAGAAAAGCTATTACCAAGGCTTCATGGCCGTAAGGAGTAAACAATGAGAACCCCTACTCTTATCTTTTGTGCTGTCGTTACAGTGTTTGCCAATACCCATGTTATGGCGCAGGTTTGCAAGGACAGTACAATTAAGCCTCGCATTGACCCGGAGCAATACATCGACCACGGCGATGGAACTATAACCGATGCGAAAACCGGCTTGATGTGGGCAACGTGCAGTATTGGTCAGAACTGGTCATCAGGTGGTTGCAGCGGTGTCGCGGCAAACTTGGACTGGGATGATGCGCTCACCACTGTTGAGCAGTTCAACTCCAGTGGTGGTCTCGGCGGCCATGCTGATTGGCGGCTGCCGAACATTAAGGAACTGGGGTCTCTGGTGGATCCACAGTGCCACAGCCCAGCAATCAATTTGGAGTTTTTCCCGGACACGCCTTCGGCCACTTACTGGAGTTCTACAGCGCGAGTTGACGATTCCGGAAATGCTGATGGCGGCTACAGCATAGATTTTGCCACGGGCTCTGATCTTAGCCCGGAAGTTACAGAGTTACGTCACATTCGAGTAGTAAGGAGCAATTAATGCCAGCGATAGAATTCACTGTAGTAGCAGAACACCTGTTTGTGGATGACCAACTATCAATGGAAGGGTTAGAGTTGCTCGCCACGCTGGTTCCTCTGGCTGAAAATGGAAGGATGGACCAGAAAGGCATATCAAAAGCTCGCCAGGAATGCTCACAAGGGGCTTGTCACTTCGATGAGCTACTCGATGAGTTGGTAGAGCAGGGTTACATTCGTTACCACCTGCCTACCGAGCGTCGAAGCGAAAAGCGTCAGTGGATGGTGCGCCCTATCGACAACGAGCAAGCTGCCTAAACCCACCATCCTATTTAGCAGAGCCCTCACGGGCTCTGATTCCCCTCCTCACTTAGTCAAGCGTCCCCGCAAGATTTCTTCCGCCCGGTTGCAGAATACGGTATCGCTCAGACCATGCTTGAAAGCAACATCCTGCACGTCCGCTGGTAGCATCTCAAACGCTTCTCTCACCTTTTCTTTCGTTGGCTCGACACCTGCCTCTTTTGCGATGAACCGGCTGAATTCCCCCCAGTTGCCATTAAGCAACTGCACCAGAGTCAACTTCGTGCCATCGCTCCACTTTTGGCGCTGATGCCTTAGCTGCCGCCCAAATACGGTTCTGGTGTACTTCGCCATAGCGGCATAGTCACTTCCCCGGCACCAGTTATCCAGGCGAAAGGGGAGGTCTGGATCGAAGGTCTTTTTGTGAAGGTTCTCAACGAACTCTTTCCCGGCGCGTGAGAGTGCGTACTGTTTCTTGTCTCCGTCGCTCTTGACGCTCAAGGCACCACGCCTACAGGCGCTTTCAAATATAGCCATTCTGGACATGGCGCTGCCAATACCGATATATCCATCCTGCTTATATTTTCCCGTTCCTCGCCATTTATCCATCAGGCGCATCACTTCATCCACGTTCAGCGGGCGATCTTCCGAATCCATTAGCGCAATAAGCATCAGCTCGTATTTCGATATTAGCGGTTCAGCTTTCAGGCCAGTCCACTTACAAAGCTCAGAAAGCACCACAGACGAGTTTGCGTTCCACCAGTAATCGAACGTCTGCTTCGCGTTTTGCTGGTCAGCCAACTGCTGCGCGAGCGAGTCTGGCTCCCACTTATTATCGGCTCTTTTGGCCCAGGCTTTTTCCACCGTTTTCCTGTCCGTAGACACAAGATACAAGCAGTGAATCGGCGTCTCACCTGCCCCGCCGACTCTCTCCAATAGCTGGTTGGCCGATCCGTAACCCGTGCGGTCACAGTCAACTGCACAGATAACCTCCGTATAGCTTGGCATTTTGTCTGCCAAGTAGTTAACCAGGTGATCGAGCGCTGCCTGGTGCTCCTCCTTGGTAGGGGTATCCGAAAGTGAAATAATCGGTTTCCCGGAACCATCCAGAAGTAGTTTTCTCGGTTTGAATCGCTGCGGGCGGAGAGAAGAAGGCGGAGATGTAAAAGGAATGCTGGGAAAAGACAATTTTGGCAGCTTGTATCGCCACAGGCCAATGCCAAAGGTATAGACGACTTCAATATCCTGAGAGAGCAGCTCGTACTCCTTCAGTGTACTTACAATAGATGGTTTTTCTGCGATCAATAAGCGCATATATACTCCTAATCCTGAGTTATCAAGCATCAAAATGCGCAGCTTAGCTACGAACTATTAGCAACCTATCTCATTTGCGTTTGGTTGTCAGCAATTAGTTTTCACTTTCCGCCAGCATTCCCTTTTCCCGCTCAAACCACGCAGCCATCTCTGCCTGGATATGGTCATCTGGTGGATTCAGCGCCCCCGCAGCGAGTTTCATCTCCTTCGCTTTCTGAAGAGAGCGCTTACGGGCAATCTCGGCCCGTTGCTCCGCGAAAACGGCTGACAGGGCCTCTACGGGGATTTCGTAGCCATCATGCTCATTCATACGCCTTCGCAGCCGCTTGAACTGCTCAGGATCCGGAGGTGACGCAAGAACGCGGTCCCGGTCAGACGATTCAATCCCGTGCTCATCTGCCCAGAAGTAAACGACATCTCTCCAGACCTGCGAGAAGGGCCTCGTGCAGAACGTGAATCGTTTGCTCGGCTTCCGGCGTCCCTTTTCATTTTGATCCCGCGACACCGTGAACCCGGCCTGCCAGGTCTTTCTCCTATCGAGGAAGAAAGATGCGGTGATGCAGTGGACCCCGACTCCGCGCTCTGGCTTGGTTGTTGGGTGATTCTGTGTGACGAATCGCTGGTACTGATAGCGCAAACTTTCCAACTGCCATTCAACATCCTGCTTTTCAGCACTCAGCCGCTGGTAACGAAAGTACGGGTCATCGTCCGTCTGGCTTTCTGCCGCGACTGTGCTGAAGTATCGCTGGTGGTAGTTGTCACCGTAGGCGACCGTCACACGAAACCCAACAAATCCTGCCGGGTGTTCTCCCGGCTTGTACGGCTTCACCCCCATTATGCGTGACCCACCTTCCTTCGAGTGGTGGCTTTCACCCATAGCTCAATCGTAAAGCCGCAGAGGAGCATCGCGCCGGGTATCACTGCCACCAGGAGCGTCGTTATGTTTTCGAGGGGAGTTGCCGAGAAGAATGGCTGTCCAAGCTGGTCTTTCCAGCAGGCGTGGAAGAATGCCAGGAGTGCCACGTAGCAAACGACGAACACTACCGTCCCTTGCCTCATAGATAGTTCATTGCTGTTGGCTTGATTGAATTCGACATCTGACATGGTTGCACCTCGTTGATGCTCAGTTGGATGGTCTTGGAGTTAAATTCTTGCCCGTTTTGTGTCGATGTTGAGGTCTTCTGGTTCGAGGGTTTGCTCAAGGGCCTCATCGTAATGGTCATGCCCGATTGCTCCGAGGCGGCTGGCTACCTGAACCATTACTGTGTCCCGACCGAACTTTCTTGCTACAGCAGCAGCGCCAGGGCAGTGGCTCACATCAACCGGCTGATAGTTTCCGTCCTCGTCGTGATTGCGGCCATCGCTGCGATAGACGGTTTTGTGGCAGTGGAATGTCGAGTCCTTACCTGACAGAAGATCTTCGATTATTTGCTCGCGTCGCCCCGGCTGGAGGCTGATAGCCTTGTCATCCTTTCTAAACGGGCAGTTCGCACAGGGCTTTCTCACCGCAAATTGGTTCTTCATTTCAGGCTTTGCCCCTTTCCGCTTTCCTGAAAATCCATTCTGCACCGAATACGATACCAGAGGTTCCTACGATGATAGCAACGTCTTCCCACTCAAAGGTCATACCCAGGATCCAACCTAGCGTTGAGTCTACGGCCACCAGCACTCCAGCCCAAAGTGCCCATGCGGAAATTCCGGCACCAAGGCCGCGAGCTGCATACTTGCTGCCTATCGCGAACGAGAGGATGACTGCCAGGTGCTTCAGCAGCTCCATGAACTCCGGCATATCCTCAAACGAGGCTCCAGTGATAGCTCTGGCAAAAGACTCGGTAATGACCATTGCAACCGCGAACAGCAGCATGGCTCCCGAGACAACCCCTATCCCCATACATAGGCTTGTTAGAATCTGACCAAAGGAGAGCCGTTCGCCGTTTCGTATCAACATAGAAACCACCTCTTAGCTTTCCGATGGTTGAACATAGAGATGCTCAAACCGGTGTTTCAACAAACCATACACGACCGGGCAGACTATCAGGACGAGGTTCCCCAGCGCGATGCCGACCAGGATCGAAATACCAATGCTCGCCCACTCGATCAGTGGAGGTGTTCTTCGCGCCACACGCGCTTGCGCCAGCTTGTCGCGTAGCCGTGATGAGTTCACGGCGGCCACGGCCAGGGCAGCGTTCAGTAAGGCCATGAAAGACAGATACCCCTCTCCCAGCATTTGCGGCCATCCGCTGGCAGCCACGGCCAGCATGGCGCATACGGGGCCTATACCCCAAAGCACCCAGAATACGGCTGTTTCTTTGTTCTGTTCGGACATCTCACACCCTTTTGTCATATTCAAAACTGCTCATTCGACTGGATTCTGACTGGATTTGAACCAGCGACCGACCCCATATAGCCTTTATCGCGAAATCATAACTTCGGTGTTTGCAACCACCTCAGTAGCGGCGTAGCGCTCTACCAAACTGAGCTACAGAACCCATGCGAATAAGCAGAGGGATAGCGCAGACTCTGCCTGCACGTCATTTTATAGCATCATATCATGATACTGTAAAGAAGGAAGCATAAAAAAATGAGGTGGCCTAGACCACTGATGCCCACTTTAAATTCCTTGAATTAAAGTGGGTAGTTCACATCTTGGTATCTTTTACCTAACACTCCAAATACATGTGTTCCCAACCCTTTACCCGGCGCTTTTGCCGGGTTTTTTTGGCTATTTTGTAGCGCTAAAAAGCCAAGATGTAAGAATAATCTCAGTTAAAACAACCGCTGGGGATAACCATGTCTAATACTGACGACACAGTAAAAAGTTTTGTTTCTTATAATGCGTTTATGCGAGCGATATTTAAGGACAAGGTGTTACTTTACAAAAAAGCGGATATTACCCCGCCATCTTTCGAAGAGTTCAAGTCTTATAGTATTGCCTCAAATGGTTTTTCGCCATGGTTGGATTCAATACGCGGTCTGCAAGCGACAGAGAAACAGATATATTCCATTTTGAATACATATATGAAACAGGCAAAACGCTCACTCTCCGACATCCCGAACATCCTACGTTGGCTGGAACGTTATTACGACATAGAAACGCCAGTCGTGGAGGGGATTGCGACTGAAGCGTATTGGCGTAAAAGGCTGCTCGCACAGCACAGGGACTAATTGTCTGACGTCGTTCTGCCTTTAGAGTGACGAAAATCACTGTGTCTATGCGAAAACTAGTGCTTATCCATTGGCTATGATGTAGCGAATGTAGAAGCGCTTGCTGATGCCAATCAATGTCCTTTATGGACGGCTTTAATCACTACTATTAATTTCCCGTTTTATAGCGAACATTACCAATGTAGGTAAAGTAATCGTGTAGTTAAGAGTTGCGTCTGGCACATGCGTGGCCCCAAACGTACCGCTTGAGTCATTTGTTCCTTATGGCGATGGACGTTGGATAAGCTGAATGTGCAAGCCTTCATCATTTTAACCGTGTTTATAGGCTGGTATCCCCGCCAGTGGCGACAGAGGGGTTATTTCTAATCTTCCGTGGAGAGTTGTCATGCAAGTTTCAGTCGATAAAAATGATTTGATCACACTGATAAAAATGGCGCAAAGCACGGATGATATGTGGGATGAATCAATGGATAGGGCGCTGTCTGTGTTATGTAAAAAGTATCGTCCTGCATCGACACCAGTGACGCTTAATAACGACTCAGCTTCTGCCTGATATTGCTGCTCAAGGAGTGTTTATGAGGCCAGTTAACGAAGATAAAACTATCATACTGCGCGTAAATTATACGCAGCTTGCTTTTTCATGCGAAGGGCGTTTGGCTAAGGCGCTTGCCAATGATTATAAGGGGAGTCATGTGTCGCTGATTGAAAAGAAAAGCTCCGGCGTAAAAGTGCCATATTTTGTGTCTGTTACGGACGACGGTAAGCTGGTGGATACCTATACGGGTGAGCCCTTTGAATTATCGAAATTCTGGCAACATACCCTATGACGGCACCGCTGAAATTAAATACGCCATGGAAAAATAGAGTGGCATTCGTGCATCGTGTTGGCTCTGAGGCGTTCTTTTTGTTAGTTCATCCTTGCGGCGAACTTCTGCTAGTGAGCAATACTGCTAGAGGTGCAGCGCGTTGGGATAGCGCCTGCATTCGCTGGATAGAAGCGCGTGGTGCGTATTGGATGTGTAAGTACGGCGTTCATGATTTGAAATTTGAACTCTCTGGTTTCACCGAGGCGCAACTGACTCAGTTAGCGGTTCAAACAGGTATTGTGTTTATCACGCGTGATAAAAAGCGCATTGAAACGCCGGCGATGCTAGACACGGTGATGGCGAGGAGTCTTCTTAACTGGATAGCAAAGCACCCGAAGATGGCCAACAATAATGCAACCGTATTGGTGTATCAGAATTTGATGGAGGAGGCAGGCTTGTCGCCGCTTCCCAAAGATGATTACACGGGTAATGTCGATTGGCACCCTAATAGATCCACCCATTTGCGGCGTAATGGATCCACTTTAAACCGTCATTTTCGCCCTCAAACAGGGGGATTATTTCTTGCTTTTTTCTCCTCGTCCAGTCTGATCTTTGTTCTCACGTAATTTGCGATAGCTTTCGCCCTCTAAAACCAATCGATAGGCATTGTGTCTGAGCCGATCGAGCGTGGCAGCACCAAGCAGTTTATTTGGGAATGCCTGACCCCATTCGCTGAAGTCCAGGTTGCTGGTGATGATTGTAGATTTTTGTTCATATCGTTCATCGATTAAGTCGTGGAAGTCTTCATCCTGAGGGGATTTAAGAGGCTTTAAACCGAAGTCATCAATGATGAGTAGGTCTACTTTAGCTAACGTCTGGAAGCGTTTCTCATAGGTATTCGTGGCTCTGGCTGCATGCAAGTTCGCAAGCAGTTTTGCCTGAGTGAAGAACAAGACATCTATGCCTTTTTGTACAGCACAATGCCCGATGGCTTGTGCCAGATGGCTTTTGCCCGTGCCGCACGGGCCTGCGAGCAGCACCGCCACATGTTCATCAATAAACCGGCAATCAGCCAGTTCATTGATATAGGCGCGGTTCAAATTGGGATTAGCATTCAGATCGAAGCTTTCCAGGGTTTTATTGCTCCTAAAGCCGGCACGTCGCAGACGTGTGGCATACTTTTTCTGATCACGCCTTGCCACTTCGTCCTGCACCAGTAAAGCCAGGAAGTCGGGATAACTGAGTTGATGTTCAATGGCCTCACGATTACGCATCGTTAATGAGTCCGTCATACCAGAGAGGCGCAGTTGTTTCAGTAATGGCGTGAGTTCGGGGATCGGGTTGATCATGCTTTTTCCTTGTTTTAGTGAGGGAGAAGTTTGTTGGGATCTCGGTGGAAGCGGCCACCGCCGGTATAAGCATCGCTTAACGTATCGAAGG
>NHHQ01000009.1 GCA_002170915.1 Rhodospirillaceae bacterium TMED167 | reverse complement strand
GGTTATGATTTTTAATATAAAAATAGCATACCGTCATTGTCGTGCTGGGTATTTTATGTCCTTTTTGCAGGGCAAGAGAGGAGCCTGGGCAATTATTGCCTGGACCGGCACGGAGCGGTAAAAAACAAAAAGGGCGGCCATGCGACCGCCCTTTGATGTTGCTGTTTAGTTTATGTCTTAAGCAGAGATGTCTGATGTTGTCTCGGTCCCACCGGGGAGTGGTGCTGTGGCTTTGACTTGCGGATCATCCGGACGCGCCATTAAGCCCTCTGCTAAATTTTTATTAATGTTGACCAGCACGCTTAGATGCTGCTCTTTTGTGTCTGCCAGCGCTTTGATTGTCTGGCGGTCAACGAAAATACTCAGGCTTAAGATATTTGCCTTTATTTGTGGTGGAAGTTTATTCTCTTTGTCGACCACATCCGCTTGGATGATGGTCCAAAGAAGCTGATTGAATTTGAGGGCAGACGCGTAAGCGTCGTAGTCATCCAATGTTGTCTTTGCCTCTTCAAGCATCAAGGCGGCTTTAGTAAAAGCCATTGCTTCGACTTCCCGAGGGTGCATCGAAGATTTTTGGGTTTGCGCGTAGGCCTGTAATTTATCCTGGGACATTCGCCAACAGCTCCGCTTCAAAGTTAAGAAGTTTTTTGCATTTTTTTAACGCCTGATAGTGGTTTCCCTCGAGAATTTTTTGGGACACTTCCATAATCATGGCGAGCACGACTTGATCTGGACAGGCATTAAATAGCTCTTTCACTAATTTAAAGTAAACCTCGTGGTATTCCGGCTCATTTTTCGGTTCCACATACATATTTAAAATGACGTGATAGATTTTTTTCACGATCGTATCCGCATTTTCCGCTGTAATAATATCCTTTTCCCTCACGACCGGAACCGTATTCTGGATGATGATCTCGCATTTTTGCCCTGCATTGGTAATGACAGCAGTGCCGATAAGCACTTTTTCATCGGGTTTCAGGGTCAATTTAAGCGGCATGAGGCCAAAAGCTCCTTCAATAGAAACGAGGTGCGAACCTTGATGATTTTACAGTGGGGCGAAATCAAATAACACTAACTAATAAACTTGAGTTTCGTGAATCTTTGGTAAATCGAAATGACGTTTTTCTAGTCGTCTGATTTTAGTCGTTATCTCGCGGAATGAAGCAGAAATGGATGTAACAAACAAAAACGGGGGGCCAAATGACCCCCCGACTTCGAATTTAGAGAGAATTTAATCTAGAACAACCGCAAAATCGACTGCTCGGACTGCTGTGCTATACTCAGTCCAATCGTACCGAGTTGCTGTCTGGTTTGTAGAGTCAGCAGGTTCGCGGATTCCTCATTCAGGTCCGCATTGACCAGCTTGGCAGAGCCTTCTTCGAGAGAATTGATGAGGTTCTTTGTAAAGTCTAGTCGCAAGGATAGTACACTGGCATTGGAACCCATCGTAGAAGCCGTTGCCCGTAGTGTCGTCAACGCACTATCAAGATCGTTGAGAGCTGAGTCGATATTTGCATCAACGCCCCAGTTGCCGGCCGCAGTAGTGACTGATAGTCCCGAGGAGTCGGACGCGACCCCCGAAATTGTCAGAGTGGAACTGCCGTCTTCACTAAACGTGACTTTAAGGTTGGCTGGCGAACCTTTGATTAGGTTAGTGCCTTTGTAGCTCGCGTCGTTGGCGAGGTTGTCCAGCTGGCTACGAAGGTCGTTGAACTGTGTGGCCGCTTTTGATCTGTTCGCGGTGTCGGCGTCTGATTTAGCAGAGAGCGCAAGACCTTTCATCTGCTCCACCACGTCGACAATGGACTCGAGGCCACTAGACGCCGTCTCCACCGAGCTCACGCCTTGGTCGATATCGTCCTTTAGGACGGCCAAGTCGCCGGCTCTATCAGTCAAGCTTTTGGATTGGAAGAACGCTATAGCGTCATCAATGGCGCTGTTAACTTTTAGGCCCGTGGATAGACGTTCCTGCGTTCTCGCGATTAAATCGGTCGTACGTTGAAGCGCAAGCAGGTTTGTCCTGGTTGCGCCAGATAGATTTATGTCAGACATCGTTCAGTCTCCTATTCTAGGTTTACAAACAAGCCCTTCTGCCTGTCGGGCTTTTATTCCCTGGTACGTAAATACTCGATGCACTTTTACTCGCCAAGGAGCAAATGCCTTTATATGTTATGCAAAAGACGCAACAACATTAAAGACATGATACGGAAAGTCCCTATTCAACGCAAGGGATATCCAACTCAACTAAACATATGGTTTTCAAGAACTTGAACATCATACGCGCCCTCTTAGACTCACCAATTCGCTTATTTTATTTTATCGATGGCAGGTATCGACATAAATCTTTATCCCTCATGGGTTAACAACTGGTTAGGGTTATAGGAAATTGGCTAAGGAGAGAGAATTAAGCCGCACAGTGGCCTCATAAGACGATTGAAGCATGTTCATGTCGTGAGACATTTCCGTCACAGCTTGAAATTCATTAGGCCTTTCAATTTCGGCAATAACACTGTTTAGATTATTTTTTATGTTAGTTAGATTTGTTTTAGTTTTGTCTAATTGCATGACTTTAACCCCGACATTTAATGAGAGTGCGGTCAAGCGATCATCCGACTGATGTAACAGGTCCATGGCATTCTGAAATTTAGCCTCTGCATTAGCATCCGAGAGGGATGTCTCGCGAACGATTCTGACAGCCCTGATGAGCTTTTCGAAGCCCTGATCAGTCGCAGTGAGGCCATATTTCAATTCAACACCCTCGCTGATACGAGCTTTTACCTGGGTGTCGTCTCCCTTGTAATAATACGCAGGCTCAGCTTCAGTTGTATTTGAGCCATCGAACGTCGGCGCTGTTCCAAAAGAATTGGGGGCAACGGGCTTTGTCTCCGTCATGGAGCCTGCAAATATGTATCTACCATTAACTTTAACGTTCAAAAAATCCTCAATTTCCTGCATTTTTGTACCGGATATTTCATCTTTATCGACACCGCCAGGAAGTGCTTTGTCATCTAAAATATCGCGCACCAAATTTTTCATGTCCTTCAGACTAGTTTTTAAAGACGTAATGCTGTTTATAGTCGTATCCATCCGTAGATTAATGAAGGTGTTTTCACTCAAAAATTGATCTATTCTGCGTTTGCTTGCCTCAACTGTTACAAGACGGCTAGACTCGTTAGCAATCCCCACATAATCCTGAGACTTTTGCATAGAGCTAAGCTGTAATTGTCTATCTTGAATCCGGTCCTGGGTGTTAGAAACCAATGATTGGATCAACCTTGTGTTACCCAATTCCGTCACACGGTTCACCATAACAACATTCCTCTACTGCAAATTCTCTGATTGACGCCTAAACCAATTCGGCCAACATTTCGAAAAGTTTTTGTGTTGTGGTAATAACCCTTGAGGCGGCGAGATAGGACTGCTCAAACTTAATAACCATCGCTAATTCCTCATCCATGTTAACTGAGCTGATAGATGCATTTTTAGCGTATAGTTCGTCTCGTAGGTTTGTTTGGAAAGTCAGTTCCCGATCGACAGTCAGCGCTCGAGCCGCACTAAAAGATAAAATACTCGACGAGTATTCAGAAAACGTTGTAGTTGCCGCCGCCAGCCCCCCACCTTTTGATGGAGCAGCCAGGAAGGTTGCGGCGGTCTCGAACTGTGCGGCCATTTCTGCCGCGATAGTGCCGTCACCCGTTGTAATCCCCTGTGTCACATCTACCGCGAGGCCACCAGAATCGGTGATCATAAAATTATTTGAGTCGCTATCGACTATTTTTAGCCGGAAGTTGCTGCCGTCTATGACAACTTCTGCTTTTATATTTGCCGCTGATAAAGTGGCGTCAGCATTTATTGCGGTTACCACAGACGACAACGAATCGCTCGTTGCGTAAGAGATAGAGGCCGTCGATGAAGAGTTTATGGTAAACGAGAGCGCGCCAGCTGAAACCGTCGGAGAGGTGCCACTAAATGCTGTGCTGTCGCTGTTCAGATCCCTAGATTGGAACGTGCTTGATTGCAATGTCCCTCGGGACAAGAGGTGGGAATTATCCTTGATATCCGATCTAATGCTGAGGCTGCTGCTTAGCCCACGTTGATCAGCTCTGAGGTTAGTATCAGAGAGCAGGCTGCCTCCACCGGTTTCAACCATGGCAAATTCATCACCTGCCGCGTCTGTGACCTGTAACCGGAATCCGTCGCCATCTGCAACAACTTGGGCTGTGACGCCCTCTGTAGTTAGCGTACTGTCTGCATTTATCTTGGTTACAAGTGAACTCAGGGTATCAGAGGCAGTATAGGCAACAGTTGAAGACCAGGCGCTGCCATCATTGCCTGTAAAATGCAAAGATCCTGCTGTGGTGACTACATCCGATGAACTGCTTGTGAACGAGTCGCTCCTATACGTTGCAAAACTGTCGCCTGAATCGATTAAACGGTTAAGTCCAAAAAAGTCAGAAAATCCTCTTTCTAGGTCCGCCGCGGCGCTAACAGAACTCGTTAATTCGTTTATTGCTAGCCTAAAGTTGTTATTGGCCGTTAGGTTTAACCGGCCATCAGAGTTAATGGTGGCAGTCAAATTGGTCATAGCCGATAAGCCGGTAACCAAATCCCCCATATTTCTCACTTTTGGCGTTAGATCCGTCAGGAAGGTTCCGCTTCCAGTCTCTGTTATGTTAAATGTCTGATCGCCGGCATCGACAATCCTTAACCGAGAGCTGGAGCCTTCGGTAATGACGCTTGCGGAAATCCCCTGAGTTGTAAGTGTTCCATTCGCATTAATTGAGGCCGCCAGAGAGGTGAGTGTTTGACTGGCGGTGTATGCGACTGTTGTTGAGAAGGAGGCCCCAACATCACCCGAAAACGTTAGTGTCCCAGCCGTTGTTATTACGTCTGATGATGAAGATGTAAACAGATTGCTCTCATAACCCGCGAAACCTTCTGGCAATGATAGGTTGTATATTTTGTCCTCTTGCAATGCACCCGTATCGTTTACGATTCCCACCCTAATGAGACCTGTAGCATCGAAAGTTGTATCGCTTGCGATATATCGATCACCAGTCAACCCCGTGGCAGGAGGATAGCCGGCCCCCTTATTATGGGTGCTATTCAACTGTTCCTTTAGTTTTTCAGCTAATTCGTCTAATTGAGCCTGGAGTATTGGCAATTCTGTATCCCGGATATCGACTAAACCCTTAATACGACCGTTAGCGACTGAGTTTGTAATATCCGACGAGGCGTCTAAGTCTCCTACGAAAATGCCGGGAATACCTCCGGTTGGGTATCCTGTAGAACCAGGACCGATATAATTAGTTGCAGAGGTAGCAGTGTATTCCAACGTGGCAGTTAATTGAGATGGCTGAGCATAACTCACAGTTTGCTTTTGCCCGTCGATCAGTGTTCGACCGGTGCCGGTGAATACTGTTAAGCTGCCATCGCTGCCGCCGTAGTAGTTAATGTCCATAATTTCAGAGATTGTGTTTAATGCAGAATCACGCTGATCCTCCAACTCCGCCGTACTGATGTTGGAAGCTGTGAATTCAATAATCTGAAAATTTGTGTCGACAACAATATCAAGTGCTGTGTTTAATTCACTGATAGCATTAGTAATGCCAGTGCTTGCTTGTGCTCTGATCCGCTGAAGCTCATCCGACATAGTTTTAAGGTCACTTAGAACATCGTTAGCCGCATTAACGGTTAAGAACTGTTTGGCTTCGGTTTCCGGGGTGACAGCTAATGCTTCGAATTGTGCGCTAAGTTCAGCTATTAGGTGAGTAATTGAATTGTTGTCCTCGGGGCGTCCAAAGAATTGATTGATCTGTGATAGAAATTTGTCTTTTTGTTTGAGTTCACTCTCGTTTCCCGTCTCAGTGCGCAGTAACCGCTGCACACCAGCATCAACTTCCCTTGTAATCCTTGTTATTTCGACCCCGTAACCGACGCCGTCTAGGACCCGTGAGGTTTGGTCAATTATTTTCCTAGTATATCCTTCGGTCCTAGCATTTGCGATGTTATTGGACACCGTCTGAAGCGAGAGTTGACTTGCCGATAGCCCACTTAGTGCGTTCGCTAAAGTTATTTCTAGTGACATCTAACTTATTACCAACTCTAGGACTTAGAGTTCATGATTGATGCCGACAGATACAGCAGGCTGATAGGTCTGGTTTTCATTGGTTCCGGTGGAGCCCGTGCTACCATACGTTTTTAGCGATCCTCTATAATCTTTTGCCGCTTCCTGTATTACCGAAAATACACGTTTTGCGACCTCCATGCGCGCTGCTAACCGGACCCGGTTCTCTTCCGCAAGGTCTTGGAAAACTGTGATCGCCTCCGATAATCTATGCCTCAGAATTGAGTCAGCCGTTTTGAGTTCTTTGTCCTCATCGACAATTTTTGCCTGCTGTTCATATGCCAAGCTTAAGGCCTGTTTTTCCTCAATGATCTCCGTTAGTCGAACTTGCCGGCCCGGTTGCGCTAAAAGGTTATTTTCCATCTGGATAAGCTCGCTGAGCCTCGTAATATGTTTGAGTAAGCTCTGTATTTTATCATCAATGGTCATTGGGAGGCCTCCTGCATTGTAAGGATTGCGCGTTGGACAGAGTCCGCAAGTCCTACGCCGCCGCTTTTGGCGATCGATTTTCCGATTTCGTCTACCATCATTGAGCGCCATACTTTTTCAGCATGACCGCCGCCAAAGGGTCCTGACGTGTCAATGCTGGCAAACATTGGTTGTAGCATCTGACCGAGGAAAAAGGCTTCGAAGTCTTCGGCCGTCTTTTGGATTTTTTCGGCATTCATATTTTTTGACATCGTCGGCGCTGCGGTTGCAGACTGAAGCGCAAGTGCACCTTGGGCTATAAGAGGAGTATCCGTCATTACATCACCATGATGTCGGCTTGAAGGGCGCCTGCGGTTTTGATCGCTTGAAGAATTGTGATGAGATCCCGCGGACCTATTCCTAGTGCATTTAGACCATTCACAAGATCTTGAAGCGTGATCCCTTGTTCGACCACACTGAATTTTTCCTCCTGTCCTTCATCAATTTGAACGTCAGTTCTATTGACAGTTTCTGTTGTGCCAGCCTCAGCAAATGGACCTGGTTGTGAAACTTGGGGGGTTTCGGTCACCCGGATAGTGAGGGAGCCCTGTGCGATGGCCACCGTACTAATCGTCACGTTTTCGCCCATCACGATGGTGCCCGATTGTTCATCAATGACAATCCGCGCCATCTGGTCCGGTTCGATGCGAAGCTGCTCGATATCGGTAAGCAGTCCGACTACATTGCCCTCATATCCCGTGGGCACCAGGAGGTCGACCGTGCCGGGATCGCTGGGGCGTGCCGCATCAGTGCCAAGGAAAGCATTGATGGCTTGCGCCATGCGGCGTGCCGTCGTGAAGTCAGGGTTCCGCAAGCTGACCCGAACACGTTCCATGGAAGCAAGCTGGAAGCCTATTTCCCGCTCAACGATACCACCATTTGCAATACGGCCGCTTGTTGGCACTCCTTTTGTTATTGATTCTGCTTGGCCTTGCGTTTGAAATCCTCCGACGGCCAATTGACCTTGGGCGACGACATAGACCTCTCCATCGGCACCTAGGAGCGGGGTCACGAGCAGTGTCCCGCCCAACAAGCTAGCAGAATCGCCAAGGGCGCTGACCGTTACATCAACTCTGCTGCCTTGACGCGTAAATCCAGATAAAGCGGCCGTGACCATTACGGCGGCGACGTTTTTAGAGTCCAGGCCGTTCTCTGTGGGCTTTACGCCCAGGCGCTCCAACATCGCCAATAGGCTCTGTTTCGTGAAATGACCATCCGCTAATGTATCGCCGGTATTATTCAGGCCCACGACAAGCCCATACCCGACCAACAGGTTGTCCCGAACACCCTCAAAATTTGCGATATCCTTTATTCTAGACGTCGCGTTGACGGTCGATGAGACGAGAAACACGCTCGTGAAAACAACCGCAAATGCGGACGAGAGCAATTTCACTGTAGAAGTTTGATTATTCCTATTCATTTTGGGTTCTCGCTTATTTCCACGCTTTTTTGTTTGTTCCCTGTCGAGGGGAGCTTTTTCGATTTACCCAATGCGAATTCCGTGCCAACTGCACGAAGTCCGTATATCATTGAAGATAAATACTTTATTTCAAAAAAAATAGGATCCCTCAGTCCTGAATAGGAAAGTAACGAGCCGGCGGGCAATAATTGCCGCTGTTTTTTTAAGGGACGGGTAGGGCTAAACTTTTGATGTTACGCCTTCAGGTCGGCCGCGGTTTTTGTCATTTCATCCATGGTCTTGAAAGCTGAAGCCGCCGTATTGTAGGCCTGCTGAACTAGGATCATATTGTTGAATTCATTAGCTAAATTCACGTTTGAAAGTTCGTGTGAAAAGGGAATAAATGTTCCGAATCCAGTGAGGTTGGCTTCGCGCATAGCGGGTTCCCCAGATTCTGTTGTCTCAGAAAAGAGGTTGCCCTGCCGGTTTTCTAGTGCGTTGGTGTTCGCAAATGTTGCCATAGGTAGTTTATAGAGTGTTCGGGTCAAACCGTTCGTAAACGTCCCATTAATATGCCCATCTTGATCAAAGCTATAGGACTGCAAGTCACCAGGGGCACGCCCGTTTTTATCAAAACCATTGTAGAGGAAAGTTGAACCGATTGACGTTAAGTTGGAGACGTCCAAGCTGAAATCCACGGTTGTTCCATCGGTAAAAGTCAGGTTAGATTCGATTGTTGTTCCCGCTGATAGTTCCCCGCTTGTGCCAAAGTTTAAAGTCTGGGGAGTCGCGCTACTTGGGGTCGCTAATGAGGGGTCGGAACTGGTATCAAAATGCGCCGTCCATTCCTGTGCGATCGCCGATTTCGTCAAGACGAGTTCAAAGCTTCGATTTGCTCCGGTAGCATCAAAGATGTTTGCCTTAAAAACCTGGGTGCCGCCGGTATCGGAGTCTGCGGGAATATTTCCTGTCAGATTCGCTGTCGTCGTCGCGATTGCGTCCGCTACAAATGCAAATCGGTCCACACGAAGTGAGGTTAGCGCGCTAGTCGGGTCTATATTACCTGACTCGTCTGCCGTCCAGCCTTGAACAAAGTTTTCATTTTTATCAACAAGATAGCTGTTATCATGGTTGAACGTGACTGTATTGGCTCCATTTGCGTCGGTAATGTCGATCGACCCGTCTGACCTAAAGGACCCAGTGATCGTTCCTGTTCCCTCATTTTTTAAAGCGAAAGCACCGTCGCGTGAGTAAAACGATTGACCGGTTCCGTCCTGGGCCGTGTTGAGCACGAAAAACCCCTTACCATTAATTGCGATATCATTAGGGTTAGTTGTTGAGATGATTTCACCCTGCTGTTCGATATTATTAACCCGGTAAGTTCTTACGCCGCCCACATCGGAGTTTGTGTCGTAAGTCGATGCAAGGATAGTCTCGAACCTCGTAGAGGACGACTTGTACCCACCTGTATTCATATTGGTTATGTTCTGAGAAATGGTACCGAAAGCTGATGATTGGGTCAGCATGGCAAGCGCAGATGCCGAAAGTCCTCCATACATTGCCATGAGTATTTGCTCCCACCAAGTTGCTGCGCCTAAAAAAGAACGTGACCTCTAGTCTTCAAGTTCTCTAACCAGCAAAGCAATTAATATGCCAGTTTATACTGTCTTTATGATGCAGCAATAGCTTGGTTTATTGCCATTTCGATGGTTTCGCGCGCGCCAAATATTGATGCAAAATAAAAGGTATGAAAATTTTGCCGGGCATGTCCTGCTGGGTGGTATTCCACTCTTCCATGGGCGGGCAGTTTGCCGTATCTTCACTTCATGAAAATCCCTGAAATAAAACCAACACGTGCGCAGTCTTCAAAAAAAGCGAAGAAGACCGCCGCATCTGGCGGAACCAGTTTCTCGGATCATCTGGCCCCAGCAGCTGGATCGTCATTAGAGGAGGGCGCTCTGGGAGAGGCCGGCGCTGTTGCGCCGGTCAATTCGATTTTGTCCGTGCAGGAGGTTGAGGGGGACGCAAACGCGGACCAGCAACGGCGGCACCTCATCCAGTGGGGTGAAAATATTCTGGATCAACTGGAACAAATTCGCCAGGATCTCCTCCTCGGTGCGATACCGCTGGAACGGTTAAGTGGTTTGGCTCAGGCGCTGCGTGACCGCAAAGCCAATATATCAGATCCGGGTCTTCTCACCCTTATCAATGACATCGAATTGAGAGCCAAGGTTGAAATCGAGAAATATTCCCGAAATAACTGACGTTGGAGGTGTAAAATCATTTCAAATGACCTCATCGCAGTTGCGCGATGGGAAATTTCGCCAGGTTGTGGACGAAAGAGGTCTTGAGACGATCGGAAGGCCTAACTATATTCCCCCGCCAGTAACCATAGATGTTCAGTGGGAGGTAAATATAGTGACGGTGACCCTGCCGCCAGATTACAAGCCCAAGGCGAAAGAGGAGTTTATGAATGAACTCCAGCAAGAGTACTTCCGGCAAAAACTGTTGAGGTGGCGGGACGAACTCTTAAATGATGCAAATGAGACGAGGAATAATCTACAGGAGGATAGTCTCGGTCAGCCAGATATTGCGGATCGGGCTTCTGCCGAGACCGACCGGTCCCTTGAGTTAAGAACCCGTGACCGCGCCCGGAAGCTCATTTCCAAAATCGATGAGGCGCTTGAACGTCTTGAGAACGGGTCCTATGGATTTTGTGAAGAAACGGATGAGCCCATCGGGTTAAAACGTTTGGAAGCTCGGCCAATCGCGACCCTGAGTGTTGAGGCGCAAGAGCGTCATGAACGGATGGAAAGAACGCGTCGGGACGACTAGCCGCGGAAAGGCACGTGCTTAACGGACCTGGGCCAAAAGAATCGGCACAAATTGACCGACCAGGAGAAGTTGGCCCAAAAACAAACCTGCCCAAAAAAAGAAGGCCGGTGGGATACCCACCGGCCTCAAGTTGTTCCAATTCTTTGTGGAATTAGAACGGGAAAACAATATCTATAATTTGCGTGCCGTACCGGGGTTGTTGCAGGTCGGAGAGGGTTCCTCGACCGCCATAGGCGACACGCATTTCCGCAATTTGTTCGTGCGATATCGAATTTGAGGAGTCGATGTCCTCGGGCCGGATCACACCCGTGACCATGACTTCCCGAAGCTCAAAGTTAACCTTTATTTCCTGGCGTGCGAAGATTACCAGGTTACCATTGGGCAGCACTTGCGTAATCACGGCGGCAATGGTGATGGCAACGGATTCGGAGCGGTCAACAGCCCCATCGCCCGAGGTTTCATGCTGCGTTCCCAAACTCAAGGTGGTAGCCGGTGTAATCGCCTGCGGCAGGACTTTGGTGAGTTCGGCCTCAAGACCCAGCAATTTTGTGACGTCAGCATCTTCTTTGTCATCGCGCTTCCGGGAGGTCTTGTTGGCAAGGGCCGCACTGTCGTCAATGGATAGTTTGACCGTTAATATATCGCCAACCTGCCCCGCTCGTTGGTCCCTGAAAAACGCGCGTGCGCCGGGCCGCCAGAGAGAATTGGCTTTTCTGTTGATGCTCTTGGGGGCGGGCATTGGCATGCTTACCGGCCGGTATTTTGGACGCGCCGTTGGATTGGCGATCTCGCTAACCTGGGGGCCGTTGTTTACTTCAGAGAGCCGCGTGAAGGTATTACAGGCCGACAGCAAAAGGCAAAGGGCTACGAGCGTACCGAACCGATGGCATATCGGGTTAATTGTTCTCATGTTAGATCTCCTTCTCGTATCGCCATTGCCAATTAATTCACAGCGAGGTGTGACGGGGTATTCACTCTCACTTTACCGGCATGGGTGACGACAGCTTCGATCACCTTTTTGCTCTGGATGTTTTTGACCTGCACGATTTCCCCCTTGGACCCGTCCTGCATAGCCTGTCCCTGGGCCGTGAGCGTCATCAACTTAGATGCTAGGTGAATTGTAACTAGACCGTTCTTTCTGACTAAAACGGGCCGCTGAACATAGGAGAGCCTTATGGGGCTGTGTTCCCGCACAACCCTTTTTACAGCCATGCCTACGAGGTCTTCCTCGTGTACGATTGTGTCTCGACGGATGGTGGATTCACGGACGCTAGTCCATGCGACATGATGCTTTTTGACAATGTCCCCACTTCGCATACGTTTGCTGACTACGGGGATGGATATCATCTGATGCACACGTCCAGTGATACGGTGACGTCGAGCCGAAGGGTCGTTCGCTGGAGCAGCCACTGTCGCAATAAACCTGCCCGATTTTGGGTCGTAAATAAGGTTGTCTACGCCAATGGTCGGTTCAACGTCGGTCGGTAGATGTATCGTTCGGGTCCGGCCACGCATCGAAAGCTCGATATCATCTCCCACACCTTTTTCTTTTAGGCCGGCGAGAATGGCGATTTTAAGATCGTCGTGGAAAACTTGCTGACTTGCCCGTTCAACAATTGCTCTAGTTTTCAGGCTCAGGGGACGCCAATGAATTTTATGTGCCCTGGCAACCTTATACAGCCACTTGGCATCGAAAGTCGACCGTTTCCCCGGCGCCGGTGCGTATGCAACTCGGGTCGCCCCCTTTTCTCCTGGCAATCCGAATAGGTCGCTTAGCGTGATGTATTTGTTCTCCACGATAACGGAAGACCGGAGAGTGGCCTGGCTGGCCAAAGCTACGCCTCCCATCAAGAAAAGCGCCACAGCACAACTGATCATTGATCGTATCATCATTCAGTCCCTACCGAAGTTGGTTGAGCGTGCCCATCATCTCATCAGATGTCTGAATGACCTTCGAGTTCATCTCGTAGGCCCTCTGAGCGGAGATTAATTCTGAGACCTCCGACACGGCATTTACGTTCGAGGTTTCGAGAAACCCTTGGAGCAGCGTTCCGTATCCGGCTGCACCCGGATTGCCTGCAGTAGCAGCCCCGGACGCGGGTGTTTCCAAATATAAATTATCGCCCACCGCTTCCAGTCCCGCATCATTTGGAAAAGACACCAGTTGAATTTGGCCGGCGTTGGTCGGCGCGACGGTGCCTTGCAGTTTTACCAGCACCTGTCCGGTTGCGTTTATCGTCACGTCAACGGCTGCCGGGTCAACGGTAATGTTCGGGATGAGCGTGTTGCCGTCATGCGTCACGATTTGGCCGTTGGGACTTAGTTGGAACGATCCATCCCGTGTGTAGCCCGTCGTGCCATCCGGCAGTGTAATTTGGAAAAAGCCTTTACCTTGGATGGCGAGGTCAAAGGTATTATCGGTCGCCGTCAGGTTGCCTTGCTCGTGGATCCGATAAACAGCGGCCAATTTCACGCCTAGGCCCAATTGAACCCCTGAAGGTACAATCGTACCGGAATCAGAGGATGTCGAACCAACGCGCCGAAGGTTCTGGTAAATCAAATCCTGAAACTCGGTTCGCCGCCGCATGTACCCCGTTGTGTTCATGTTGGCGATGTTGTTGGAAATGACCTCCACATTTTGCTGCTGTGCTAGCATACCGGTCGCTGCAATACTTAAAGACTTCATTTTCCCGTCCTTTCTGGGATTTCTTGTATGGCCAGGCTTATCCGCGTGGTCCTAATTTTTCGATCATCTGTTTTTGGCGGCTGTCCTCCCGATCGATTAACTTCCGTGTGCTATCAAATGCCCGGTGTGTCTCAATCATCTTGGTCAGTTCCAGTATCGGTTCGACGTTTGACCCTTCCAAGGCGCCTTGAACGAGGATTGGCGCCTCTGCATCCTCCGGTTCCTGATCTGAGGTGTATAAGCCACCAGCTTCTCTTTTCAGGCGCTGTTCGTCTTCAAACGTGACAATGCGTATCCTACCCAGATCACCGTTATTGGTTGAAATGGTTCCATCCTTGGCGATGTTAATTTCGGTGTCTGTTGGTCCGAAAATAAACGGCGTACCCGCTTCCGATACGACGGAAAAGCCTTGCTGGTTGACCAATTGTCCATCGGTGTTGAGTTGGAAGCGGCCGTTACGCGAATACAGTTCCTGATCCTGCGACTCTAAAACAAAATAACCGTCGCCCTTAATGGCAACGTCTAAATTGTTGCCCGTGGAGAGCACCGGACCCTCGGCTAAATTAGTAAATTGAGAGACATCGCGCGTGTAGGAGAGTTTCGTGGGAATGAAACTCTCATTCCCCTGCGATTTAACCACGTGTTCGACGAACATCATGTTTTGCCCTTTGAACGCCGGGGTATTCATGTTGGCAAGGTTGTTCGCGACGACGGCCATTTGGCGACGGAGCGCAGTCTGACGAGACAGCGCGATATACGCTGAAGTTTCCATTTTTTCCCGTTCCTTATTTTTAAGGTTTGTAATTGCGCTCTGACATGCATTTGCCATGCCAAAACATATTTGCTTTTAAAAACAGGGGGTTGTGTCGAATGTTTAGGCCGATGCCCCGTTAAAATACCTATATTGCCCAAGCTAGGTAGGACAAATTTGCCGTTTTGCTGAGGCGCGAGAACTTCAACCACTTATTAACTATCGAAGCCTATGCTATTACAGATATTAAGCCCCGGTAAAAAACTCGGGATTAAACAAAAATAGTCGTAATAATTTGACTGGTTGGTGATGGCCGAAGACGATCTTGAAGACGATCTTGAAGACGATCTTGAAGATGATGAACTCGATGAGGAGGACGGGGACGACAGTGGTGGGGCGTCTTCCGGCGGAAAAAAGAAACTCCTTATCATCGTCGGAGCTGTGCTCCTCATCCTAATTGGTGGTGGGGCAGCGGCATATTTCACGGGACTGCTAGATCCATTGCTGGGCGACTCGGAAGAGGCCAGTGAAGAGGGTGTTGCCGGTGGAGAAGGCGCGGCTGTATTTTTGGATCTCGATGAGATGATCGTGAACTTAAACACCTCGGGCCGGCGCCAAACTCTTTTGAAAATAAAAGTTGCTCTGGAACTGGCCAGTCAGGCTGATCTCGTGATGATTCAGACTGTAATGCCGCGGGTCGTTGATAACTTTCAAACTTACCTCCGGGAACTGCGGGTTGATGATCTTAGTGGTTCCGCGGGCCTATATCGGTTGCGGGAGGAGCTCCTCACCCGCGTTACTGTCGCCGTGCAGCCAGCCAAAGTAAACGCAATCCTGTTCAAAGAGATGTTGATCCAATGATGGCCTGTCTTGCAATTAAAAGTGGCTGGAAATGATGGTGTCCCCGGGCGACGACGATATGGAGCAGGGCACAATGGCGCCTGAGGGCGGTAGCGAGATTGGCGTCGATGAGCAAGATGATCTCGCTGCTGAATGGGAATCGATGGTCGGGGCTGACGATAGTGGTTCCGCCGACGAGATGGGCGGCTCTGGCCAGGAAACCTCTCGGGTACTCAATCAGGACGAAATTGATAGTCTTCTTGGTGTGGATGAGGAGGGGGAGGAAGCCAGCGATAAGGGCGGCATTCATACTGTTTTGAACAGTGGGCTAGTTTCCTATGAGCGACTGCCCATGTTGGAGGTGGTCTTTGACCGCCTGGTCCGTTTGATGTCCACGTCCCTGCGCAATTTTACGTCAGATAATGTTGAAGTGTCACTCGACAGTATTACTAGCCTGAGATTTAGCGATTATCTGAATGCAGTTCCACTCCCTGCTATGCTCGGTGTTTTTAAGGCTGAGGAATGGGATAACTTTGGTTTGCTTACGGTTGACAGTTCGCTGATTTATTCGACTGTAGATGTTCTGCTGGGAGGGCGCCGTGGGACAGCGGCCATGCGGATAGAAGGCCGGCCCTACACTACAATCGAGCGGAGTCTGGTTGAGCGAATGGTGCAGGTTGTTTTAGCCGATTTAAGTGCAGCATTTGACCCCCTGAGTCCAGTCACGTTCAGGTTTGAACGACTTGAGACGAACCCGCGGTTTGCAACGATCTCCCGGCCATCTAATGCTGCAATCGTCGCTAAATTCAGGATAGATATGGAAGACCGGGGCGGGCGCCTAGAGTTGCTGATTCCCTACGCCACACTTGAGCCCGTCCGGGAGCTTTTGTTGCAGCAGTTCATGGGCGAAAAGTTCGGCCGGGACTCGATTTGGGAAAGTCATTTGGCGGAAGAACTATGGAAGACGGATATAGATCTCACAGCTGTTCTTGACCGGCAAATTATGTCTCTGGGGGACGTATTTGACTTGAAAGTTGGATCTCAACTTCCGCTAAGCGCGACGCCAGACTCTATCATTGAAGTGAGTTGCGGTGACATCCCCATGTTTAGCGGGAAAATGGGCCGGAAAGGCGATGTGATTGCAGTCAGGATCAACGATAGAATAAGCAATGATAGGAAAAGTGGTGTATGAGTATTTTACTTGATGTTTTCTTGGTGGTCTTACTCAGTATGGCGATCGGATATGGGGTTATTTTAAATCGTCGTATCATGGCCCTTCGAAATGACCAAAAAAGCCTGGATAAGCTGGCAACAAAATTTGCCGAGGCGACCATTCGAGCAGAGCAAAGCATTATAAAACTGAAGTCGACGACGGACGGGGCATCTCAGTCATTGGACAAAGCAGTCAATACCGCTGGTTTGGTCCGTGATGATTTAGAATTTCTTATTGATCGTGGCAACAAACTCGCTGATATCCTTGAAACAGATATTCGCCGAACTGAAAGACAGCAAATTTCTCCCGGCGCTTCGTTCGGACATAATTGTGATGGAGGCGCTGAAGCACCAAAGGTTAATGAGGACAAATCCCAAGCAGAGCGAGAGCTGCTTAGAGCTTTGCAGGCAGTAAGGTAATTCTCAGTTAGAGGCAGACATTTGCATGTTTTTTATAAATAATTTTCGAATTCTACCTCTCACTATTTTTACCGCTGCATTATTAGTCACACTAAAAGTAGGCGCCTTATTTGATGGTAGCCTAATGGATGATGGTCCACTGCAATTATCAAGTGCAGATGCTCAGGAGGCAAAAAAGGAAACTATCCCAGAGGGCAAAAATGGGGATGCCGGACTCCCTCAACCCGGTCTTGCTGACGCAAAAGAAGGCGGGGGTAAAGAGGTTCAGAATGCTAGCGAAGGCGTTGTTGGCAAAGATGGTGTGGAGGCGGATGGCGGCTTTGTGACTTCAGATGAAGACCAAGGTAACCAGAAGGTTGATCCTACCTTTTTCTCTCAATCTGAGATTGAGGTTCTGCAACAATTGTCGGAGAGGCGAGAAAAATTGGAACAAATGCAGGGTGAAATTGACACACGCGAGGGTCTGTTATCTGCCGCTGAGAAAAGGATTGATAGTAAAATAGCAGATCTGCGGCAGCTTGAGACAACAATTAAAGGGCTTATCAAAACTCATGATGAGCAACAGGAAGCGAAAATTGGCAGTTTGGTAAAAATTTACGAGGCGATGAAGCCAAAAGATGCCGCCCGTATTTTTGAGCAACTTCAATTTGATACTATTTTGTTAGTTGCAGAGAGGATGAAGGAGCGGAAACTGGCCCCTGTACTAGCCAAAATGAATGCAAATAAAGCACAAGAAATTACGGTTAAGCTCTCGAAACTTCGGGATCTACCGCCTGTTGGTAGTGTCATCGAGGTGCGTTAATCTATCAAAATCCTCAATGTAATATTAATGATAGCATTATAAATTAATATTATTCCAAAGTGCATTATTGACCGTAAAAATACATACGATCATTTAATGTGATATATTCACATTATTTTTGAATCCTTAGTATTCAATATTCTGAACGCTTTGTAATCTGTTGTGAAATTTCGTTCTTTGCTCTGATAAATTAATGTAGAACCACATGTTGATAGTTTGTGGATCTCCTCGTTGCATTCCCATTGCAATAGAATCGCTAGGGGCGCCTCTTGCCAGCATGTTGCGAATAAATGATGCAGCTCTTGCCATTTCAACTGTCTCCGATATCGGGCCAAGACCGGATACTTGGTCTCCGAAACCCATAACAAACTGCATATCGAAGCGATGTCCAGCAGGGCGAGCACTCAAGGACCCTATTAGACGATCTAGAAAGCCTAGCTGGCTCACCTTGAGTCTCTCGGAGTTTGGCTCGAAGAGATTATCTGCAGGCATAATAAACCTCATTACTCTGCCAGGTTCTATTATCTCTACCCGGTAAGCTTTAATAGCGGTAGAAAAAATGTCCT
>NHHQ01000008.1 GCA_002170915.1 Rhodospirillaceae bacterium TMED167 | reverse complement strand
TCTAGACCCGCCTGGGTTTTTGCCAGCGAGTCGCCGGACATATTTTTTGTGTGGGCCACCACCATATCCCGGAGCGGAGTGATCGCCGACCAACCAGGGAGGCTGTCGTAACTGAGATATACAATCCCACCGTCCTTTAGACGGGAGGCAATGAACGCGCAGATATTGCCGCGGGTTTCGGCGTTGACCCAGCTGTAGACCCCGTGCATGACGATAAAGTCAAAGTCCGGACCCGGAAGAGAGTGCAGATCATTAAAATCCATTTTGCAAAAATTGACATTATCTAAATTGGTGTCTGTCAGCAGGGCGTTGCTGTTATCGATATGAATGTTATTAAAATCGATGGCGTAAAAAGACCCCTGAGGATAGAGCTCGGCGAGCGCTGTCACGGTGACACCATTTCCGCTTCCCAGTTCACAATAGGTGAAGGCCGGGTCGATGTCTCGGGGACGGTGACCGTTTAACGCACAGATATAATTCAAAAATAAGGGGCTGAGTTCGTTATATGATCCCCAAATATAGGGGGTATCTTTTAAATACGCTTCGCCCATTACGCCCCCTTAAAAAAAGAGAACCCCGCCGGATCGGCGGGGTAGAAAGTCAACCTTCCAGAATGCCGGACTCATGGGTCCGCTAGATAACGGACTCGACCCATTCTTTCAGTTTGCTTTTCGGCAGCGCGCCGACTTTTGTTGCGGCTACTTCACCTCCCTTGAAAAGCATGAGTGTCGGGATCCCTCGGACACCATATTTGGACGGTGATTCCGGGTTGTCATCAATATTCACTTTCGCGAGTATCATTTTCCCGGTCAGTTCGTCTCCGATCTCGTCGAGTGCCGGTGCAATCTGTTTACAGGGACCGCACCATTCTGCCCAGAAATCCACAAGAACTGGTTCATCGGCCTGAAGTACATCGGCATCAAAACTTGAGTCTGTAACTTGTTTAGCCATTAAAAAGCGTCCTATTTTCATGCGAGACACATGCCCGCCAACATCATTTATATAAGGCCGATTCTATGGCTGTCGCCTAATCCAGTCAAGGTGCGTGGTCGGCGAGCATGCTGGCGGGTAGGTGCATCAGCGCGGGGCCATCCGTCCACAGGAGCAAGCATTCGATATCTTGTGCCGGATAAATACGCTGAAGCGCGGCCCGGTATGCCGCCATTTGCCGAAGATAGACCAGGGGAACGTCGTCTGGGCGAGATGGCGGTGGCCGATTGGTTTTATAATCCACTATCATCACTTTGCCATCTGCGACCACCAGTCGGTCAATCTGCGCGGACAGAATATGTCCGCCGATTTCGCCCACCAGGGGAACCTCCGCGCGGGAGCCGGGGCCAAACAGGGCGCCGAACTCGTGATGGTCCAGCACATCCATTGTTTCTGTGAGAATGTCTTCTTGGAGGCGGGCTGACAGCCGATGTCCCTCGCGCGCCAAAAATGCCTGGGCAGCGGCTTTTCGGTAATCCTCCGGTAACTGTGGCAGGGTTTGCAGAAGAGTGTGAACGATGTTTCCGCGCTTAAACCGGTCGGCGCCGTCCCCGCTTAGCGGCGACTCGACCGCCGGGTCCGGTGCGTCCGGTTGAGATGGCGCCAACGGCGATAAGGGCGCCGGTTCTTCCGGTGATTTTGACAGCATCCAATCCTGCAGATCAACATGCGCTATCGCTTTTTCTTCTGGCTTCGCGCCGATGGAAATTTGTTGTGGAGACCTGATGAAGACAACATCGTTATCCGCGGTCTCCTTCATTTCCACTAAAAACGGATCGTCCCGCTTTTCTCCGGCGGCTGAAATCGCCGCATGCATAAGATCGTACCAGCATCCCTTGGGTGCTTTTTTCTTGGTATGCCAGCCGCAGATATAAAGGCGGTCTTCTGCGCGCGTCATAGCGACGTACAGAAGACGTCGGTATTCGTGGTTTCTGTCTTTAATAACTTTGTCCCGCTGGGCCTCGGTGATTTTTTCAAAATAGCTGCGTCGTGGCGGCCAGAGAATGGCTCGATCAGAACCGTCTTCATCTGCCACCCAGTAAAAAAGTGGAAGCTTGCTCGGCATCTGCAATGTATCAGGTAGGAAAACGATGGGCGCTTCCAAGCCCTTCGCGCCATGGACCGTCATTACACGCACGGCGTCTGGCCGGGCCTGTTCCAGATCCCGTTTGATCTCGGCCTCTCCGGTTTCCATCCAGTGGAGAAAGCCCTCGAGCGACGGCACGTGGGTCCGCTCAAAGTCCAAGGCTAGATTGAGAAATTCAGATACCGGATCAGCGGCATCGAACCCGAGTCGGGACAACAATTTGCGCCGCCCTTGGCGGGCATCCAGCAGGTCGCTGTAAAAACCGAACGGGGTTGTAAAATCGGCTTGCGCGAGGATGCCGGATAAAAAATGGTGAGCGTCTGCAAACGCCGCTGAGTCCGTTTGTCGGTGAGTCAGTTCCGACCATAGAGAGCCTACCCGGCCGTGTGCCAGTGTAAAGAGCGCGTCTTCATCCAATCCTACCAAGGGTGATTTGAGTACAATCGCCAGTGTGAGGTCGTCGTCTGGCAGCAGGGCAAAACGGCCCAGGGCCATCAGGTCTTGCACGGCAATCTGCTGCGTGAGGATCATCCGGTCCGTGCCGGCGACGCCAATGTCACGTGTTTTTAAGGCCCGTACGATTTCATCAATAAAAGGACCGCGTCGTCTGACCAGGATCAGAACATCCCCTGGGCGAATCGGCCTGCCCTTGGATTCGAGCGGTTCCTGATCATCAATCATCCGACGGATGCGTTCGGCGATCAGATTGGCGAGGCGGGCCGTGGGTGAGTCTCCTTGAATTCGCTCCACCGGCGGTTTCCAGGGGACTGGCGTGTCTACTTCCTGGGGCTCGACGGGCGGCCACATTTCAACCAGGCCGCCATGGCCGCTTCTGAACGCCATATGGTGAATGGCCTCTCCATCCAGTGCGACGCCGTCGGCGGCGGGATCAGCGGAAAAAACCGCGTCGACAGCCCCCAAAACGGCCTCCGTGGAGCGAAAAGACACCGTTAGATCGACCTCTCGCCAGACCTGGCCCGCTGCCGGAATGGCGCGGCTGAACCGGTCCCGCATTTTTTGGAATTCATCCGGATCGGCCCCTTGAAAACTATAGATAGATTGTTTCAGATCGCCGACGGCAAAGACAGTGCGCTCCTGTCCAGAACCGTCCTGGGTGTCGAAAAAAGCTTCCGCGAGGGCGGTGATAACCTCCCACTGATCCGGACTCGTATCCTGAGCTTCATCGACAAGGATATGGTCGAGACCCTCATCCAGTTTATAAAGCACCCAAGGTGCGACGTCTTTACGTTTTAGTAAACGGCCGGATTCCAAGATCAAATCATCGTAGTCAATGAGCGCGCGCGCGTCTTTTTGCGACTGGTACGCCTCCAACAGCGCACTTCCGAATTGAAGCAATGCGGCCGTAGCCTGCGCGGTCACGGCGGCCCGCTTTCTGAGGATAAACTGCACCAGCCGGTCTGCCTCTTGTGCGAGAATTTCGACGACGTCCGGATGACCCTCGGCCAGTTTTTTGGTGATTAGGCGTTTCCTGATTTCAATCGGCCCGGACCCGCGTTTCGCTGTCAGGAATACATCCGCATAATTCTCAAAGGCAAATATATCCCTGTCGGCACTATCGACCCATGTTTGAATCTTCAACCCGTTTTCTTTGTCGGTCTTGGCGCCGCCGCTCAAAATTTCAGCGGCAAGTTTGAGACCCAATAGATCATGGGCGCCATCTGACACAGCGGCCTCAAACAGATATTCCGGTGTTTCCGTTTCATCGATGCCCAAAAGCGCCCGGGTCGCTGTGATGGTTGGCGCCAATCCCTTGTGCCGGGTCAACAGGCGCCGCAGTCTCCCCCGCGCCGACGCCAGAGACGTCAACAGGGCTGGAAATCCGGTTTCATGGAGATGCTGGGTGATCTCTTTTAAGGCGTCCGCAAGTGCGTCATTCTTACCCGACCGCGCGGTCGCCAGGATCTGCTCTTTGGCCGCGTCGAGCAACTCGGCCGCGTCCCGTTCGTCGACCAGTGTGAAGTGCGGCGACATCTGAGCTTCCAGGGGGAAGCGCCTTAAAAGGGACTGGCAAAAGGCGTGGATGGTCTCAATATGCATCCCGCCCGGCGTCTCCAGAACCTGGGCAAACAAACGCCGGGCGCGTGTCTTGTGATGCGCTTCCGGCGGCAGGCCAAGGATCTGTGACAGTCGGTTTTCGAGTTCCTCATCGTCCAAGATGACCCAATCGCCCAAATACCCGAATATCCGGCTTTCCATTTCCGCAGCGGCGGCTTTTGTGAAAGTCAGGCATAAGATTTTCTGTGGTGGACAGCCAGATAACAGCAGGCTCAGGACACGTTCGGTCAGAACCTTGGTTTTCCCGGTGCCGGCCGATGCCGAGACCCAGGCAGACACATGTGGATCAATGGCTACCTGTTGTGAGGCATTTGCCAGCCGGCCGGTTTCACTTATTTGTGTGTCGGCACTGGGCATCAGACGTCCGGGCTCCCGCTCTCTTCCCCGGCGACCGCCCATTCTCTGACACGCGCTAAATGTTCGTAATCGGAAAACCGGGGGGCTTTATCCGGGCGGGGACGGGCTTCATAGGGCGTGTCGTTCCGGTCAAAGAGCCTAACCAACGCCAATAACCCGTCTTTTGCTTCTTCCGCCAGTTGAGCGGCCTCTTTGCCCACCCGGATAACCTCACCCGGTGGGACACTGCCGCGAAGCCGCCAATAATCCAACGCCGCAACACCAGCGGCCGGCAAGTCGTTAAACCCGCCCTCCCCCGCGATCAGCGCTTCCAGGGGCAATTGAGGTGCGAACCCGGCTTTTACTTCCGTGGCCGACGGCGCGGCCCCGGTTTTATAATCAATGATGCGGAGGGTGCCGTCGGTCAACAGATCAATCCTGTCGGCCTTGGCTGTAAGAAGAAAGGCTCCTTCGGTTCCGTCGAGTTCAAGCGTTCCGGAAACTTCGCTCCAAATCCGCTTGATTTCCGACCTGTCGGACCGCTCCCGCGCAACGAACCAGTTGGCAATCCGCAGAAATCTGGGCCACCAAAAGGCCCAGGCTGCAGGGTGGGAAAGCACGTCCTGAAAGCGTTGACGACCCAGTTCAATCAGTTCCGCTTCTGCATCGTCCGGCAGTTCGGCCGCCAATTCTGCCGGATACCTATCGGCAAAGGCATCCAGAATTCGATGAATGAGCGTGCCGTAATCGGTGGCGTCGGGTTTTTGTTCCAGAGGCGGGAGAGGCTTTAGATCTAAAATATGACGGGCATATATCGTGTAAGGATCACGCATCCAGGTTTCAACCTGGGTGACGGAAAGACGCCGTGGCCGCGCCGTAACAGGCGGTCTGGGTGCGGGCGGATCAACGGGCCGAATGCCGTCCGGTTTGTCCAAAAGTGTTTGCCAGTGTTCCCACGGTTTGGACGGTAGAAGTGCGGCATACTGCCCCTGGGCCTTAAAAAATTGGGCAAGGCGCAAAAGCCATCGTGCCGGGACCGTCGGGGTACCTGCCACGCGCCGCGACCGGGTTAGGACCACATGGGGGGCGCAAAAGGCTTGCACAAAATCATGCGCCGTCAGCCCAATCCGTCGTTCCAGGGACGGCAGGCCAAACCGCTGGCGCATGGGACGGCTCATCCATGGATCGCCTTGAACCTCAGGCGGCCAGGTGCCTTCGTTGAGACCGGCCAGGATCATCACATCGGCATTTTGCAAGCGGGCCTCGAGGAGGCCCCAGATGTTCAGTCTTGGGTGCTTTCCGTAGCGTGGGCGAACCGCCCGGCCTGCCAACAGGGAGTCCAGAAGGGCGGGATAAGCGCGTATCTGCAGAACTTGGAGAACATCCGCGCTGTCCAAGACCTCTGCCATGAACGCCGCTGCCGCCTCACCCGCGTCTCCGGCCCACAATCTGGCAGGTCCAGCCTGGTAATCCGTCGCCGCCAAATCCTCCGCCGCCCGGATATGAGCCTCCACAGTTGATCGAAGGCTGCCATTGCCTTGTGCAAAGATATCCCGCAGGCGAGCCGTTTTTTTTTCCAGGGCATCGAGAACCGACAAAAGAGCGTCTGACCCACCCTGCGTTTCAACCTGATGTCGTAAGCCCTCCAGGCCCGGCGCGGGCAGCGGTCCTCGCAGAACACTCACTTCCAAGAACCGCATGAGACGGCGGAATTCAGCTGGATCATAACCACACGCCGCCAGGGGATGCTTGCCGAATGCCAAGAGGTTTACGGGACGGAACCCTCCCGACACCAAGGTGGCGCACAGCCTCAGGAACGTGACCGGCGGCGACAGGGCAAGGGGCGTCCCGGCGGAATCATCAATTTCAATGTCCCACCGGTGCAGTTGCGCCGTGACACGCCGTGCCAGATCTCGGTCCGGTGTAATCAGCGCTGCCGTCTTGCCCGGTGTCTCCAAAACTTCCCGCATCATCAGGGCGATGACGCCGGTTTCCTCTTCCGGGCTTGGACATTCCAGATAGTCGATTTGGTCGTATACAGACGTAGGCAGGGATTTTTGGTCACGCCAGGCGCTTAGCGATACGGCGGGGCGGAGGGCAGTATTGATCACTGCTGCGCGATGGCGGTCTAGTTCTTCCGGAAGAGACGGCCAGACCTGCACATCAGTCGGTGAAAGTTCCATCCGCTCGAGAAGATGGTACATCCCATATTGTGGATGCGTCTCTTCAAGGACGCCGATTTCTGCGCCGGAGAGTGTCTGATCGAGGCCAGGCAGGACGACGCTGCCGTCGGGAAGGGCGGCAACCAAGTTCAAAAGCTTGGCCGTTGCCGGAATGCTTCCCGTCGACCCAGCGGCGATCACGGGCCCCTGGGGAGGGGACGTCTGCCAATTCCGAGTCTGGGCCTCTAGCAAACGGTTGCGTCTGTCCGCCGGGTCAATATACCCTTCTTCAGCTAAAATATTTGGCCATTTCTGGATGAGAATTTCCAAAAAATCCAGGGTGAGCTTCCAATGTTCCGCGAGGTCCGCCGGGACGAGTCCGGCCAAACCATCAAACGAGAGCTGTTCGGTTTGGACTTGGTCCAAAAGACGGCTCAGTTCAAAGGCAAGCCGGGCGCTTTGATCAATGGTGACAGCAGTCTTTTCTTTGGCATGGACAAGTTGCGTGAGCAAAAGCTGTCGCCTGAGACCGGGAATAGCAGGCGGTAAGTCCTCCGCTGCGGATAAGCCGCCGTCGGGCCAGCCTGACAGCAGTATTTCCTCTTCGTCCAAATCTCCGAGGGGGACCAGGTTCGGGAGAAGGATTGGCTCTCCCTTGCTCATCCGCAGAAAGGCCTCCCGGATGCTTCGGACGGCCCGCCGCGTCGGCAGCAGAAGGGTATAGCTGGTTAGGGCAAGAGGATTACCGGCCACCTGGTCAAGCAAGCCCTTCGTCAACACATCGGCGAAGGGCGCCCCGGAGGGAATGGTGTAAACGGATTTGGACGCCTGCGAACCGGTAGCCATGAGTGATGCCTATCTGCGTCGGATACCTGGAAAGCGTTGGCGGAAATATCCCTCCGCCTCACTCAATCCACCGACAGTTCCGATGTGAAACCAGTCGCCATCGTGAACCATCCCGAACAGTTGCTCCCCCTCGATCGCCTGATCGTAAATCAGGTTGAGGGAAAAGGGCCCGGCGGGGGCCTCTGCGAGAGATTTTGCCTGAAGAATTTGCACACCGGCAAATAGATAGGGTGAGATCTCCCGTTCCGGCCGCCGGATTAGGGCGCCCTCGGGGTCGACAATAAAATCGCCTCTGCCGTCATAGCCATACGCCTCCACAGTCGAGTGCAGGAGAAGCAGGGCGTCCATGCGGCTCTGATCCCACAAGCGCGCGAGACGTTGCAGGGCGGGGGTCGGCCCGTCGAGCCAGAGAATATCCCCGTTGATGACGAAAAACGGATCCTCGCCCAGCAGCGGCAGGGCCTTGGCGATGCCCCCCCCGGTTTCTAAAATTTCATCCGACTCATCAGAAATCACAATTTCGACATCTGTCCGCAAGGTGAGGTGTTGTTCAATCAGGCTGCCCAGATGGTGAATATTGATCACCACCTTTTCGATGCCGCTGGCGGCGAGATGGTCAATGCTGTGATCCAGCAGTGTACGCCCCGCAACCTTGAGCATTGGCTTCGGCGTTTTGTCCGTGATCGGCCTTAGTCGTTTGCCGAAACCCGCTGCGAGGATCATTGCGTTTTTTGGCATCATTTCTGTCATGTCCGAATGGTTGCCTCCTGCAAGTTGCGCTTTTCCGCCGGCAGCCATGTCTCCAGCCAAGTTTTAAGCGGGGCGAGGTTTGATCTCGCGCAGGCGTTCTCCAGCAATCGCCAGACGCGCGGGATATGCGCCAAATAGGCCGCTTTGCCGTCCCGTACTGCGAGCCGGGTAAATATGCCGATGACCTTACAATGGCGTTGCGCCGCCAAAATGGAGAAGGATGTGTTGAAGGCTTCTCTGTCGATACTTGGAAACGCCTCCAGGTATTTATTGATCATAGCTTGGCCTAAATCGAGCGGGACGTCACGGCGGGCATCTTCCAACAGGGACATAAGGTCATAGGCCGGTGGCCCCGCCAAAGCGTCCTGAAAATCCAAGAGGCCACAGGCGGCCACGCCATCCCGTTCCAGCAGCCACATTAGATTGTCCGCGTGAAAATCCCGCAGTACGAGGGTCTCGCGCGTCGAAGAAACGCCCGGAAGAATTTTCCGCCAGAGCTTTTCATAGTCCCGCCGTGCCGCGTCAGAGCATTTCGAAACTTGAGGCATATACCAGTCCGTGAGTAAAAAAGCTTCGTCCAGAAACCGATCCGTATCATACATTGGAAGGCCAGCAGGCACAGTGACTTTTGGTGCCCGGCTATGTAAATCAATCAGGAAGTCAACCGCCCCCTCATACATCGGTTTTTCATCCATGCCGCTTTGAATCCGGTGGCTAAATGTGGTGTCCCCCAAATCTTCCAGCAGAATAAACCCCTCTTGCACGGACTCGGCAATAATTTCAGGCGCGCTGTAACCTAAAGATCGCAAGTGCCGGGCGATGGCCAGAAAGGGTCGAATATCTTCCTTACCTGGTAGGGCATCCATCAGCACCGCTTTACGAGGTCCAAGCGTAACCCGGTCATAGCGCCGGAAGGAGGCGTCCCCGGCGAGGGGGCGCCTCTGTGCACCGCACCAGCCCGCATTTTCCAAGAAGGAGTTGAGATGGTCCGACCGTGACGTCATCAAAAGAGCTCCTTTAGATTGTCCAGTCTGTGTACCCAGTCGCCTGAGCCGACCGCTTCGACAACTCTGCTGGTTGATGAGTTTTCGATTATCCGGATGGTGAGGTGGTCCGTCGGCATATAAGGCCCGAGCCGGTCTGGCCATTCGATGAGGGAAATGCCGTCCGGCAACAGCTCTTCCAGGCCAAGTTCAAAAGTATCTTCAGGGGATTCAATCCGGTAGAGGTCGAAATGATGAATGGGGCCCGAGGCGCTATCATAGGATTGCACAAGGGTGAATGTGGGGCTCGGAACCTCGTCTCCGCCGCCCAAGGCGGTGACGAAGGCGCGGGCAAAAACTGTTTTTCCCGCACCAAGGTCACCTTCTAGGGCAATCACATCGCCGGGCCGCGCCATAGGGGCCAGGCCAGAGGCGAGGTTTCGTGTATCCTGCTCCGAGGAGAGCGTGCGGTATAGGGTTAGATCTGACATCTTCTATTGTTTACTGCGGTGAGGCGTTTTGCGAAAGAGTTGTTGTACGCATCTAGGCTCAATATCTAGGCGGCAGGCAAGCAGCAGACAACGGCGGTACCCCGATTGGGCTTGGAAGATATGACAACCGTTCCTCCGTGCCGGGCGACCAGGTCTTTTACAATTGTCAGGCCAAGGCCGTGTCCTGAAAAGGCGCCTCCCTGCAGCGCGGTTGAGCCGGGCTGGTTAATCCGTTCCACCGCTTCTTTCGGCAAACCGGCGCCGGTGTCCGAGATGGTGAGGCGAAGCATCCGGTCCTCCCGGGCGGCCGCCAACGTGATGGTGCCACCTGATCCGGTAAACTCCAGCGCATTATCCAGAAGATGACGGATCGCCCGGCCAAGCCGGCCCTCGTCGGCTGCGAGCCACCCGATGTCCGCCGGACAGTCTAACGTGATTAAAATATTTTTTTCACGTGCTGCCGTTTCGTAAGGGGCCATTAAAGATATCAGAAAGGCATGAACCGCAAACGTATCCACCGCTAAGTCTTCCTGTCCGGATTCCAGCGAGCTTAAGTCCAGAACGTCTGTAAGCAGGGTCAGCATGCGCTGAGCGGAGGATGCGATCCCCTCCACATAGTCTGTTTGTTTGGCGTTCAGCTTGCCGAAAGTGTTTCTGGCTAGCAGTTCAGCAAAACCTGACAGGCTTGTGAGGGGTGTTCTCATTTCATGCGACAGCATGGCCATGAAATGCGACTTTAAACGGCTTTCCTCTATCGCCGTTTCGGCTTTCGTTTGCAACTCCGATTGGGCGTTAGATGCTGCTGTGCAATCCCGGTAAGTCAGCACGGTGCTGCCGTCCGGTAGCGGCAGGTTGGCGGCGTCCAGTGCCCGACCGTCATTAAGATATAAACGTACAGTATATGCCGTCCGGCCCAACAGTTTTCCTGCTAACCGGTCCCGCGTCGCCGGCCAGGAAGAATGAACCGGGAGATGAATTCTTGTTGCGTCCAGAAATTGCGCCAGGGATGGTTCATCGGCGCCAAAATCCGACGTCAACGTCCAGATGTCTTGAAAAGCCGGATTATGGTAGCGAAGCCGGCCATGGGCGCCGAAGACAGCCAGGCCTTCTTCTAGCTGATCAAGCAACGATTGATGGGTCGACCGTTCCTCGTTGAGATAACGTGCGGCGGAAACCTTCTCGCTCGTGTCTTGAAAGGTCAGGAGAAGGCCAGCTGGCAAGGGCGTGGCCGTGCAGACAATAATGGCGCCCGACGGCAGATGAAGCGTTTCTTGCTGGGGACTTTCCAACGCGAGGAGGCGTGTCAGCATGTGGTCGGCATAAGCTGTAAAATCAGGTTGCTCGGGCAGGCGCCGGTGATCCCTTAGCCGCTCCAAAACAGATCGGTAGGTGGGGCACTGGGTGAGCCAGTTTTCGTCAAGACCCCAGACGGCCCGGAAAGCCTGATTGGTACCTTGAACCGTCAATTGGTCATCCAGCAGGAGTGCTGCGATGGGCAACGCCTCAAGCAGGTCCAACGTCTTTATCTCGGCGTGTGTGATGGTCACGGGCCAATTTTAGGCGCGACTTAAATAAGGGACAAGAAAAAGAAAAGCCCCGCACGGAGCGGGGCTTTCCTATTATCTGTGGTTCCGCGCCGGTTAGTAGCGGTAGTGCTCCGGCTTGTAAGGACCGTCCTGGGCGACACTGATATATTCGGCTTGTTCCTTGGTCAGTTCGGTGAGCTGAACGCCCAATCTACCAAGATGCAACCGGGCCACTTTTTCATCCAGATCTTTGGGCAGGACATAAACTTTATTCTCGTAGCTGCTCGCGTTTTCCCAAAGTTCGATTTGAGCGAGCACCTGATTGGCGAAAGAAGCGCTCATGACGAAGCTTGGATGACCTGTCGCACAACCAAGGTTCACCAGCCGGCCTTCCGCCAACAGAATGATCCGCTTGCCATCCGGGAACTCCACCTCATCCACTTGCGGCTTCACATTGTGCCATTTGTAGTTACGCAGGGCCTCGACCTGAATTTCGGAGTCGAAGTGACCGATGTTGGAGACAATCGCCCGGTCCTTCATCTCGCGCATATGGTCCTGGGTGATGACATCAATGTTGCCTGTTGTCGTCACAAAAATATCCCCGATAGGGGCCGCCTGATCCATAGTGACGACTTCATAGCCCTCCATGGAAGCCTGAAGAGCACAGATTGGATCAATTTCTGTGACAAGCACCCGCGCGCCCTGGCCGCGGAGTGATGCAGCCGAGCCTTTGCCCACATCACCATATCCTGCGACGACGGCAACTTTGCCGGCGAGCATCACGTCGGTGGCCCGTTTAATGCCATCCACGAGACTTTCGCGGCAGCCATAAAGGTTATCAAATTTGGATTTGGTTACAGAGTCGTTTACGTTGATGGCGGGCACCCTCAATATGCCGGCTTTTTCCATTTCATAGAGCCGATGAACACCGGTTGTGGTCTCTTCCGACAGGCCCTTTACGTTTTTCAGGAGTTCCGGTGTCTTTTCATGCATGACCTGTGTGAGGTCACCGCCGTCATCCAGAATCATGTTTGGCGTCCAACCGT
>NHHQ01000007.1 GCA_002170915.1 Rhodospirillaceae bacterium TMED167 | reverse complement strand
TGCGCCAATTTTAAATCATCTAAACCGAGCGTTAATGAAATTGCCTGCCCTTTTTGCAGAAGCGCTGGTTCAAGCTCTTTTTCCTCAAGAATTGCTACAACGGCTTGCGCCTGAGCAAATCCCCAATTGCTTTGAGCGCTGTCTTTTGGGGCATTTTTTAAAAGCGCATCCATGGCCTCAATTTTGGCAAGATTTTCTGCATCAATATCCGTATCCCGGAGATCGACAACTTTGGATTCATCTGTATCTTCATCGCTCATAGTCATTCTCCATTCCCTGCGGCGCGGAGCCTCGGGAGATAACCGGCTCTCTCACCCTTTGGCACGGGGGTCCGCGTTGTTGCAACCATTCAGGTCTTCTGAGGATATCGAGTGAGGCGTAAGGGCTGAGGGTCTAGTCAGGTTTGGTCTCCCCCATTATAAACTCCTCTGGATTTACGCCGAGCTTCCAGGGGAATAAAACCACCTTCCCTTCCATCACACGCCATACCGCGGTGGCGATAACGTGGGGAGCAAGGCCCATCGTGAACACCTGCAACGCGCTATCACCTATTTGGTAAAATCCCATCCACATATAAAAGGTGGCCGCCCAAAAGAATGTTATCCAGTGAACCGCCACCAACAGCCGCTTCATTAGCTCACCCTTTACTCAATCTTAAAACATCGCACCCAGATCAACATTTTAATTCAATAGCTACTGCACATGCGGAGCAAGCCCAAATTACCAAGCCATTATAGAGAGACGCCCATCGGAGAACCATCCCGGCATAGCTCAAGGGTTCAGTCCTCAAACTGTTGCATTAAACCTTTTTAGTCTTTTGCGAATGACATGATTGCGCACTTGGCCTTGCCTTTTACGTTTTAGAATACTCGCTCGTAGCCATTAGCCGATCCTCAACGGCCGCCCAGAAGTGGCGCCCACCGTAATTGTCTCGATACCAAGCCTGCCCCTCTGCAGCCATTGTCGTCCGAATATCGTCATGTCGCAGCAAGAAACGTGCCGTAGTTAGCATCTCATGAATGTTGTCAAACGGGGCATAGTGTACGTAGGGCTGAAAATAGGAATGGAGGAGTGGGAAATCATGCTGTAACAATGCTGTACCAGCAGAAAGCGTCTCAAATAACCGAAAATTGGTGTGATGGTCTCGTGATGATACTAATCCACTATTGAACCCAATTTTAGACGCCTTCAATACATCGACATAATCAACCAAACTTATGCTATTTTCTCCAGATTGGTCAGTGAATTGATGATGAAACTGAACGCCGCCAAGGGCAAGATGGGAGCACCACATATCGCGATAAGATTTGCGTGCGCCTACAAATGAAATGTCAATTGACCGCGCATCATCATACTGCCCGTCAATAACCGCTGGATCCACCGTCACACCAGGCCAGATGAGCACATCACAATTTTGCCGAGCTTTAGTGAGATAGGCATGATCATTCATGGCAACAATCAGGTCGGCGACCGAACTCCAATAGAGTGGATTATTTGCTTTCGGTGGGTAAATATCGCCAATCCAGATAACGAGCTTAAAGTCAAAAGATGATTTTAATGCTAACCAGTCGTCCACCGATATACCGCCACGCCCTCCCGTGAAATTACCATCAAAAAAAACGATATCTGGACGAAAGGCCTCCAACTCACGCCGCAGTTCGACGATACCCTGCATCAGGATATGTGCTGGTCTAACTGCACTCAGACCAGCAGCACTGAGAAGTAAATTTTCAGAGTGAATATCGTCGGCTACATAATGACGGCACTCCTGAAAAAATTTATGGGCTGTCCCTATGTAGTGAAGCGTTACATCATAATCTATCCAATTAGCGTCACACTTGACGAATTGAGGACCAACAAACAACAGCCTTAAGTCGCTGGAATCTCTCGAGCCGTCGGCCATAATCGCCTTTTCTGGTCTTACCAGTCCGCGAAGCCAGTCCTCCCGTGCTGCCAAAAAACGTTTGAGCAAAGTTGTTTCCTGAGACTTGCTCAAGCTACCGGAGCTTGAGCCCGTTCGAGAGCAATCGGAGAGAAAACAGTTTAGATCCGGGAATGAACCGGCCAATGCACGATAGTACGCCATCGTGGTCGGTGGATCGAGATCAAACCCCTGGTATTCTCCGAACCGGCTGGATCTTTTAAAAACGAACGGAAATGTCTCTATGGCTTTTTTTAAGACCAACTCCGCCGTTTTGAGGTTACCCCCCCTCGCATAGGCCTGCGCTAAGAAATAATGCGCATGGATATTCCAGGGATTTTGCTCGAGAGCACGCAGAAGAAAGATTATCGCTCCTGCGTAATCACTCTTCTGAATTAGATCAAAGCCTGCTTCCAGGTCCCGATGGCTAGTAAGAATAATGATATCATCCGCGTTGAGCCGTGCAGCGCGAGTAAAACCAAAAGTTTCTGGGTCGAAAGGAGTGTAAAATCCGTCTCGATCATCTGCGGAAAAAAGCTGAGGTATTCGTTCAGCCACCAGTGCCAAGGTCTTGCTGGCGTCCGAAAACTCACCCGCAGAGGTTAAGGCACGTGCGAGGTAATAATAGGCATCTGGATTGGCTTTTTGCAGACCGAGGGAGCGTTGAAAACAATCGATCGCCGGCAAGGGCTCTCTGGAAGTGAGAAAAGTGATACCCTCTCGCACCAAAAGATGACTTTTCCAGGCTGGTGACAATTGCACGTTGTCTTATTAACCCCCGAGATCTCCCAACAAGTGTGCCTTCAACATGCTGACAAGTATTCGGATCAACATGGTCTGCACGGGAGAGACGAGAGCACTCCTGGGCTTTGGTACATATTTATCATTAACCACCGGCATTTGTTAAAATTCGTTCACCGGATTGTGCAAGCTTATTCATGACACCACGGACATTTTCATTCAACAATTTTCCATTCTTTTTTCGCACAGTACCGGCTACAAAAACCGTATCCACGTTCGACGCGTTGGCATAAAATACCACAGCATTTACTGGATTGTTCGCTGGGTGAATATTCAGATCATCGGCGCGAATAAGAATAATATCGGCTTGTTTTCCGGGCATTAGAGAACCAATACGATCTCCCATACCCATCATCTCCGCGCCATTAATCGTTGCCCATTCAAGCGCTTCCATTGCGGAAACGGACAATTCTGTAATCGGCTCATGAGCATCTGCAAATGGACGGTTGTCGATCATTCTCTGGAGTTGGAGCGTTGTCCTCAGGACACCGAACATGTCGCCCGTGATATTCGACTCCACATCAACACCGACCGAGGGACGCCCCCCGGCTTTCATCACGCGTCCGGTAATCGGATCACCGAACCCCATCTGGATTTCGACCTCGGGCGTCACCGTGAATTTGACGCCGTGATCAATCATGATGGCTAGTTCCTCATCGGACAGGTCATTACCATGCACCACGTTTAGCTTGGCACTCAGCAGGCCGTCATCTCTCATTTTATAAACGCCGTCCGGTACCATCCGATTGAACCCACCGCTCATATGAGCGCTGGCCACAAGATCAAATTCTTTGGCAAGAAGTAGGTCTTGTTGCGTAACTTCATAGATCGAATAATGCGGTCCCAGAATACACATGGCGAGCGTAACCAATGAATCGTTAGATGACAGCCTGCCTTCTCTTAATCTCAAGATTTCGGATTTGGGATGGGGAACTTCACTGAAATGCTTTTGTCCCTCCTTGGGATCCGGTTTTGGAGAGCCGTGGCCAAAGATAGCTCGAATGCCTGACTCGAACAGGCCGTCAACAGCGGCATCTGTGTGATCCGGCGTCGGGTTGTTATGACACCAATCGAATAATGTTGTTACGCCGCCGTTGAGCTGCGTTAGCCCGCCCGCAAGATTGCCGAGATAAATGTCTTCTGGCTGGAAACCGGTGGCCAAGTTGGCGTGCATGCCGCGCAGATACTGGCCCATGGTCCAGTCTCCGGCGATCCCCCTTATGCCAGCCTGCCAGGTATGGATATGGGCATCAACAAGTCCCGGCATGGCGATCATCTGGCTGGCGTCGATAATGTCGGCATCGTCAGCAGTGACCTCCGGCGCAACCTCAAGAATTTTTTCGCCGTCAAAAAGTATGTCGCCACTGTCTAAGACGCCGATCGTCGGCTCCATGGAAATAACTTTTGCGTTTTTAATAAGCGTTTTGACCATCTTGCCTCAAAGCCCCTTACTGATGATGTTGTTATGGTACCAATTTATTTGGTGCGAGAATGCTATCCAATGTACACCTTGTCATCCGCTTTATATTCTCAGTATCACTTAACTCTCCTGATCGTAGACCCGGCCGAACATGAGCTTCAGGACCCAAATTACGGCGAGGCCAACGACCCACACAGTTTTTGCATCCTCGTACCCAAACAAGCCGCCCATCGAAAACATGTGAAGCAATCTGCCAAACACCAAAATGATGGCGGTCCAAATAATGATCCCGATGAGGGCGAATTTGGTTGATGAGCGCAAGGTGCTAAGTCTTTCTTAGTGGAGGTGAAGGCTAAACTTCTACAGGTTTGTGTCGGCCAGCCAATGTTTAATAAAATTACCTGAGATGATGTCTCAATCGGCGCCTTTTGCGCAGCGGAAGCCGATATACACCACGGCCATTTGTTTTGGCTTTGTGGCCAAATCTGCCGCCCGCATCCGACCAGCGCCATACCACCAGGACCCCCCACGCGTGCGCTTCTCCGATATTCCCCCGCCGTCTGTCCACTCCCAGACGTTTGCCCCCATATCATGCAAACCATTGACGCCGGGTGCGGTTGTCCCCGCCAAAGCAGGTCCCCGCCCCCGATCCAGTCGCTCGCTATAATCCTGGACTGATACGGAGCCGCAGTCGCCGAAGCAGTTGGCTCCGTCCGGCGTCGGTCCAGTGGGATAGGGATAGGTCTGTCCGATCTTAAACGGAGGCGGCGGAGACCGGCGAAATTCCGTATAGGCAGCGAGGGCCCATTCTTCGTCCGTCGGCAGTCGTTTCCCGGCCCATGCGCAATACGCGACCGCATCATTAAATGTTAGATGAACCGCAGGCTCGCGTGGATTTGCCGGGGACCCGAAGGGCGAGGACCATACCCACCCCGCTTTCTGTTCCCAACCCGACGCAAAAACCAAACCCCCGCCCCGCCGTTCGGCTGCGGTCACATAGCCCGTGGCAGAGACGAATTTTGCATACTGTTCTACGGTGACTTCCGTTCGATCAATTGAAAAATTCGTGATCATTTGCATGGCATCCTGCCCTCCGCGCGCAAAGGCGACAGGCGCTAGAATTCCGGTGATCAAACACCAAAGGATCGAGCACGTGTAAACTCTGATCCAGAATTTCCCAGCCAGGACCCCATAGGCAAAATCGGTTTTAAAGTATCTCGCCCATTTGTGAATGATGAGGGAGGTGACTAGCGGTACTACCTTATGCACCGACAGCCCGATCCAGTATTTGGCTCGCATCGGCTCCCTCAATGGATCCGGACCAAGCAATAAAATCATCAGGGCGCACCAAAATAGCCTCAATATCGTAAGCCTCTTGAAGGCCAGGGTCTTCAATCTCTAGGATATTGAGGGGGATGCCCCGTGAAGTGGCTGCGGCATCAAATTTTGCCGCCCCGCCAGAGTTTCCAGTTAATTCGATCAGTGTGAAATAAGAGCCGAGCTTGTCCCAGAAGTCCCCACCATCAGACATAGCAACGGGGGCCAAGTGGTGACCAATGGTTGCCTTAAAACTGTGCTGCCCGGTCGCACCCGACCGTGCGCCCGGCGCTCCCCATACAATGGGGGACCCGGCATAATTCGGAAGATATTGCGTGACCATGCTGTCGTCACCATTGGCTCTGTGTTCCCAGGCTGCGGCAAAAGCCGCGGCATCTTGGTTCGGATCATGCGCTTCGATGAACGCCCGATCTTCCAAAATTGACTTCATGATAAAGTCATCTCGTGTCGACGCAAAAACGGGGTGACGTTCATCTGTGTAGCTATCGAGAAGGTTGTTACCGCCCCAACCAGCATGAGTAGCTGCCAACTTCCATGCCAAGTTTCGGGCGTCTTCCAGCCCAGTATTAACGCCATAACCACCATAAGGAGGATGCGAGTGAGCCGCGTCACCGGCGATAAAAACACGGCCTTTTCGGTAATCGTCTGCAAGACTCATCCGAAGATCCCAAAACCCAACATAGGTAAACTCAACATTGACCGGGACCCCTACCGCACGGTCTATAAGAGATTGAAAATCATAGTTTTCTCGCGTTGCCTCAGAAGGAACGGGCGCATGGAAAAACCAGTTCCCTTCTAAATCGACGCGGCCCAAGAATTGCCAATACCCCCTCATCTCGGGATTGATTGCATTGTAAATAATTTTTTGCCCATACCTTGCAAGTTGCTCATCAAGCTCATTTGACTGAAACACCAGTAATGCCATCCGCTGATCGTGGGCATCCTCTGTTCGAGTAATCTCGGCTGCGCTACGAACCGGTGAGCGAGCGCCGTCACAACCCACGAGGAAAGAAGAGGATAGAACTTGGCTTTCATCACCATGAGTTTGGGTAATCGTTGCGGTAACTTTTGTTTCATCTTGGCGGAACGCGTCAAAACTCCAACCTGTCATGAGAGTTATCTTATCAAAGGCACGCGCTCGCTCCCGCAATACGGCCTCAGTCTCATATTGCGGAAGCCGCTCATGCGACGCTGCGTAATAGTTTTTAATTTTTGATCGGTTAAACCAATCATAATAATGATCCGATACAAAAGTTCGGTAACTCGCCATCCCGCCATTTGCATAGTTATGCGGGATAGGAGACGCGGCACGGATCGCATCTGAAACCCCCCAGCGCCTAAAATGCTCGCCGGTACGTGGGGTCAGATTTTGCCCTTTTGGAATTCTTTGAATGTCATTATGTCTCTCAACAACGATGGAGCTCATTCCCTGGGTGGCAAGGTCTATGGCCAACCCCATGCCGACAGGACCCCCACCAATAATGACTACATCTCTCTCCACCGCGGAATCCACGATCTATCAAATTTTGGATAATAGGTAATTAAAAAAATAGAACATTCAATTTCGTTGGTCTATTGAGAGCTTCCGTTTTTTTCAGCTAATGGCAATGTAAGTGAGTAGGTGTCAATTTACCAAAATTAAGTTTCTGGAGCCCCGACCTGGCGAAGAGCATCGACCATTTTGCTTTTTAAGCTTTGGTTACCAATTCTAGTACTTTCCTCGAACCTTTTTATCGAGAAAGACTTGTCTACTGAAACTAGCCTTTGGAGGAATAATTTTGCTTCCTCTAATTTTCTGTTGGTTACCAAAACAGTAATGATCCCCTGAAGACCAGTATCCCATGAGGGATAAAGCTCGATAGATTTGTTACAGTACTCCTCGGCCTTTATTGGGTCCCCGTTCTCAAGATATGCCAAACCGAGATTCGCGTATAAAGCAAATGCGGTTGGATCCCTGGGGCTTATGGAGAGTGATAATTCCAAGTTTTTTATCGCTTCAATGTTATCGTCCCCTGAATATAAAAGACAGGTTCCACCAATGGTGTAGACAAAACCAATGTTAGGATTAATTTTGAGCGCTCTTTTTGCGGTTAACAAGCCTAACTGAACGTCGGCCGAAGACATAATTAAGACAAATCCGCTTAATACCAATACAATCGGATCCTCTGAACCGGTCCGAATTGCGCGCAAAGCCAGATCTGCTCCAGATCCAATATCATCATCACTATATTGGTCCCAACCACGGTTGAACCTCTGCTCATACCCCCAACTCGCATAGGCTAATGCCTCAGCATAATCAGGTTCTAATTCGATGGCTTTGTGAAAAAGGTCGAGAGCCTTGGAGTTATCACTCGGATTAAAAGAATACATGCTTGAAATTGCTCGAAGGCACAAATCGTAGGCATCTAAACTATCAGGAGGTTTCCGCTTTGATCTCTCGATCTCCGCAGACCGTAAGCTCGGCTCTATCGCACCTAAGACAGAGAGCGTAATCTCATCCTGCAATTCAAATATATCTTCCAGATTGCGATCATACTTCTCCGCCCAGATATGATTACCGCTCTCACCCTCAAGCAACTGCGCATTTATGCGAACGCGTGCTCCCGCTTTTTGAATGCTGCCCTCCAGAACATATCTGCAGTTAAGCTCTTCCGACACCTTTCTTATGTCAGGAGATTGACCTTTGTAAGAAAAGGAAGAGTTGCGGGCTATAACGTTCAGCCAACGTAAATGGGAGAGGGCAGTGATAATGTCTTCGGTGATTCCGTCCGAGAAATACTCTTGCTCCGGGTCAGCACTCATATTGTTGAAGGGCAGGACTGCTATTGAGGGCTTTTCTTTCTTTTTAAGTTCAGCTGGTGCGCCCTGTTCTTTTTTTAAGTTTTCAAACCTCACCGAGTACGCTTGCACTGGCTCTGCAACATTTTTGACCTCTTGGGGCCCAATATCCTCATATTCAGCCGTGATGCGATTACGCACCTGGTTGTAGACATCGCCAGAAATACAAATACCACCTGGCTCGGCTATTCCTTCCAGTCGAGAGGCAATGTTTATCCCCTCACCATAAATGTCTTTTCCATCATCAATGATGTCGCCCATATGAACGGCCATCCTGAAATTGAGGGAGTTACTTTCAACACCATTTTGAATTGCGATCGCACACTCAAGCGCTGTTTGAACAGTGCCGAATTCGGCTAAAAATCCATCGCCCATAAATTTCACGAGACGACCGCTTGCGCTCTCTATTTGTGGTTCGACCACGTTATCGCGAGCATCGCTCCAAGCAGCGACGGTACCCTCTGTATCTTCCTCCATCAGTTTGGTGTAACCAACGATGTCTGAGATCAGGATGGCTGTTAATCTTCGTTCCATGATCTAAATATTTCAAGGTAATCTAGAGGTCAAAGCAACCTCTAATCTTACACAATCAGGAATGTAGATAGAACTTATTATCATTAAATAGAACTACCATCACCAAGCATAATTGCCAGACTATACACATATTTCCAATGTTTCTATGAGGTCAAGGAATATGTTTTTGGGTAATATTGAGCCTGCTTTTTCTAGGTTTTTAACAGAAAATTCTGGGTATGCTTTTTCGAGTTCAGCATTCAAATTGGATGCCACCTCATGATCTCCTAACTTTTTGTATGAGCACAAGATTATGCTCCAGTCATAAGGCGGAAGATCAACCATCAATGCGTCACGGAATTCCCTCTCAAATACGGCAATCACGTCTCCGTAACTTTGCATAGCGTAGTGATAATTAATCAGGAGTAGGTAGTTAGTCCGAAATAAAGGATCCAAGTCGATGCCTCTGTTTATCGATTGTATGGCCTCACCGAAGTTTTCCAAGGCGGTGTTAATCAAACCAAAACCCATGCATGCTTCGGGCGTATTAGGACATTGCTCCATCCCCTTTTTGGAAATTTCAAGCGCCTTTTCAGCATCATCCTGCAACAAAAAACTTACAGTAAGCGACACGTAAGGTAATGCAATCTTCGGGTCAATTTCTCTCGCCTTGTAAGCTAAATCTGTTCCCGATTTAAAAAATTTATCGCGAGCCGCTGGGTCAAATTCGTGATGCCATGCAGTAACAATATCAGCATGACCCAATCCGGCGTATGCCAGCGCACAATTAGAGTCAATTTCAATAGCACGATGGTAAAATCGTTTTGACGACTCTATGTTCCTCGCATTCGGAGGCACCATCACTGCTCGCCCTCTCCTAGCGATATCGTGCGCCTCTTTTCTTTTTATTGCGTCCTGGCCAACGGAGACTTCAGTTATCGATGAAAATTCGAGATTTAGCTCCTCAGCAATTTTTTGAGATATTTCTGTTTGGAGTTCAAAAATATTCTCCAAAGTACCGTCATAACGCTTGGCCCAACGATGGCTGTTATCACTGGTAACAATCAACTGTGCAGTGATACGAACGTTGTTACCAACCTTTCTAACACTCCCCTCTAGAACATAACCGACGTCGAGTTCATCCCCAACTTTACGTATGTCTATGGACTTGCCCTTATAAGTGAAGGATGAGTTGCGAGCGATCACCCTTAAGTTCTTGATGAAAGATAACTCGGTAATAATGTCCTCAACGATCCCATCATTAAAATATTCTTGCTCGGGATCACCACTCATATTGTCAAAAGGAAGAACAGCAATGGAGGGTATCCCTGCTTCGGAGGAGTTTGGGATTGTTTTTTCAGCCCCCGGCATATTCTCGTATCTAACAGCGTAAGCCTGAATTGGCTTCGCAACGTTCTTAACTTCCTGGGGACCTATATCTTCATAGATGGCAGGGATCCGGTTTTGAACCTGATTGTAGACATCTCCAGAAATACATATGCCACCCGGCTCGGCTATTCCCTCCAATCGAGAAGCGATGTTAATACCCTCACCGTAAATATCTTTGCCATCATCAATGATATCACCTAAGTGCACTGCCATTCGGAACTTAAGAGAGTTTTCTCTCACTCCATTTTGGATTGCTATGGCACATTCGAGTGCTTTTTGGACGGTGCTAAATTCCGCTAAAAAACCATCTCCCAAAAATTTTACGAGACGACCTCCCTTTGACTCCACCTCAGGCTCGACAACGGTGTCTCGCGCATCAGTCCATTTAGTGACCGTGCCCTGAGTATCGGTTTCCATCAGCTTGGTGTAGCCAACGATGTCGGAGATGAGTATAGCGGCTAATCTCAGTTCCATAGTTGTTCCATCTAGGAGGTTTCTTTTAAAACTCTGTGCATTTAATTGTCCGGCAGACCCGCTGATCGTAAGGCTTCGACTAAACGACCGCTAAGATCGCTGGACTTAAAAGGCAGCATTCTGCTGAAACCTTCAATCGAAACATTAGGAGCGATTTCTATCAGAGATTTTACGGTTTCTTGGGAAGCATCAAGCTTACCTAATTCCGCAAGTGCCCAGGCCTTAAAAACATACGGTGGGACGTACTCAGGAGCGCGCTCTGTTGCTCTATTCAATGCGGTTATTGCGTTTTCATAATCATCCAACAATATGTTCGAAAGTCCTACGTGAACGTCCCAAGATGGCGATACAAAAGAGTCAACTTTGAGGGCCTGTTGTAGAATTGAACCCGCCTTTTTAGGCTTCCCGATATAGTTGAGTATTGCACCATATAAAAACAAAACCTCACCAGAATTTGAGTCAATTTTTGATGCTTTTTCTATGTTGTCCAGCGCAGTTTGATGATCTCCAATATAAATTTGAGCCCAAGCCAGTCGGGCCAAGGCCGTGGCAGATAAGGCATCGAGTTCAACTGCTTTCGATGCTTTTTCATGAGCTTTCTCGAGGCTATTACTCCAGCCCTGCCAAGAATGCGTCCAGCTTTGAAAATAACACCAAGACAAAAAGCTGTAGGCTTCCGAGAACGAGGGGTCGATCTCTATGGCCTGTTCAAAATAGCCTTTTGCCGCGAGAACATCCTCATTAGATAGCCGATAGTATCTATCTCTTCCTTTGAGAAATAAATCATAGGCATTTATATCAGTCGTCCAATTGCGCTCAGGAATACCTTTAGCCGTCAACTTTAATTCGAGTGCTCCAATAATCTCTGAGGTAATCCTGTCTTGGAATTCGAATATTTCCGATACCAATCCATCATGCCTCTCTGCCCATAGATGCCCCCCGTCTAAGCCCTTTATCAATTGAGCATTAATTCTCAGCCTATCACCCATTTTTCTGACGCTACCCTCCAAAACCAGAGAGACGCCTAATTTTTCTGAGACCTCTCTGATATCTGGTCGCTGTCCTTTAAAGGAAAAAGATGAGTTACGGGCGGCCACAAATAAATTGGGAATTTTTGATAAATCAGTGATTAAATCTTCAGCCATACCATCCGAGAAATATTCCTGCTCTGGGTCACCACTCATATTGTCAAAAGGTAGCACCGCTATCGAATGTCTCTGTTCTTCTGGCTCGCCTAAAATCTTTGACTCCCCGAGTTCCATTCTCTCTATTTTTACGGCATAGGCTTGAATTGGCTCCGCCACATTTTTCACATCTTGAAGTCCGAGATCCTCATAGTCTGCCGGAATACGGTTACGTACCTGGTTATAAACATCACCGGAAATACATATACCGCCCGGCTCAGCTATTCCCTCTAACCGGGATGCAATATTTATTCCTTCGCCGTAAATATCTTTTCCATCATCAATGATATCGCCCAAGTGCACCGCCATCCTGAACTTAAGTTTATTATCACCGACCCCATTTTGGATTGCGATCGCGCACTCGAGTGCTGTTTGGACAGTGGTAAACTCGGCTAGAAAGCCGTCCCCCATAAATTTTACAAGACGGCCTTTCGCTGACTCTAGCTGAGGCTCGACAACTTTATCTCGAGCCTCGCTCCAGGCAGCGACCGTGCCCTCGGTATCTTCCTCCATCAGCTTGGTGTAACCAACGATGTCTGAGATAAGTATTACCGTTAACCTTCGTTCCATAGCATTGTCATTTCAGTATTATTATGAGACCACAGCAAGTCCAAATCTTATGAATTACAATTCGCAGATGTTTAATGACAACAACATATCTTGAACATTCTACCTTCACCGCGCCAGATATGAAGTATCCCTTCGAACGATTGAATTATTTCCAGCGTCTTATCAACAAACGAATTTGCAATAATTTTCATGAAGTGGCTGTCTAACCAAGGCTACCTGCTAGTTGTAATTACCGCTATTGCTTGGTCAGGCAATACAATTATAGGCCGAGGGGTAGTCGATATTATTCCGCCGATTGGGTTGTCGTTCTGGCGCTGGGTGGCAGTATTTCCGATCTTCCTCATCATTGCCTGGCCGCATCTGCGTAAAGATCTTCCCCTGGTAAAACAGCATTGGAAAATCGTGGTGGTGCTCGCCCTGTTAAGCATTTCGATATACAACACATTAATATATCAGGGCCTTACCATGACCACGGCCATCAACTCTTTTCTGATCAACACATCCCGACCTGTAATCATTGTCTTATTTTCTCTCATTATATTTCGGGAAAAAATAACGGTCATGATGGGGGCTGGTCTTGTGCTCGCATTTGCTGGTACCGGGGTAATTATCATCCGTGGCGATTTAAATGTCCTCCAAACACTGCAATTCAACACTGGTGACATTTGGATATTCGTTGCCACCATAGCCTTCGCATTATACACAGTGCTTTATCCAAAACGACCGAACATACACCCGGCCAGCTTGCTGACCGTTTGCGTACTGTTAGGGCTAATTTTCCTTACGCCTTTTTTCGTTTGGGAGACGATCACGGTAGGCCACGTGCCACTCCGCTTTGAGACCTTTGGGGGTGTTGCCTATCTGGCGATAATTTCAACTGCGGTCGCATACATGGCCTATAACCAAGCGGTGGAGAATATTGGTGCAAACAAAGCTGGGCTCGTCTCGTACCTTCTTCCGATATTTGGTAGTATTCTGGCCATTCTAATTTTAGATGAAATTTTCCAAGTTTTTCATGGCGTCGGATTTGCCCTAATACTAGGAGGGGTTTTAGTGGCAGCGAGAGCCAAAACCCGGCAAAGTCCATGAGCCGTTAATGGCGAGCTTCAGTTTCAGGGCATGACATTCAAGGAACTTAGGAATGCTGTCGGCATGTCTGAGAGGGACTATGCCCAATTTGCCGCTCTCGACGACGAAATCGAGATCCAGAAGCTCGATGCCGGTTCACACCCCCGCCAGGAGGCCTTGATAGAACAGTTGGCCAAATTAGACGCCACTATAGAATTGGCTGTTATCAAAGAGATCGATGCCTATACCTTGCGCTCCCAGCGAGATGCCATCTTAGTTCGATTTTTAAACGATGACGACTTCGCACTGTACGAGCCGGACTTGTTCGAAGATCTAGGCACGGCGACTGTTCACAACGCTTTTATCAGCAGGGTCAAACGAGCTATCGAACGTCTTGGAGGCCAGGCCGAGATCGCTTTCATGGATTCCTCGTTCTACGAGGCTTGGCTTGGTGTAAATGATTTTGACGACAGCCGAGACCTCCGCATCGCATGGGCCCGTCAACAAATGCGGGGACTCTCCAAATAGACGACTAAATTCCTTTGATTATTCCGCCATCGACGCGAACCATTGACCCCGTCACGTATCCCGCATGGTCGCTCATTAAGAAAACGGCAACCTTGGCAAACTCCTCTGGCGTGCCAAAGCGACCGGCAGGAATGTTAGCCAGAGAAGCCTCTTCAAATGCCTCAAGGGTCATGCCTTGGCGCTCTGCATTCTGGGCATTTATCTGGGCCAGTCGGCCTGTGTTGATCCGGCCCGGCAGTATCATGTTTACGGTGATCCCATCCTTGGCAACCTCGCCTGCTAGGGACTTGCTAAAGCCCGCCGCTGCCGACCGCACAGTGTTTGAAACAGCGAGATTCGGAATGGGCTGAACGACCCCGGAGGAGGCAACCGTTATAATTCGCCCCCAACGGCGGGCCGCCATGCCTTTGACAGCGGACTCAGTAAGTCGGATGACCGTCATCAGGAGCCCCTGAACACTCTCAGACCAAACGTCATCGGATACTCCGCGACTTCCCGATGGCGGCGGACCGCCTGTATTGTTGAGAAGGATATCGATCTCCCAATCATTCTCAATTTTATGGCATAGGTCGGCAACGGCTTTGGCATCGGTAAGATCTATGGCATGCGGTATCACTTCGACGCCATATTCTGTCCGTATTTCCGATGCCAGCTTCCGAATTCCATCGGAATTACGGGCACCGATAATAACGTTGCACCGCTCTTCCCCAAGCGCATGCGCCACAGCGGCCCCAATGCCTTGAGATGCGCCTAGAACGAGAGCCCATTTTCCTGCGATATTAAGGTCCATTGCGTTTTCCGTTTTCAACCTGCAATTTAACTTTGTTCTCAATTAGTCATCTGTATAAAGTCGCGAAGCAGGTCAGACAAAACAAAAGTGCTGGATTTCAAAACATGAGAAATCTCTATCTTCCGGGACGTTCGACTGTTCATGCCCCCAATGGCATGGCCGCAACCTCGCATCCACTGGCGACGACAGCTGCATTGGATATTCTGCGGTCCGGCGGTAATGCCATGGACGCAGCCATCGCTGCTGTCGCCGTTCAATGTGTGGTAGAACCCCAATCTACGGGTATTGGGGGAGATTGCTTTTGTCTGTATTCGCCAAAGGGCAAGGGAGTAATCGCATTCAACGGATCGGGAACGGCCCCAGCTGCTGCAACGGTGGACTGGTACCTTGAAAACGGCATCCAAAAAATAGAACAGCATTCACCCCATGCCGTTACGACGCCCGGTGCCATTGATGCATGGTCTCAACTGCTTGCCGATCACGGTACGATGAGTCTCGGGGATCTTCTGCAGCCAGCCATCGGATATGCCGCGGACGGCGCACCGGTTAATCACCGGCAATCTCATGATTGGGAGCTGAGTGTAAACTTACTC
>NHHQ01000006.1 GCA_002170915.1 Rhodospirillaceae bacterium TMED167 | reverse complement strand
TTGCAGCAATCGCCAAACCAGTCACCCTTGGGCACCTCCAGAATGGGCGGCCACACGCACTCCAGGTGGTACTCGCGGTTGCAGCCGTCACTGTCTTTGCAGGAGCAGCAAGTGCGAAAGATTGGGCCCCCAAAGGGCCTCTGATGTTCTACATCGGTTTTGGGGCTGGTGGCTCGACCGATACGATGGGCCGTGTCATCGGCAAAGTGATGAAAGAACAGACCGGTTGGAACGTCGTCGTCGAGAATAAGCCCGGTGGCGGTGGCGCGGCGATGTTCACTAAGATCGCCAAGTCTAAACCCAACGGTCAAGTTGTTGGAATGGGCGTCAGCACGCCGATCCTGATGCAATTGGTTATGCGCCCCGAAAAAATGGCTTTCAATATCGATGACTTCGATTACATCGCCACCGTTGCGCGTGGCGAGCTCGCCGTAGTTGCGAGGTCGGACGCTCCGTTTAATGATTTGGAAAGCATGGTAAAATATGCCAAGGCTAATGGCCCGTTAAAGATGGCACTTAATGCCAAGCCGGGAAAATTTGTGTTAAATGCTGTCTCCAGGGCTACCGGCGCAAAATTCCAGTACGTCTCGACCAAAGGTGGAGCCGAAAGCATGAAACTTCTCATGGGTAAGCAGGTAATGGCAGCAACCGCTGGCGGCGCCCATGCTCCCTTACTTAAATCAGGTGACGTGAAAATGATCGCAGTCGCGAATGACTCTCGTCACAGCTATGCACCGAATGTCAAGACGATTGCCGAGCAGGGTTATGGGCTTTCCGTCGATCCCTACTTCTTTATCGCCACCACCAAGGGGACCGATCCGGCCATATTAGGCCCTTTGACCAAAGCGATCAGAAAAGCCCTAGCAACGGATACAGTGAAGACAATTGTCCGCAATGCGGCAAAAAGCTCACTCCTCAATCTCGGTCCGGCAGCTACGAAGAAGAAGATGGTAGACGGATTACCCGTCATGGAAAAGCTTGTTAAGCCCTAATTGAGACTGCGCTCTGCTTGCATAAGCGAGCAGGGCGCCGTTCTTTTCTCCAGCTGGCATGAATCTTGATGCAGACAGAATAGCGGGGCTTGTCGTTGCAAGCCTTGGCTTAGTGTTATTATTTGTCGTCTTTCCATTTGAAATCGAAGGTATGGATGACGGATCCATTAACCCTGACACCGTGCCCAACGCAATTGCAGCATTTCTCGTGGTCTGCGGTGTTTTACTAGCAATAAAAAGGGGCGAGCAGACCAAGAGAGACGTCCAGGAACTGATGTTGGTGCTACTCTACCTTGCCATTATCGCGGCAGGACTGTTTGCCATATCCCATTTCGGTTTTCTCATCGTTTCCCCATTCCTGGCGTTGGCAATCATGCTGATCTTTGGAGAACGACGCCCCATTTGGCTGGCACTAGGCTGTTTGGGAATGCCGGCTCTTATCTGGTTTCTGGTGATACACGTTCTCGAGCGCTCGCTACCCTGAGGTTACTTTATGGTCGATTTAGACACCATTCTTGCCGGATTAAGCGATGCATTCACATTATGGAACCTTTGCTTTGTAATCTCCGGTGTTGTTTTGGGACAACTTGTGGCTGCGATCCCTGGTATCGGCCCCGTTATGGCAATAGCAATCGCCATTCCCTTCACATTCGGGCTCGATCCGCTTCTGGCGATCGCATTTCTGGTTGGCGTGTGTAAAGGCGGCACGGTTGGCGGAGCCATTCCAGCAATTTTGATCAACACTCCCGGGACACCCGATTCCGCGGCAACGGCTTTCGACGGGCACCCGCTTGCACGCCAGGGAAAACCGCTCAAGGCAACGAAACTTGCGCTATTTTCTTCCGTTACGGGGGACACATTTAGCGATATCGTATTGATCACTGTCTCCGCCCCCTTGGCAATTCTGGCCTTGAGGATGGGGCCCGTCGAAGTGTTTGCCCTGCTGGTATTTGCATTTGCAGTCATTTCAGGTCTTGTTGGCAAATCCTTGGTCAAGGGGGCGATTGCGGCGGCGCTCGGACTACTTGCCGCCATGATCGGCGCTGATCCCGAAAATGCATCGCCTCGTCTTATTTTTGGGCATTTCGAACTTTTCGACGGACTGCCCCTACCCGCTGTCGCACTCGGGATGTTGGCAATATCTGAAGTCGTAACTCGCCTTGCACGAAACAAGGGCATTAGTGCCGCAGCAATCAAGCTATCGGATGATGGAGATCCCGCAAATCAACGGGTCAGTTGGGCGGAGTACTGGTCATGCCGGTATACAATGCTTCGGGGGGCCGTCATCGGTACACTTCTGGGCGCCACGCCCGGGATAGGTAGTACCGCCGCCGCGTTCATGTCTTATTCCGCAACCAAAGCCGCTTCGAAGGATCCCGACAGTTTCGGCAAAGGCAATATTCAAGGCGTCGCCGCCACAGAATCAGCGAATTCCGCTGTCGTCGGCGCCAATCTAATTCCACTTCTGACGCTCGGAATTCCCGGCAGTGTGAGCGCGGCGCTCATCATTAGCGCATTCATGATTCATGGAATTCAACCCGGCCCGCTGCTATTTAAGGAACAGGGGCGTCTGATCTATGGGCTGTTCGGAGCTATGATTATGGCCAATTTCCTCAACTTGTGGATTGGGCAGATAGGACTACGGCTTTGGGTCAAGGTCATCTCCGCACCACAATCTTTCATTTATGTATCGGCTATTATGTTGTGCATCGTCGGAGTGTTTATGGCTTCAGGCGGCCTGTTCGGCGTGGCTATCATGCTGCTATTCGCAATGCTTGGGTACATCATGAACCGTTATGGGTTTTCCATTGTTATCTTCATCATTGCATTCTTTCTTGGTCCCCGTTTCGAGATTTCAATTGCGCAAAGCACCTCACTTATGAGCGGAGACTGGACCAGAATCGTAGAATATCCCATCGCAATTACCCTTTTAGTGCTCTCGGCCCTCACACTATTCTTCATCCTTCGCAGTTCGCCCCGACACACCAGCCAGAACTGATTTAATGTGATGCTCCCTAATCTTTGTACCCACCATCAGTGATGGTTTCTTGACGAAAGTTGAGCAGAGAGGCGCTAACCCCATTATTTTAGACCTCAAACCGAGCATGACCACATCCGGGACCTGGCCGTTTTACGCCTCTGCATGGCCGCCATGTTGATGTCGAGACAGCCATCGCTGCGATCTACTGCATCGACGGCCAAGCATGCACGGGGCGCACGGCCAGTAATAATATCAGTATGGAGTTCAAAACATGACAACTGCCGGAATGCAATTGCGTAAACTCATCGAAGCCCCCGAGATCACGGTCCTGCCTGGCGTTCATGACACACTAAGCGCCCTTATCGCACAGACCAGCGGTGCCAAGGCTATTTCGGCAGGGGGATACTCAGCAACAGCGTCCCTGCTCGGAAGACCGGATAGCTCGCAATTGTCGCTGACCGAGCTAGCCGACTTTTACGGCCGACTAACAGAACGGATCGAGATCCCGATCCTGGCCGATGGGGATACCGGCTTTGGTAATGTCACAAATGTCGCTCGAACGGTTAGGTTGTTGGAACGTTCTGGCGTGGGCGGCTTCTTCATTGAAGATCAGGTCTTTCCCAAACGTTGCGGCCATATGGCAGGCAAAGCCATCATTGGCGTCGAAGAGATGACGGGAAAGCTGAAGGCAGCGCTCGATGCGCGCCAAGGGGACACCATGATCATGGCGCGGACGGACGCCATCGCCACGGACGGTTTCCAAGAGGCGTTGGACCGAATGGCACTCTTTCAAGAAATCGGTGTAGACCTTTTCTTCGTTGAAGCTCCAACCAATCTCGATCAGCTACGCCAGATCCCGATGGAAATTTCTGGCCCGTGCGTGGTTAACTTGATCGATGGCGGCGCGACACCATTGCTGTCGGCGGCGGAGTGTGAAGACCTAGGCTACGCAGCCTGCACAATGCCCGTCGCAGCCACCCACGTTGTCGTGAAGGCACTTCAAAAATTCTACCGAGATCTTTTGGAAAGCGGAGACCTGCGGGATGCCATGCAACACGGCGTAGGTTTTCAAGCCTACACAGACCTCGTCGGCCTACCTCAGCAAAGAGAGGCTGAGCAAGCATACATGGACCAGGCAAACGCGCTCACCAGGCGGAAGGATAGATGACTGAACCAACGCCGTTTGACGACGGAGTTGGTTCGCCGCTTTACGGGCTGAGGGTTCTGGACCTCACACGCCTTGCTGCGGGAAGCATGCTAACGCATATGCTGGCTGACTTCGGTGCAGATGTGATCAAAATCGAAAAAACTTAACGTTCGTGCAGATCCGTTATTGAGGGCTGAAGCGGTCGATGCGTCCTGTGCGTTCCTCACAACTATAGGTCATCAATCAAATATCTTGGTAATGGGGCATGGCGGATATCGTTTTGGAGACCAATGGAGACTTGGTGCCCCAATGGAATTATTGATAGTGCTCATTGCGCTACCTTTGATTTTATATTTTGGCCATTGACCGGCTAAACCTGCCTTAATTTTCTATTTTACCGTAGACAAACACGCCATCATCAATGCCTAGGCAAAAGAGTTGGTAAAGGCAATGTCTCTCCCAAACGCATTCGCTCTCTCATCATTCGTTCCAAAAGATCAGCCTTCACATCTGCCTATTCAGGATTAATCTATAGATTATTCAATTCATGAGGATCTTTTCTTCGGTCATATAGCTGACCCATTTCGTCCCCAAACCAAATGCTCAAGCGCCACTGTTCACAGATAAATGTCCAAATCCGTTACGCACGCTATCAACAGCAGTTACGCAATGCCTGTTTCTTATTAACCACTTGGGTCACCTTCAATAAGAAAGCACTGCTAAACACCGAGTGTCTAAGCCGCAGCAAATGCTACAGAGATTGATACGGACAGTTCCAGGTTATTGTTATATGCTGATGTCAGTTATCGTCCCCATTGACGAAACCATTAAATTAAAAATTTTGAATTAAACAGGGAGATTGTTATGCGTGCGATCAAAGTATTGACGAGCACGACGATGTTGCCAGGACTAGTCATTGCCGTCAGCCTAACCTATTCCGCCCCCGCCTATTCCGTAGACTTACTGGTCAACAACTACCTGCCGCCAAAGCATCCGTTTCAGACAGGCCTTCAGAAGCCCTGGGCGGCTAATGTTGCAAAAGCCACCAACGGGAGCGTAAATGTTAAAATGTCGGCCTCCCGTCTCGGTTCGCCGCCCAAGAACTGGCAGACCATGATTAAGGGTATTGCCGACATTGTACTCCTGGCAAATATTTTCCAGCCGAGGCGAATACTATTGCCGACAGTTGCCCAGTTGCCGCTAAACTCCCCCGGTGCTAAAAAGACATCAGTAGCTCTTTGGAAATCGCACCAAAAATATTTTGCTCAGGCTAATGAATACAAAGGAGCAAAATTACTTGGCAGCTTCCTTTTGGCTGCCAACCATATTCACAGCCGTGAAAAACCGATCCGTTCGCTCGCCGACCTTAAAGGTTACAAGCTCCGCGCTGCACCAGGTATTACGACAAAAATCCTCAAGGAATTTGAGGCCGTTCCCGTCGCCTCTGGCCCGGCAAAGATATTTAGCTTAGTCTCTAAAGGCGTCGTAGACGGTGCTGCCGTTCCAGCCCATGGCCTTCGCGCATTCCGGATATTGCCGTATATCAAATTCACGACGGTCATTCCGGGTGGCCTGACCAATACCTCATTCTCCTTTCTAATGAATGGCAAGAAATGGGATAGTCTATCGAAAGAGCAGCAGAAACAAATTATGAGTGTTTCGGGCATGAATGTTTCGGTAAATGCAGGAAACGCGGGTGACAAAGCCGCTGCGGGGGGACTGAAAGCTCTTCAAGCCCAAGGCGGAAAACTTCTTGAGCCGGATCCTGCGCTCTTGGCGAAGATCAAAGAATTTAGCCAGCGGGCGGAGGGTGAGTGGCTAACCGCGGCAAATGCTAAAGGCATCAACGGACAAGAAGCCCTGGCGTTTTTCAAAAATCAATTGAGATAATTCTGTCAAATATCGCTCGTTATGTCTGATAACCACGAGATGAGCGCCGTCACCAAAAAAGGTGACGGCGCTCCAGTGGCCGACACGCTCGACCACGCGTTGGAAGATGACTATGCCGTGCCTGCCCAAGCCGCCGGCTCCTTCGCTCTTCCGGTTAGAATTTTAACCGCCCTCACGGCTCTATTCATGTTCAGCATCATGGGCTTAACATTGGTTGACGTTTTGGGTCGCTATCTTTTTAACAGTCCCGTGGACGGCGGTGTCGAATTTATTGAATTTTTACTAGGATTTTTGATTTTTTCTGCCCTACCGCTGGTTACGGTTAAGAGAGCTCATATCACCGTCGAACTCTTCGACGGCTTTATGTCTAACCAGTTCAGGCGGGTCCGCGAAATTTTTGTGCTGATTGGCAGCGCTGGTATGATTGGGTTCATGACAGAGCGCATGTGGTCGACGGGCGTGGACATGATGGAAAACGATGACATTTCCTTACACCTAGAAATCCCCACCGCGCCTATTCTCTTTGTTTTAACTTTTTTGAGTGCGGTCAGTGTGATCGTCCAACTCTACATGGTGTGGAAATATATTGCCATCGATTACAAGGCGGGCCTAGTGCCTGCCGGTCCCTACGGTAAGGGCGGGTCGAAGAATTAATGGTTCTCACATTAATCGGATTTGCCCTCCTTCTTTTCATTGCCTTTCTGGGCTTCCCCCTCGGCTTCTCCATGATGCTGGTCGGCTTCCTGGGCTTCGCCTGGGTACGGGGCACCGGTCCAGCGTTGGAGACCGCGAGCCAACAAATTTTGGATTTAGCACTAAACGCAAACTTTGTGGTTTTGCCATTATTCGTCCTGATGGGTGTATTTGTGTTCCGGGCTGCGTTAGCGGAGGATATTTACGAGGCAGCGAATGCCTGGCTCGGCAATCGCCGAGGTGGCCTTGCAATGGCAACCGTGGCAGCGTGCGGCGGCTTTGCGGCCATATCCGGCTCGTCGGTGGCGACAGCGGCGACTATGGCCCGGGTCTCCATACCGCCCATGAGGCGTTATAAATATAATGACGGACTTGCCGCCGGGACGGTTGCAGCTGGCGGCACCATGGGTATTTTGATCCCGCCATCAGCAGCCCTCATTGTTTATGGTATTTTGACGGAAACTAGTATCGGTGACTTGTTCATTGCCGGAATCATTCCAGGCATCATCACAATCCTTCTTTATATTGCGGTTATTTGGGGCGTAGCCTATTGCAAGCCAGAATTGGCACCGCGGGCCAAGAAATCGTCTTGGTCCCATCGTTGGCACACTCTGTCAAAGGTTTGGGGCGTGATCGTGCTGTTTTTCGTTATCATTGGCGGCATTACGTTAGGCATATTCACGCCCACGGAAGGTGGCGGCATTGGCGCCGTTGGCGCACTTCTCTTCGCCATCGGTCGGAAGCGGATGAATTTACGGATATTCTTCTATTCCCTTGCTGAAGCGGCGGAGACCTCCGCCATGGTGTTCACCATCGCGTTCGGCGCCTTGATCCTGAACAATTTCGTTATCATCGCCGAAATGCCGAATGCCCTTGTGAACTTTATCGAAACCCTAAACATCGAGCCTTTGATGGTGATCCTCGTGATCCTCCTCATATATATCCTGCTAGGCACGATCATCGAAGGCTTGGCCATGATTTTCCTAACGGTACCAGTCTTCGTGCCGCTGGTGGACGCCATGGGATTCGATTTGATCTGGTTTGGCATCGTCATGGTAATGGTGGTAGAGATCAGTCTGATCACCCCACCGATTGGGCTCAACGTGTTTGTAATCAAATCGATGATGCCCGACGTGCCATTGTCTTCTATGTTCAAGGGTATAGCACCGTTCTTTGCCATGGACATCGTCAGACTTGGCCTAGTGGTATTTATTCCTGCCCTGGTGCTATGGCTGCCCAGCGTATTGGTGCGTTTTTGAGAAGGTTCATTATCGGATGGAAAGATGACTGAGCCGTCGCCTTTCGAGGATGGCGCTGGTTCGCCGCTTTACGGGCTGAGGGTTCTGGACCTCACGCGCCTCGCTGCGGGAAACATGCTAACGCATATGCTAGCTGACTTCGGTGCAGATGTGATCAAAATCGAACGTCCGGGTGTGGGTGATGACCTAAGACGGTTTGGAAAGCACGAGAGTTGGTGGAAAGAATATAGCCGTTCAAAACGGTCGCTATCGCTGAACCCTCGCTCTAAAGAAGGGCAAGAGATACTGCTGAACCTTGTTGAGACAGCCGATGTTTTTGTTGAGAGC
>NHHQ01000005.1 GCA_002170915.1 Rhodospirillaceae bacterium TMED167 | reverse complement strand
GTCGAAATGGCAGGTTCGCCAGCCGATCTACACGGGGTCCGTTGCACGTTGGACAGATTATGATGATTTTCTATCGCCTTTCATTCAGGCGCTCGCATAGGACAAATCACGCTGTCCGCTGAGATAATTTCGAGGGACGCCCTGAGGCCACACATCTGGGGCAGGGTGGTCTTGTCTTGACCTCGTTTATTGATATACCCGATGACGTTGGCACGAGGCGGTGAACGCCACGATCGTTCACGCCCAGGCCATCGGTGAGGCGATGATTTATGATTTGGAGTCCGGGCAGGTTCTCACGGGATCAATTATGGGCGATATGATCCCCCGGGCGCTTCAATTTCAGGACTTTAACGTGGCGCCCATTCAGGTTCCCATTGATGGGAATCCCTGGGGGGGCGTGCCGGCGGAGAGCCCAACTCCGTGCCAGCCCTTGCGGTCATCGGAAATGCGGTTCTCCATGCGCTCGCCCCTTCGGCGTTGAGCATGTCGGCATGCCGTATACCGCCGCCAATATCTGGAGAGCGATTAGTGACGCGTCACGTTGATATCATCAACTGTGCCACGTGCTGGGATTGATAGATGGTGACGCGCGCGCGTCTGTCCGCCCGCCGTTAGTTGCCCTTGCGTCGAGTGACGTAGCCTTGCGGGGTTAAATCTTCGAAGTGTAGCGAAATGTCCGGGTGTTGGATTGGGGCCCCTGACGGATCTGGCTCCAGATTTCGCTCCGCAACATAGGTCCGGACATCGCTGCCGTCCACGAGAACATGATACCAGGGTTTCTCTTTGGGAGGCTGGGACCGGGCCATCTTATTGTACCAATTCTCTGGGCCATGGAATTGGGGATCTACGTCAATCACAACGCCACGGTAATTAAACATACGGTGATGAATGAGTTGGCCAACAGAGAATTTCGCTTCCGTAGTGGACATGAGAGATTCCTTTAACGCGGCGTTGGACAATCGCGAAGTCCTCTATACATGTTGGGACTGGGCGTGCCAATTCAAACACTCGAAGCCCCTGGAGCCGTTAATTGAGTGACCTGACAGGCCCGTCTTACAGAGCTATGGTAGTCTTATGAGTGTTGAACCATCCTCCGCACCGGGAGACCCGCTGATTTGGGTCTTGCGGGATGAACGGCCCGGAACCGGCAACCAATCTCTGGGCGTGGCAGAGGCCCTGGGACGGCCTTATGTGATCAAAGATCTGCGGTATGGTCCTATGGCACGGCTGCCCAATATGCTGCTTGGCGCGTCCTTGCGTGTGTTGACGGCGGGCTCTCGGACAAACATTTCTCCACCCTGGCCCGATGTTATGATTTCTGCTGGACGCCGTGCGGCATCGGTGGCACGCTACATCAAGAGGGTTTCCGGCGGTCATTGTTTTGTATGCCATCTCATGTATCCGGGACCGCGCCAGTCAGCATCTCTCGACCTCGTGGCGGTTCCTGCTCATGACAAAGTGGCCGGACCGAATGTGGTCGAGGTGACGGGGGCCCCGCATCGAGTGACTGAAACGCTCCTGGCGGATGCCCGCGCGACCTGGCGGGATCCTTGGAAGGACATACCAAGACCGCTCTTGGGCGTTTTGGTGGGCGGTGCAGGCCGCCGTATGCCGTTTGACGATACGGACGCTGAGAGGCTTGCCGGCCAGATTTCTGATTGGCACGCAGATGCCGGCGGGTCCGTTCTGATCACCACAAGCCGTCGCTCCGGGACGGCGGCGGCGGTGTTACTTGAGCGCTTGCGGAACAGCGGACTTGAGCCCGCCGTTTACCACGCTTGGGATTCCGGGGACGACAATCCCTACCTGGGCATCTTGGCGGTTGCTAATACCTTAATGGTAACGGGGGATTCAGTGTCGATGCTGTCGGAAGCCTGCGCGGCACCCGGGAGCGTCTACATCTACAGATCACCAAAATTCGCGAGTCCCAAGCATCTTCGTTTTCATGCCGGCCTGCTTGAACGGGGGGCGGCAAAGTTGTCGACCAAGATCACATCAGGGGAGGTCTCGAAGGCGATAAATCCGGCGGGTGACATCGCCCGCATGATGCGAGAAAAGCTTGCGTGGCGGTAAATACCAGTCGCCATCGACAGCTCACACCCCGGTGTCCGGCGAAATGAACCGGAAAACCGCCTAGGGGAATGGATAAAACTCTTTTAAGATCGGCGGCGTTGAGATTGACGGACCGGGTTGACAGCGTTTGGTGGAAAAATTTATCTCCTAGGTGTAGTCTGCCGATGGTTAACTCCGAACCCCTGTAATCATGAAGAAACGTCTATGAGTGAATTTTCATCCTCTGGAGATTTTACCGAACGCTCTTCGCGCCCGTCGTTCGACCTGGCCGATCATTTTCTCGCCTGCGCGAAGTTGGGCCGGTATCTGACTGTCGCCACAGGGGCGCGCTTTATTATCACAGATGATCTCCGGGGCGACACAGTGCATCATGAAGCAGCAGCTGTTGCGGCCATTTTTTCCCGAGACAGTTTAGTTGCTGAGGCCGCGCTTTTGCCTCTGTGCCAGTCAATTCCGCTCATGGATCACGGAACCCGTGACAAGTATGAGCGCCTGTTTCATTTGATTGTCGAACAATCGCTGTCTAAAGGCGTGCGAGGGGGTGCTCAGTCGCTCATAGACTCCCGGTTTCGCGCTGAAGAAATTAGAAATCTTGAGGCGCAGCTCGGGGGGAAGTTAAGTCCGGCCCGAGTGCGGTACCGTGAATTCCTCACGGTTGTAAAGAAACTGATGGACCAGAACATATCCGAGCGGGCTTTCGTCGATGAGTTTAAAGAATTCACTCTCGACATCGCTGGCAAACTGGATTTTGGCATCTACAGTTTTTGCCTGGACAGTTTATTCCAGAGTCTGGAGGTGACGATCTCCGTCAAGAAGCTGCTGTCACTGGAGCTTCTTAATTATCCGCCGCTGATTCGCCGGGAATTGATGAGTAATCTCTTGGCTTATCCCAGGCAAACGCGCGATCTGGTGATTTTTGTATCGACGATGATTGAGCGTCACTTGGATCCAGAGAATGTTGTGGAGATAGAGATTCTAAAGGACCTAAAAATGCAACGGTTTTCTATGGAAGCGGTTAGCGCGCTGGTGGAGAAGTCGCACGTCCTGAATTAAGAGGAAATCGGCTTTACGCCACCTTGCCAGTCAAAAAAAGAGCCGTGTTCCGCTCTATTCAGGCGTGCTCCGCCGTCAGTCCCAGTTCACGAATAGCAGCCAAACAGCTTAAGTCGCGCTGCCATCTGCGTAGGACGCTCTGGGCGGCTGACGCCTCCAATTTATCGCAGGACTGTAAGATATCCCGGATCTCTATGTAAGACCAATTGCTATCCGCTGATTTTGCCGTACTATTTAAGAGACCAAAGATCACGGGTTGTCAAAAAGAGGGTCTTGAAAGACATGCGTAACCTCACAGAAAGCGGGCTTCCCATAAGGGATGATTTAACGGCTGCCCATGAACAGGCGTGGGATAGTATGTCCAAAGCTGGGACGTGGCTCACCTCCGAACAGCGCATCGCTGTGGCTGCTGAAGTACGGCAGGCTAGGACCTGCGTGTTTTGCCAATTGCAAAAGGAGGCGCTGACGCCCAACTCTGTTACCGGTGCGCACACGTCCTTGGGCCTCCTATCTGTCGGAGCGGTGGATGTCGTTCACCGGATTGTTTCCGATCCTGGCCGGCTCAGTGAAGCGTGGTACGAGTCAATCATCGCACAAGGGTTGATGCCGGAGGAATATATTGAGATTGCGGGCCAGGTCGCCATTACGGTAATGGCGGATACCTTTGCCTTTGGGATCGGCGTTGAAGAAGCCCCTTTACCGTCGCCCCAAGGGGGAACGCCAAGCAACTATCAGTCACCGGGCGCTAAGAAGAAAGCGGCCTGGGTTCCCATTACAGAGCCGGAGGATGCCGTCGAGTCTGATGGCATGCTCTATCCAAGCAACAAAGTAGGCTATATCCATCGGGCTCTCTCCGCGGTGCCCGCTATGAAAAGAGAGTACTGGCGGATTGCCGAGGCGCACTATCTCCCGGGAGGCTCAGTCTATGACTTCGCCTCAGATGCGCGTGCTATTTCCCGGCCGCAAATCGAGGTCATTGCAGCCCGGGTGTCGGCGCTTCATCAATGTCTGTACTGAACCACCGCCCATGCGTTTATGCTCCGTGAGAGCAGCAACATTAAAGCGATGAACGTCAACCTGGCTGAAGTCAACCAGGAGGGCGGCATGTCGAATGACAGTGATATTGAAGCCGCTGAGCTTTTGTCGCAATTTGCTGAGGCTGTGGTGCGCCGGGATATCGATGAGAGCGCACGCCTGCGTGATCTGATCATCTCCGGTCTTGGAAAGGAAGCATTTGTTGATGTTGCTGCGACGGCGGCCGCGTTTCATGGCTTTGTGCGCGTCGCTGACTCAACCGGTATCCCTCATAGCACCGCGGGAGGTGGCCAGGACAGTTCGATGCTTCAACGGGAGGTCGGGATTGATCAGTTCTATGCCGCCGGGTTAGGAGACCGAGGATAATGCCCTCACGTTAATCGTGGGTCTATACCTACCAAGCGGGGCAGTTGGCTATCCGGCACTCGGCTGGGAGGGATGTGCGGGCAGGATAATTTCGATCACGGTCACCGCAGCAGATGCCTGGATAACGCCAATGTGGCCCGAGGCATTTTCAATGATGGTTGAACATGTCGTAAGGCCCATGCCAAGCCCGTTTTTTTGTTGTAAAAAAGCGTTCAAAGATCTGATCTTCTTCGCTTTGCAAGATGGGGGGAGTTCGAGATAACGATGGAAATTGCTCCCTCTCTCCGGTTTTGAGTTTCGGTCCATACAGTCCGAATTAGAGGAGAACTGTCCATGGGCGAGCCCATGCTGTTTGAGACCAAATTAGGGATAACCTGCAGCAATTGGGTTAGATTTATAAGCACCTCGTCGAGGTCCGGGTCCAGATTATAAACAAATTCTATTTCTGGACGGCGTGCCCACTGGAAAACTAAGGCGCCAATTTCCCGGATCACCGTGTTTGTGTCCGTCGGGATGGGGCCTGACGTATCGTTCCGCACAAATTCACGGAGCCAGAAAGTTAATACTCCAGCGCGCAAAGTTAGCTCGTTCGCTCTCTGCAGTGCTTCAAAGATGTCTCGCGGAATAGATTGTATTTTCGCCAGACGCCGGACAGAAAATTGTATGTAATTTGGCGTCGCTGCCAGGGAATAATTGAGTTTATGGGCGAGGTCCGTCGACAATTCTCCTGCGGTATTCAGTCTTCCGTAATATCCAAGTTGTTCTTGAAGTCCCGTGATTTCCTTTTTGGCGTTTTGTCGGGCGGTAACATCCTGGATCAGCGCAAGAATACACGTCATGCCGCCCAGTTTGATGGTGCTGAGGCAAACGTCTAGCATAAGGGCGGTGCTACGATCACAGGAATGATTGCCGATATAACGAGGCTTAGAGTGTGAGAGCGAGAAAATAGCAGGATTTCTAGGTAGTCAAGCCGGACCGCGCCTGCCACTGCAACCATGCTGGTGGCTAGGGTAATCGGGTCCACACCAAATTTTTCACCCCAACGTTAGAGATAACGCGACATGATATGCCATACGCCTCAGTCGAGTATATCCTAAAACCGAGAGAAAGCCTTGATGGACTGCGGAAAGGTAATCTGCCCGCAGGCAAAGAAACCGGAACGAGGGGTGGTACCAACTACTATCATATGATATTAATTGCTAGCTTTTGTTTAATCTCACAATAAAACGTTAGAATGCGTGGATCAGCTAGCAAACCAGGCGATGAAGGGACGGAGAGAAGAAATGGAAAAATTTGTAATTGCGCCGCATATGCGGTTGCATGAATGGGTCGCCGAAGAAAAAGGTTATTTTGCGGACGAGGGGCTCGACTATGTGTTCAATAAAACGCTGTTGACCAAAAGCGGCAAGAAACATGACCTGGGTGACAAGGTCGGCGCCTATCAGACTTTTGAGGCAGGACGCAGCTGCGATGTAAGCGCCGCCTGTCACTGGACCGTCAATGTGGCGGCGGCGTCCGGTCACGGCAAAATATACGCCGACGCGTACTCGGTATCTCCGTGTGGCATATTCGTGCATCCTGACTCGGGCATCGAAACGCCGGATGACTTGGCCGGCGTTCCTATTTCTGTCGGGTACCAATCAGGCAGTCACTATTCGACCATCCAGGCCATGGAACAGTATCTTGATCGGGATCAGATCAATCTCTCTTTCAATGACGGCCTGCTATTTGCCAGGATGGAGAAACTCATTGATGGCGAGGTGCCCGCCGCGAGTCTGTTTAGTGGCTGTTACTATTTTCTGGATCAGCTTGGTTTCAAGAAGGTGCTGGAAACGACGTTTATGATGGCGGGGATGATTACCGGCGAGCCGGATGCTGATCAGATCAGAAAATATTATGCGGCCCTCAGGCGGGCGCAAGCGGACATTGATCTTCGCCCGGAGCTATATGCTCATCATTACAAAAAAGAGTTTCCCGCGCGGTTCCATGACGAAATGGACCTCCGGTACTTCGGACCTGGCGAGCGGATTGTCTTCGAAAAATATTCGGAGGTGATGTTTGAGGAGTCCCGGGACTGGGTGTCGGAGAGGGATATTTTCCCCGATGGCGACCTCGGAGCCAATGATTACGCCGCCGCAACCTATCATTTGGATGCTGCCGAGTAACAGACGCGCACCCTGGCGGATCGTCTCGCCGCCTTTCCCGCGGACAAACCCTAGGTAAAGGTCGGTTTCCTTGCCAGGCTCAGTATGGGAGATGCGGGGGAGCGCGCGCGTATTCAATCGACTGTGCCAGAAATCATTGATTTCATTGCGTCCGAGAACATAGGATCAGGTCAAGTTCAGATTAACTGACCGTCTGGGAGGGGAGCGATGGAAATAGCAGTGATTGGAGGCGGGCATGGATGTTATGCCGCAGCCGCAGAATTCGCGGATAAGGGGCACACCGTCCGGCTCTGGCGGCAAAATGCGGACGCGCTCAAACCGGTGTTGGATGGTGGTAAAATAAAACTCACTGACCATCTGGGAATACGAGACGTCACGATCGCGCGTCCCACACTGGATTTGAAGGAAGCTGTCGCTGGTGCAGAGCTGGTTCTGATACCGCTCCCGTGCACGGCCCAGCTGGCGCTTGCTGAGGCTATTGCTCCCCATTTCGAAGATGGCCAGGTTGTCTATATTCCGCCCGCTACATTCGGAACCTATATTTTCGCAGAGGCGCTGACAAAATCCGGCAATACCGCAAAGGTGGCCTTCGCGGAGACGGGGACGTTGCCCTATCTGGCCCGGAAGCAAGCGGAAGACCATGTTCGGGTCAGTGTGTATGCCACGCGGCTGCCGACAGGCGTCTTCCCAGCTCGGGACAGCGATCGGGCTCTGGCGGTCATTTCAAAAGCCTATCCGGGCGCGGAGCCCTTGAAAGACGCGCTTGATGGTGCGCTGATGAATGCTGGCCCGATCATCCACCCCCCATTGATCATGATGAATGCCGGGCCGCTGGAACATTTTGAGGCTTGGGATATTCATAATGAAGGAACCGTCCCATCCATTCGCCGGGTAACCGACGCACTGGATCAGGAGCGCATAAAATTACGAGAGGCGCTGGGATATGGCGCACCACACTTCCCCCTCTCAGATCACTATGATGATGACGCGGAGGAGTGGATGTACGGCGACTCTTCCCACGAGAAATTGACTGATAGCGGTGATTGGCGGGAGAATATTGATCTCTTGTCCCACCGATATATGCGGGAGGATAGCGCCCTTGGCCTGTCATTTTTGTCGTCTCTCGGCGATCTGACGGGAACAGCGTTGCCGCTTGTGGATGGCTTTTTATCGATCGCCTCGGGCATCACCGGTGAAGACCTTAAGGCTTCGGGCCGGACGCTCGAGAGCCTGGGCCTGGAGGGCTTGTCTCTAGACGATCTTTGGGCCCGTCTCCAAAATGGCTTTGTGGCATGACTAAAGTCGTTTCACTCGGCGCCGGCCGGATGGGCCGCGGGATCGCGCATGTCTTTGCCTATGCCGGCTACGATGTGGAAATCGTTGATTTCAAAGAACGACCGGCGGGCGATTCCCAGGCCCTACTCACAGAGGCCAGGAGAGAAATACAGGAAAATCTCGACTTCTTACTGTCTTTAAACGTGTTAACGGAAGATGAGGCCGCCACCACATTGGCGAGAGTGACGGGTGTTTCTCTCAGGGGTGCCGAAGACTGTCTTGCCGAGGCAGACTATGTGTTTGAAGGTGTGCCGGAGACCCTGGAGGCGAAAAAGGATGCTATCGGACGTGTCAGTGAGATTATGAAACCGGACGGAGTTCTGGCCTCGACGACATCGACCATTTTGTCCACCACGCTGGCGGAGTTCAGCGCACGGCCCTCACATTTTTTGAATGCTCATTTTCTAAATCCCGCCTATCTGATTCCACTTGTGGAGGTGAGCCCGAGTGATCAGACAGAGGAGACCGTCACCGGTCGGTTTATTGACTTATTAAAGGGCATCGGAAAGGTGCCGGTGCGCTGTAAGGCGGCGCCGGGCTATATCGTGCCTCGGCTTCAATCTCTCGTCATGAGTGAAGCTTGCCGGATGGTCGAACAGGGTGTTGCCACGGCGGAGGATATCGACAACGCGGTCCGCTCCGGTTTCGGCCTCCGGTTTGCGACCATGGGACCCCTGGAATTCGTGGATTGGGGCGGGCTCGATATTTTGTATTACGCCAACCGATACCTGTCCTCGGAGTTGGGAGAGCGTTACCAGGCGCCTCTGATCGTGGATAAAATGATGGCGGAAGGGAAGCTTGGTCTGAAAACTGGCAGGGGCATGTATGACTTTTCGGGCATGGATTTGGATGCCTACCGGACGGAGAAGCTCTCGACTTTTGTAGCGCTTCTCAAACATTTGGATCTCATGCCCAAACCAGCGCGGGGCAAAGAATAAACTTGCCATGCTTTTGCTTTCCGGAAAAACTATCGAAAATATCGATAGCGATAGGGCGGAGGCGTAAATGTCAGTTGCATTGGAAGACCGAAAGGCCCGGATAGAGACAGCAGAGGCCGAGCGGATCGTGATGTTTGAGGATGAGAAAACGAGAATTACCTCCTGGCGGTTCCCGCCCGGCGCGGAAACGGGATGGCATCGCCATACCCATGATTATGTGACGATCCAGCAATCAGGGGGCCAGTTGCAGCTCGAAAACCGCGATGGCACGGTCAAAGTGATCGACTATGAAGATGGTCGTACCGCAGGCTATTCAGCCCCGATTGAGCATAACGCCACCAATATCAGTGACGAGGAAGTTCGCGTTACGGAAATAGAATATAAGACCTAGTTTCGCCAGAATTCTGTGGAAGGCCTTCCGGCTAAATCCAAAAATTGAACGGTAAGACGATATCAGTCTAAAAACGGGATGATCTGTGTCAGGCTGGCAATGGATGTAGCGTCCGTGACAACATAGGCCGTCGACCCATAGGCGAGCGAAGCGGATGCCTCTTCATCGGAATAGCCATGGCCGGTCCGGACATGAATGCCGCCTGCGCACCCGGCGGCACGTCCCGCGCCCACATCGGAGGCTCGGTCGCCTGCAATCCAGGAGCGCGTCAGATCTATCTTTAATTCGGCTGCCGCCTGTAAGAGCATGCCGGCGTTCGGTTTCCGGTCTGGATGATCCGGATGAATAAAGGGACCCTGACCACTAGCATGAAACGGACAGGCAAAGACGGCGTCAATCTGGGCACCGAGGCCGCTCAACTCCTCTATCATACAAGCCTGAACGGCCGTAAAGTCCTCCCATCCATAGTATCCGCGGCCGATCCCTGCTTGATTAGTGACGATGATGACAGGAATGTTTTTCGAATTGGCAGCGATGATGGTCTCCGCCGCGCCGGGAATGAGGATCATATCTTCGGGACGGTGGAGATACAGGACTTCTTCCACAATGGTGCCGTCCCG
>NHHQ01000004.1 GCA_002170915.1 Rhodospirillaceae bacterium TMED167 | reverse complement strand
AGAAAAACGCCACCTGGCGCAACTGGGGCCTCACGTCGGCACTTGAATTGAATGGCGAATTGGACCAGGCCGGCGGTGGCATGGTCCTGGGATCACCAGACCAGGTAAAAGGCTTCCCGCTCAGTGCCATCATGACTGTGATGACGGTGCGCTTGAAAGCCGAGGAGTCCTGGGATACCCAATTACGGGTGGTTTTTGAAACAACAGACTCAAATGAAGCCTGTGCCCTCGAAGTTCGCAGGGGCGTCTGCCAGTTTTTTGCGGCGCCCACTGGGGACCGGGACGCCACGGTTAAATTCAACCGGCCCTTCGTGCTTCAGTGGATTTTTGGAAAAACCACCTTTGAAAGCGCCTTAACCACAGGCAAAATCTCGGTCGATGGGGATGCCTCGGTCGTATCCACATTTTTAAGTAAGTTCGAACCGTTCAATGAGGCGACAAATATTTCGATTGCCGTCAGATAACCCAGAAGGAGAGAGCGATGAATAGACTTGCAGATAAAGTCGCCATCGTCACTGGCGCGGCCCAGGGTCTGGGTGAAACTTATGCCAAGGCGCTCGCCGCGGAAGGCGCCAAGGTCATGGTCTCCGACCTTGATGACCCATCCCGCGTGGTGGCGGAAATCAAGGCGTCGGGTGGCACGGCGACAGGCATCGTGGCGGACGTGACCGATGATGCGTCCATCGCTGCAATGGTCGACGCGACGGAAAAAGAATTCGGCACGGTCGAAATTCTGGTCAATAACGCGGCCCTCTTTGTTGCACTCCGTCTGACCCCCATCATGGAGATGAGCAACGAGGCCTGGGATAAAACCATGACCGTGAATGCGCGCGGCACCTTTCAGTGTATCAAAGCTGTTGTGCCAAGCATGCTCAAAAACGGGCGTGGCAAGATCATCAATGTGAGCTCTGGGACTTTTTATTATGGTGGCCCTGGCATGGCCGATTATGTCAGTTCCAAGGGGGCGGTCCTCGGCCTAACGCGCTCGGCAGCAAGGGAATTCGGCGATCAGAACATCCACGTCAACGCCATTGTCCCTGGCCTGACCATCAGTGAAGGCGTCGACACCCACCCCCAATTGGGGGTGGCCCGGGAACCTACCGTAGCGAGCCGGATTCTGAAGCGGGAAATGATGCCGGAAGATCTTGTCGGGACGCTGTTGTTTCTCGCGTCAGAGGACAGTGATTTCCTCTCAGGCCAATCCATCAACGTAGATGGAGGACGATTTTGCCAATAGAAAGTCTCATCCACAGAAAATCTATCAATAACAGTGGGTTTTGACTTATCATGCTTGAGCTATACCATCACGGATCATCCGTATGCGCCGCCAAAGTGCGGCTAGTTCTGGCGGAAAAGAATCTCGACTGGACTGGCCATTATCTCGACATCCTCGCGGGCGAACAGTTCAACCCGGACTATTTAGAACTCAACCCGAAAGCCGTGGTCCCGACACTCATTCACGACGGCGAGGTGATCACTGAATCGACCCTCATTTGTGAATATCTCGATGATGCCTTTTCAGGCCCTCCTCTCAAACCGGCGGAGGCCTTACCGTGCACACGAATGCGTTACTGGACCAAACTGGTCGATGAGGAGGTTCATCACTCAGTGAGGCCCTTGACGTATGTCAGCACCCATCGACACACTATTTTAAAGCGGTCGCCGGCGGAGGTTGAAGAGCATATCGATAGTGATCCCAATCCGGTATGGCGGGAGCGAAAGCGCGGATGGATCTTTGATGGATTCGAGGCGCCGGATGTTCGCCAAGCGGTTTTATTTTTCGACAACCTGCTGGAGACCATGGATGCGACATTGGCCAATCATGAGTGGCTGATAGGGAGCACCTATACGATGGCAGACAGCGCCCTGACACCCTACGTCAACAGGCTGGATATGCTGGGATTTACAGAAATGTGGGCGGCTCACCACCACCTCGCCCGCTGGTTTGATCAGGTAAGAAACCGGCCAAGCTTTGGGCCGGCCCTTTTCCAATATTTACCTGAAGACCTTCGCAACAACATGAAAGCCCACGGCCAACAGGCTTGGCCAGAAGTCAAAAAACTGCTGAACAATTCGACCTGACACTGATACGGAGCGAAACAACCATGCTTGATCTATACCATCACGGATCATCCGTATGCGCCGCCAAAGTCCGCATATACCTGGAAGAAAAAGGACTCGATTGGAGCGGGCACTATATCGATATCCTTAAAGGTGATCAGTTTGATCCGGCATATATAAAACTTAATCCGAAGGCCGTTGTCCCAACGTTGCTCCATGACGGAAATGTTATCTGCGATTCCACCGTAATCTGTGAGTATATCGAGAATGTCTTTCCTGATGCGCCGCTGCGCCCGAAGGATCCAATCGAGGTCGCCAAGGTGATGGAATGGACCAAAGCGGTTGATGAAGCCCTTCATCCAGCATGCGGGTTTCTGACTTTCTTAACTTGCCATCGCCATATTGTCCTTCGCCTCGGAGAAAAGGGTGTCGAGGACTTTCTCAGCTCTACGCCCCGGTTGTCCGTCACCGCTGACTGGCACGAAACCAAGAAAAGCATCGTGCGGCAGGGCTTTGAGGCCCCCGGTGCCGAAGCGAAGGTTAAGCTTTATGATCTTTACCTTCACAAAATGGAGGGCTCCCTGCAAAACAAAGATTGGTTGGCGGCGGATCGGTTTACCTTCGCTGACATAGCGATGATGCCCTACGTAAACCGGCTGGACATGCTTTCCATGGCCGATATGTGGAAGAATGGGCGGCTACCCAAGGTCGAGGATTGGTTTGCACGTGTCCAAAAACGAGACAGCTTCCAACCCATGCTTTTGGATTGGTGCCCAGATGACCTCACCAATGATCTCAAAATATTTGGTGCGGAGAGTTGGCCCAGTATTAGAAAAATACTGAAAATCACTTAGCTAAGAATCCTGGATCGCAGCTTGCCAGAACACTAAGCGTGAACGGCTATTCCATCGGCTTTTGCACACACCAAACTGGGCGGTGACATTGACTTTAGACACAATATCGCTAGGGTTTTATCTAATACGGGGTGGTAGCCATTAAAAAATAAGTAAAAGGCTGCCCAATTTTTCATTACACTAGTAAATCACAGTGGGGATATTTTATGACTGGAATCAGCACCAAATTGCTTGCGGGGACCGCAATCATCGGAGGGGTGTTTGCGTTTACCGCGCTTCCCGCCACCCAAGGGCACGCCAAAGAATTAAAAATTGCGACCTTTATGAGCCCGAAGCACTATCTCAACCGCGTTGCGTTTAAGAAACTGGCCGAAGACATTGGAAAAGCCACTGGCAACAGCACAACTGCAAAATTATTCGCCAGCGGCCAACTCGGGAAAGGCCCTGTTCAACAATATAAACGTGTTCTGGACAACGTGGCCGAAATCAGTTTCGGCATCCAGGGATACACGTCAACGATATTCCCGCGCACGTTGATCGTGAGCCAACCCGGCGTCGGCAAGTCGGCCCAGGAGATCACGGAAAAAGCCTGGAGCATTTACAAAGAATATCTCACGCCGGAATACACGAAAGTGAAAATGCTGGGGATTTGGTCCAACACACCCGCCACCCTCGTGATGCGGAAGAAGCAGGTTACCAAGATCGAAGATGTTAAGGGCCTCAAAATTCGGGCACTGGATGCCACCAACGTTCCCATGATGAATGCCTGGGGAGCCTCCGGAATCGCTATGCCAATCAGTAAAGTGTATGACGCCTTGGACAAAGGTGTCGTGGACGGTGTCTATGCCGCCATCAACGTCCTATTCGTGCCGTGGCGTTTTTCGGAGAGCGCAAAGTTCGTGACCGATGGCATGAATGCCCAGTCAGCCATGTTCTGGCTGTCCATGAATAAAAAGGTTTGGGAAGGGCTATCCAAGCAGGATCAACGGGCGATCGATGGTCTGACGGGTAAGGACTGGAGCGTCAATACGGCCGTCGGGTGGGCTCAGCCCGACTTTAAAGCTCTGGCCCGCGCCAAAAAAGGAGATGCTGGCCTCAAATACCATAAGGTCTCTCCGGCTGAGAAAGCGCGTTTTGATGCGGCGACGGCCAAAGCGGTGAATGCCTATCTCGACTCCGTTGAGAAAAAAGGCATTCCAGCAAAAGCCATCTTTGCCAAATTGACTGGCAAAAGCAGCTAGGGCCAGTCAAGTCGCACAACAAGGCATAGATTATGTCTGACGGTAAAGAAGGGACGGATCCAGTACTCGACATTGTCGACAGGGTGGTTCGTCCCATTTCTTTATATCTTGGGGGCGCGGCGCTGCTGGCGCTCGGCGCACTTACGATTACAGCAGTCGGGTTCCGCTATGCCTTAAACTCGCCCATTTTTGGAGCGAGCGATTTCAAGCAACTCCTGCTTCTGGCCGTGGTCACGTTTTCGGTCGCCCACAGCGGGCGGACGGGCGGTCAGGTCGCCGTCGAAATTCTCGATACTATTGGCGGACCGAAAATTACCCGCTGGACGGACATCATCGTCAAGATGATCGGCGTAGTGATGCTTGCCATTTTGTCCTGGCAATTGGTGATTAACGGCATCAATGCGGCGGATTATGGAGAAGCCTCGGGATCCTTGACCATTCCCTTTGGACCGTTCTTCATGGCATTGGCTTGCGGCATGGCATTTTACGGCATCGTCTTGATTGCGGAAATCTATTCCCATATCCGGGGCTATAAAGTCAGCCACCGGCAAGACGCTCTCGAAGAAGAATAAGAGAGAGCCACCCACATGTCCGCAACCGCCATTGGCGCCGTCGGCCTTATCTTTTTATTCCTATTTCTGGCTCTCCGCATGCCGGTGGCCATGGCCATGATGGTGGTTGGTTTTTTTGGCACGATCTCCATCAGCGGCCTGCCTGCGGCCCTTTCCACACTGGGCGGCGAAGCCTTTGAAATTTCTACGACGGAAACGCTCATCGTCGTGCCGTTGTTTATCCTCATGGGCAACCTGGCTGGGGTCTCCGGCATCAGCAAAGATCTATACGCTGCCGCCTATGCATGGCTCGGACATTATCGGGGTGGCCTCGCGTCCGCAACCATCGGCGGATGCGCGGGATTTGCAGCACTCAGTGGTTCCTCCATCGCTTCAGCCGTCACTATGGGCCGCGTCGCCCTACCGGAAATGAAACGCTATAAATATGGAGACAGTCTCGCCACCGGCGCCGTAGCTGCAGGCGGCACATTAGGCATTCTTATCCCACCCTCCACGGGCATGATCATCTATGCCATCCTGACAGAAGAATCCATCGGAAGGCTATTTATGGCGGGCGTATTCCCAGGCCTTTTGATGACTGCTCTGTTCATTCTCGCAATTTACATTGTCACGACCCTCAGGCCGGAGATGGGGCCCAAAGCGGAACGTGCATCCTTTGACGTCCGAATTAAATCGCTCGGCCGGGCATGTGTCATGATCGGCATTGTACTAATTACCATTGGCGGGCTCTTTATAGGCATCTTTACGCCAGTTGAGGCATCCGGGGTAGGAGCGACCCTCACGTTGATCGTGGCTCTCACCAAGGGAACGCTCAATTGGGGGAGTTTCCGCTGGGTCATTCTGCAAACCATGGGCACCTCCGCCACCGTGTTCATGATCCTGATCGGCGCCTTTGTCTTCATTCCCTTTATGGCATTGACAGAGATACCGGCGAACATTGTCAGTTTCTTGACCGGTTTGGATGTCGGCCGATATGGAATCCTGATCATCATTCTGGCGACCTATATTTTCCTGGGCACTTTCCTGGAAGGCCTCGCCATGCTCGTACTCACCCTGCACATCACGCTGCCCGTGATCCTGGAACTCGGGTTCGACCCTATATGGTTCGGTGTGATGGTCGTGATTGTGCTGGAAATGGGCCTTATCAGCCCGCCAGTTGGCGTCAATGTCTTTGTTGTAAAAAGTGTCGCTCCGGACGTGCCCATGGGCACTATTTTTCGGGGCATCTGGCCATTCTGGATTGCGATGGCCGTTACCTTGGCGTTCCTCATGCAATGGCCGCAAATTGCACTGTATCTGCCCAACGCCATGTTTGGTACGTAACGTCCAGCCATGACTGACCTGGGGCCCAATAAAGAACTGGTGGGTATCCCCGGCTCAAGGGATGCGCTCGCGACGCCTGCGCTCATTCTCGACCTCAATGCGTTCGATAGAAATTTGGACGCCCTCACTATGTTCTGCGGGCAGGCGGGCTTGCGCATGCGGCCCCACGCGAAGTCCCACAAATGTTCGGAAATTGCAAAGCGACAAATTGCGGCTGGCGCTGTTGGTGTCTGCTGCGCAACCCTGAAAGAAGCGGAGGTGATGATTGGCGCCGGCGTGCCTGGTGTCCTTGTAACATCCCCTATTGTTGGCGCGCGCCGGGTGAACTCCATCGCATCCCTGGCTAAAACGGGCGAGCGCGTGATGCTGGTCACCGACAACCCAATCAATCACCTGGAGCTGGCTGAGACCGCGCGGAGGGAGGGCATGGTCCTTGATTTGTTAGTGGACCTGGATGTCGGCATGCATCGAACGGGGACTGCCTCGCCGCAAGCGGCGGTGGCTTTAGCCCAGCAAATTGCGGACCACCCCCACACCCGTTTCCGCGGTATTCAGGCCTACTCGGGCAGGGTGCAACATATTGAGAGTTATGACGAACGACAGAATATTTATAACAGGCAAATGAACATCCTGCGGGATGCCTTAGCACAGCTTTCTAGGGCTGGTTTAAAGCCCGACATCGTAACTGGCGGGGGAACCGGCACTCATGATATCGACAGAGACCTTGGCCTGTTCACGGAACTCCAAACCGGATCTTATGCGCTGATGGATGTGGAGTATAATCTGGTCACGCTTCGAAAAGATGCCCCCAGCCCCTTCGAAACTTCGCTTTTTATGCAATGCAGTATCGTAAGCAACAATGCGGCCGGCATGGTGACCCTCAACGGCGGGTTTAAATGCTTTGCGACCGATGGTCCGCTTCCCAAAATTCAAGACAAGACATTTCCCGGCGCGGCCTACGACTGGTTTGGTGACGAACACGGCAAGATGAGCTTGGCTCTAGGGACCAACGAAACACCCGCGCTGGGCTCCCCGGTCACCCTCGTCACGCCGCATTGCGACCCGACCGTTAACTTGCACGACCACTTACACTGCGTGCGAGGGAACAAATTGACCGCCATTTGGCGGATCGACGCTCGGGGGGTACTATAGAGTCAGTTATCTGTTTTTGCGGCCGACCGCTTGCCCACGGCCGCCGTCACAATTGCCACAATGACGAGCCCCGCACCGGCCAATTGGAACGGAGCCAGAAACTGACCCAAGATCACCATTCCGAAAAAGATACTGGAGACCGGCTCGAAATTCATAAACATGGTGGTCCGGACGGCGCCGATTTTGGCAATACCTACGAACATACCGATCATGGCAAAAGAATAGAATACTCCGGAGCCGAGGAACGCGAGCATACCGGTAATGGATGAGGGCAATGGGAATTCCTGAAACACAATGTCGACGGTGATGTAGACAACCGTCGCAGACGTCATCATGTGCAAGCTCATAACCCGTGAGTCCACACCGCTCACCATCCGATTGGCCATCAGCAGCAGAACGGTGATCAGGACCGCCGCGCCCGCTGCCATGGACACACCGATCATATTAAAGTCCCCTGTAATCTCCAACGCGATAGCCAGACCGATAAAGGCGGCAATCAGACATAGAAACGTTCTGGCCGTCATACTCTCTTGGCCACTTGCCCAAGCACCCAAACTGGTCAGCAGGGGATACAGATAAAACGTCAAAACCGCGAGGGCGACAGGTATGTGTTCCATGGCCCCCAAAAGACCATAGGAGTATGTGGCGACGATGGCTCCCATTGCGAAAGCGGTCCAGCGTTGACGCGCGAGCAATTTCCGGGGCACTCGCCATATCGTCAAAACCAAAAACACGCCGAGGGCTGCCAAACCGCTGCGCCACGTCAGCACTGAGAGCGGCGTCGCCCCATGGTCATATGACAGCTTGGCCAGGGTTGAGTTGGCCGCGAAGCTCCCGGCCACGCAGAGCACAAAAACAACCCACCATATCGGCGTCGGAGGAGGTTCTTTTTTCACCGGGGATCGCCTATTCCAGCATCCAGCCCAATGTGTCTGCCGTCCGGCCCGTTGGATTATACTCAGCCGCCAGATAACCCTCCCATCCCATATCATCCAATGCTTCGAAGATATAAGGAAAGTTGATCTCACCTGTTCCCGGCTCATGCCGTCCGGGAGTATCAGCAAACTGAATATTCCCAATCCGGTCCAGATTCTCCCGGAGCGTATTGATCAGATCCCCCTCCATAATTTGCATATGGTAGAGGTCATACTCAATTTTCAGGTTGGCATGCCCTGCACGATCAATAACATCGAGGGCTTCGGCCGTATGGTTGATGAGATACCCGGGCCGGTCCTTGTCGTTCACCGCTTCTGTGAGTACCGTCGCACCGGTATCCTCAAACGCTGCCGCAGCATAATTCAGGTTCGATGCCAGAACATCCAAACACTGCTCCCGGGAGAAGTCTTCCATGGAGGGCCAGCCGCTGAGCACATTCATGGTGATAGGCTTTAAGGTGGCCGCGTAATCGTAGGCCTCCTCGACGGCGACCTTGAAATGATCTTCCCGTCCTGGCACAGCGGCAATGCCTGGTCCGCCTGAAGTCAAATCTCCGACCCCGATATTTAAGACGGTGATATCGACCGCGGCGTCCTCTTTGGCGATTAAGAGATCCGCAACCAGAGTGTCATAGGGAAATTGAATTTCAATCGCGCCAAATCCGGCATTTTGGGCGGCCTGGAACCGGTCCAGAAGATCATATTCCAGGAACATCATGGAAATGTTGCTTGAAAACCGGGGCATGGTCCCTCCGAACGAAGAAAATGAACCGAAAGTTTAGCGGTCCTTCCAGACAAAGGAAATGCGGATCACTCGCCGCCGTCTTGTGGCATTTTCTCTAGCGTGCCAATAACAAGCCGCCGACGCACCGGGAAAAGCTGGAGATCATATTTCTGAACAATCCACCCCCAAACACCTTGCGGAGAAATAAGCATTACAGCAGTTGCGATGCCCCCTAGCAGCATGAGGTACCAGGTACCGAAATCCGCCAGATAGTTTTGAAGTATAAAGAAAATGATCACGCCAATAATAGGACCTTCAATGGTACCAATGCCGCCGATCACCACGATGAATACCACAAACGCTGTCCAGTCGATAACAGAGAACCCGGCATCTGGCGAAATCCGCGCTTTCTGAAAATAGATTACGGCACCCGTCATGCCAGTCCCAAAAGCAGCGACGATAAAGATCCAGAATTTGGTCCAAAAATTCTTTACGCCCAGGCTGGCCGCGGCAGGTTCCGCGTCCCGGATGGCGGAGAGCGCGAGGCCCTGGCGGGACCGCAACAAGAAATAGACCAGAACAATGGTCCCTACGGCGATGAAGAGCGCAATCCAATAGGCCTCGATGTCCCGGGCAGCGGAGCTCTTCACACCGAACAAGTCCTTGATATAATCCTGCCCCCAAATACCCTTGGTGGCGCTTCGGGGCAGAGAAGTACCCGTGCCACCACCCAACGCTCTCCATTGAGCAAAGAGCAGACGAAAGACCTCTGCGGCCACCCAGGTACCGATGGCGAAGTAAGCCCCTCGTAAACGGAAGATAACAAAGGCCGTCGGCACCGCCAAAATCATTGCGACGACCCCCGCCAATAATACTCCAATAAGGGGATCAATGCCGAGAAAAATCGCGGCGGCAAATATGGTATAGCCGCCGATGCCGACAAAGGCTTGCTGGCCAACGGAGACCAACCCCGCATAACCCGCAAGCAGGTTCCAGTATTGCGCAAGCGCCAACATGGTAAGTATGAAGAACAAATCTTGTATGGCGCTTCTAGAAACTAGTGCCGGCGCAGCAATAAGCAACAAGACGACAACAACCCCCGCGATCAGCATAAACGTTGACACCTTCGTGCGCGTTTTTACCGTATAGACGGGCGACTTCTCAGCGATATCATTCATGCCGCCCCCTAATCCACCGACCGCGGGAAGAGGCCGCGGGGCCGAAAAACCAAAACAATCAAAAAGACAACGTGGCCAGATAGAATTTGCCATTCCGGGTTAATCTTTGCGCCGATGGTTTGCGCAACTCCCAAAATGATACCGCCAGCGAGCGTGCCCCATAGACTACCAAGCCCCCCGATGATCACAGCCTCAAAAGCGTACAACAGTCTAAACGCGCCAATGGTCGGATCAAACTGGGCTCGATTGCCAAAATAAAGTGCAGAGAGGGTGATCACCACAAAAGAGATGCCGGTAGCAATTGCAAATACCCGGTTGTTATCTATGCCCATGAGCTGCGCCGTTGACGGATCGTCAGATGTCGCCCGAAAGGCACGACCAACCTCCGTCCGGTACATCATCCAATTGAGGCACACGATGGCGAGGACAGCGGTCACGAAAGTAAGGGCCGGCAACAATCCGACAGCGATTCCACCGCCAACAGGGAACGAAATTGTCTCGATACCGAACGCCTGTAGACGCCGACTGTCGGCCGTGAACGTCTCCAGAAGACCGTTCTGGATGATAATGGAAATTCCGAAGGTCACCAGAAGCGGCGGAAGGATATCTTTCCCCAATGTTTGATTAAGGAGCTGTTTCTGCAGCATATATCCGACCACAAACATGATTGGCAGTGTTGCGGCCGTTGCCAGAAAAATATTAAGGCCAAGGGAGTCTGCCACAAACAAAATGATAAACGCAGCGAACACGATGAGATCCCCATGGGCAAGATTGACGAGCCTCATGACACCGAACATTAACGACAGACCGGCCGCAAAAAGAGCATAGAGTCCGCCCAGCAGAGTACCCTGTAAAATCGCGTCCACCCAGCTCAACATGAAGATATTCTCCGCACCTGTGACGAGGCCCACCTTTGGGGGCGAAGCGATCTCTGTTGTCTATCCAACAATATCATCATCACTTCTAGGTTCCAAAATAGGCCTGGCGGATGTCCACAGGATCTAGTTCCGAGGGTTTCCCCGTGAGGGTTACCCGGCCCTCCATAAAACAGTAGACACGATCGGCCACTGAGAGCGCCCGCTGCACATCTTGCTCGACCACCATGATCGACGTACCGGCTTCTTTGATTACCGGGAAAATACCATAAATGTCCTTGATTATTGTCGGCGCCAGTCCCAACGAGACCTCGTCACACATGAGAAGACGCGGGTTTGATATCAGCGCTCGGCCAAAGGCGACCATTTGCTGCTGGCCGCCAGAAAGGGACGTCGCCGGCATTTTTTTGAGGCGATCCAGATCAGGAAACAATTCAAACACCGT
>NHHQ01000003.1 GCA_002170915.1 Rhodospirillaceae bacterium TMED167 | reverse complement strand
ATGTCCTGGCTGTTTTGGTTGACGGGCAGCGCCCCGTATTTGGGTGGTGGGTTTGGTCATTTTTACCATTATGCACCCGTCAAAATAAAATATGCCGTCGACCGATTTGCCATGGAAACAAAACGACAGTTGGACGTCCTTGACCATCACTTGGCCGATCACACTTATTTGGCAGGCGATGAGTATTCCATTGCCGATATCGCGACATGGCCATGGTATGGGGTATTGGCGCTGGGTCGAATCTATGATGCCGGTGCGTTCCTGGACGTTCAATCTTACCGCCACGTAAAACGTTGGACCCTGGATATTGGATCGCGAGAAGCCGTTATCCGCGGGCGCATGATCAACCGGACGTCCGGCGAGCCAGAGGAACAAATGGAGGAGCGTCACGGTTCTGGTGATTATGCGGGCAAGACTGGCGTGCGGATTAATAGCTAAGTGTTTGAACAACTTATCTGCCGGGCATGGTATCGAACGGGTCCGGGACTCAAAAGCGGTGATTGAGACTTTTCAGGCTGTTCTTGAGCTAAGGCTCCTCTGGGCCATTGGTATCACTTTCCTTGGCGGGCTTATGCTAGGCTATACCGGGTGGGGCGGCGCTTTGGTGTCTATGCCGCTTCTCGTTCTATTCTTTGGCCCCATTGAAGCGCTCGCGATTATGAATATTGGTGTCCTCGTGTTGACAGCGCACTTATTTCCATCAGCAGCGCGCAAAACCGATTGGCAAATCATGACACCGTTGCTGATTGCCACGGTCATTTGTGCGCCCATTGGCAGCTGGTTTTTGTTTTTCCTCGACCCGGAACTGATCCGGCGGATAGTTGGTGTTATCATTATTAGTTCATCGGTCCTGATTTTGTTCGGGTGGCGTTACCGTGGACCGCAAGGACCCGGTCCCGCTGCAGCCACGGGTGCCATTGCCGGCCTGATCAATGGATTTATTGGATTGGGCGGCCCGCCCATGGTGATCTATCTTATGGCAATTGATAAGTCTGCTGAGGTCCAGAGAGCCTGTATTCTCGTTTGTATGGCTGTGGTCTCGGTAGTGATTTTCATTACGCTCGCTATTTCCGGTGTATTTACCTCCGAAACCGTGTTTCGGGGTCTTCTCACAACGCCACTTCAATGGGCTGGCGGGGCGTTGGGGGCTTGGCTGTTCGTAAAGGTGCCTGCGAACATATTCAAAAAATTCTCGCTTGTGGCGCTTGTATGCCTGGGCGTCTCCGTAGTCATTTTTTAAGCTAGATTAAATGTAGTCACTGACGGTTCACAAACAGCTGTGATTTGTTAATCTCATATTTCGGAAAAAATGTAACTTTTTGGAGGTGATGGAATGGGCGCGCCAGCAAAAAACGAAACCTATAATTACTCACGCTTTAGGATGAGTGTCTATGAGCTTGGCTATTTTCCGGGGCCTAAGGCCGGCGAACAGGTGGATTACGGGTACGTGCTTACGGATTTGAGCGGCAACACGGTAAATCTGGAGGATTATAAGGGTAAGTGGCTTGTGATTGAGTCTGGTAGTCTTACCTGTCCGATGTATGTGAAAAACGTAAAACCTTACGCGAAACTTAAGGAAAAACACCCTGATGTTGAGTGGTTGGTAGTGTACGTACGAGAGGCTCACCCTGGAGAAAGGGCGGCCCAGGCGACGTCTATCGAAGAAAAAATTAATTATGCGAGGCGGAGCCGGGACGATTATGGAGAAACCCGTCCTATCGCCGTGGATACGGTGGATGGCAAATGGCACCACGATTGGGGGCTCTTGCCCAATACAGTTTACGTTATCAATCCCCAAGGGATGGTGGTCTACCGGGCAGACTGGTCCTTTGCCCGAAACGTAGACCGTGTCCTTCAAAACCGCGATAAAATAAACACCAATGAGCATATCCCGATCATAGGGGCAGCGCCATGGATCACTATTCCGGTAACGCTTAAAGGAGGTTGGATTGCGCTATTCGATATCCTGATTATTTTCCCCAAGGTTTATTATGAACACTTCAAACTAGACATCCAGAGTTGGTTGGCTGGGCGAAAAGCGCGTAAAGAGAGTGCTTCGGCCATAGAATAAGCGGCTTAAAAATTACCTGGATACTTAATGGCCAGTCACCGTCGCCCAAACCTGATTGTCCGGCGTTGTCTCTCCGCGCCAGCAGACGTATTGATCTGGGCGAATGAGGGTCACTTGCGCTTCATAGAGGTCGCGGACTGTCGCCGGCGCTGTCACGGTTTTGAGCGGAATGCCACGTGCCTCTGCGGCGGCCTCAGCATCACGCGTATTGATATCGCCAAATTTTAACAGCGTGAACCATCTGCCAAAATGATCAAAGAGGGCACTGCCGCCCTGCCTCTGATTTTCAGAGAGCCAGGCATGGGGGGCGCGGCAGCCCGGGGTCGCACTTGGCGTGAACACATACGGATCATCATCCGGCGGTGTGCTGCCGTCGCTCACCACGGTCGACGAGCCCGTATACTGAGCGCCAAGCTGAATGCCTATACATCCATATTCTTCCTCTAGGTCGTTCATGAACCGCGCCCCATAGGCGCCGCGTTTGGCGGCACCGTCGGGACTGTCATCTTCTAGGCCGACTGGCACGCTTATGGCGGATTTGATTTCGGCCAGAGCATAGGATTGAGCAAGATTTCGGGTGGCAATGGGGCGACGTTCCTCCTCGTAATTGGCCAGGAGGTGTTCGCAGCCCCAGCCCTGATGAATGGCGGCCAGCTTCCAAGCCAGGTTCGCTGTGTCGTCCACACCTGTGTTCATGCCGAAGCCGCCCGTTGGCGTGAATAGGTGACATGCATCACCGGCGAGCCAAACCTTGTTTTCGCCGTACCGGTCGGCGACCAGTGACAGGCCCGCGGTCCAGGGTTTGGAGGATATGACGTCAATCGGGAGGTCCTCCCCTATAGCTGCACGGAGTATTGGTTTCGGATCAATGCTGTCAGGGTCTGCGCCTGGCGGCAGCTTTGCCCAGGAGAGAAAGTTGCCCTCCCCGTCCAGTCCGACGATGGAGGTGCGGCCGTCTTCATTTACGCAATGAAACTGCCACGGTGCGTCGGTCTGCATGATGTCGTAAAGCGCCGGCGCCCGGAAATAGATGGAGAGCATTTGACCCATCATGAAATCTACTTCGCGGCCGCTTTTTCCAGAATACTGGATCCCAAGGTTTTTGCGGATGCTGCCTTGGCCGCCATCGCAGCCAATCAGATGATTAGCCTGAACCGTTACCTTATCACCGGTTGAGAGGTTTTCGATCTCTACCCGGACACTATTTTCTTCCTGTTCGAATGACAGCATGCGCCAGCCGAACCGCACATCAATGAGCGGATGGGCGTCACTGTGACGTTTCAGAACGGCCTCTACGAACATTTGTGATGCCCGGTGATTTGGTTCGGGCGTGAAGTCAAGTTCCGCGAACCCAGGAGTGACCCGTTCATGGTTGGTGGGCAGAACGATGCGCCCCATTTCGTGGCCGTTGATGCGGGTAACACAAATGGCGTCGCCGCAATGGTCTGGGGGTAGGCCGACGGTGCGTATCTCTTCCGCCAATCCCAGTCGTCGGTAATGCTCCATGGTCCGTGCATTATGGGAATTCCCCTGGGGGTGGTTTGGCGTGGATGGTTGGTCATTGACCAGCAGACACGGTGTGTTCCAATAGGCCAAATTGAGGGCCAAGTTTAGGCCCACGGGGCCGCCTCCGACAATCAAAATAGGGATTTGAAGACAGGATGTCATGGGCATGAGATTAGCAATTTAGTCCCGTGTCGGCACGCCCCCATTTTTTAAAGGTGGCGCCGTCGCCCTATTAAAACTAGCCGTAATTTTCGAGAAATCCGGCGCATGTTAAACCGTCAGCTGAGCCCCGCCCTCGGCGTCCGGAAACCAGTGTTCGTCCAGGTTGATACCGGGCCCACCGCGGTCAACGACCATGAAGTCATGATTTGGTTCAAGGACCAATAGGGGATGATGCCAGATGCTTTTGGCGTAGTTAATTCCTTGTGTGCCGGTGGCCCGAAAGGCGTGTAAATCGGTCGGCGTCGGCGGGCCGTCCGTCTTTGCGGCCACGATCAGATAGGGGTGAGGTTGGAGGGGATAGAACGCTTGGGAGCCCAGGGGGTGGCATTCCATCATGCGGATTTGGATGGGTCGTTTGCGAGGTTGGCCGCGGAATATATTGAGAAGTATCCCGCCGTCCTCGTCCGTCACGTCTACTTTGGCAAGATTGTGGAAGCGCTGCGTGGTCCCTTCATTAATGGACATCGTCTCTGCGCCGCTCGCCGTGATCACGTCACCGAAGGGTGCAAAAGTCTCCCGCGTTAATGGGTGGATGTCGAGATCAAGGAGCATTGTTTATCCTATGCCTGATCGAGTTTGCCGAAGGCCCGAAACCGACTGACGCCTCCGTCCGGGTAGATCGAGAGCCGGAGGTGCGTGACCGGCCCGATGGCATTTATGACGTCTCCTTCGAAGGTGTGGATGCGGTCCATTTCGAGTTTTTGCTCGCCCATCAGTGGTTGCCAGGCGAGAGCCTCTTCCAGCAGATTGGTGTTATCTTGATCCGTGAGGGTGACAGCCTCGACTGAGCAGCGGTCGGGATAGTTTCCCTTAAAGTGCGCCGTATCTATCTCGAGGCGCTCCACCATGCCCTTGGCACCAAGCGCCACGACAATCCAGTCATTACCGGGCTTCCGGCGGCGCCGTGTTTCCCAGCCGTCGCCCATATCAGTGCCGCGGCCGGGTGCTAAAATGACCCAGGGATTGCCATAGTGGGCATCGTTGAATCCGATGATCCGCCCGCCGTTTGTGATGGCGGAGAGTTCGTGCACACCGTCGGGATTTTGGAGCTGCCAGGCGCATTGCGGCTGGCCATAGACGCGGAGCCGGGCGACGCCGCCATCCGGATAAATGTGAAGCCGCAAATGATTGAAGCGCTCGTTGGATGCGACTTCGAAGAAGTTATGGGAGTCCGCGTCGAGAGCCGTCTTTGGAATAATCTCGGTCCATTCGGTAGTCTCGCCTGGGTCGGTTTCGGACAAACAGCCCTCCAGGGAAGCGTGCGGCGGGTGGTTCCCGGTGAAGTGGGAGGTGTTGATGTCCACGCCATCGATGATGCCACGCGCCCCCAACCGGACGATGCAATGGTCGTGGCCGGGGATCCGGCGACGGCGGGATTCCCAACCGTCCATCCATTTGCCATTGTCATCATACTTGTCCGCAATGAATACAGGATCCGAGTCTTTGATCAGACGCTCCTTGGAGGCAAAGAATTCATCGGTGGCATAAATAAGGTTGGCCCCGAGCTTTGGTGAGGCCAAATTCACACCGTTCTCGGCAAACCATGGGAGGGCGGCTGAGGAGGCTGTATTGGACACGTTTGTTTTTCCTTCCAAGTGTCTTTAGGTAATGTCTTTGAGCCGCAGAAGTGCGATTCGGTGCACTTGTTCCAACGCAATTCCAAACTCGGTTTCCCGGTCATTGTCCATCCTCTGGCGGAAAATTTCCAGAATTTCTGTTCTGTGATAGCCGCGAACCGCCAGGATGAACGGGAAGCCGAACTTCTCTTTATAGTCCTTATTCAAAGTCTGAAAGGCGTCAAACTCCGTCGGCGTGCAATTGCCCAGATTGGCGCTCGCCTGCTCTGAGGAGGACTCCGTTGTGAGTTTGTCGGCGATGGCGAGCTTTCCAACAAGGTCGGGGTGCGCGCAAAGAAGTGTGTGTTTTGCATCGTAGCCGGCATGGTCGAGAACGGCCTGAAAAGCCGCATGGAGGCCGTCCGCCGTGTCCCGGTCAGGGGCGCTCCCGGAACGGGGCGCCATCGCCCATACCTCTTCTGCCATCCAGGCAGAATGCTCGTAGACGCCGCCGAAGACAGCCACAAAGTCGGTTTTGGCCATACGGCTTGGAATATTATGCCGGTACCTGTGGGTCATGAGCCCGCAAACGGATGATGTGCCCGCCAATGCCGCGCGATGTCGATGCGGCGGCAAAACCAGACGTCTTGGTGGGAGAGGACATAGTCGACAAAGTTCTTGAGGGAGGCGAACCGGCCGGGCCGGCCGATGACCCGGCAATGCAAGCCGACGGACATGATCCGGGGTGTTTCTGCGCCTTCTTCATACAACGTGTCGAAGCAGTCTTTTAAATAGTTATAAAATTGATCCCCTGCATTAAATCCCTGCGCTGCGGCAAACCGCATGTCATTGGCGTCTAAACTGTAGGGCACCACAAGATGCTCCCGGCCGCCGACCACGGTCCAGTACGGCAATTCATCATTATAGTCATCGGCGTCATACAGAAATCCACCTTCTTCCACGACCAATTTGCGGGTGTTCGGACTTGTGCGGCCAGTGTACCAGCCGAGCGGACGGTCACCGGTGACGGCCGTATGAATGTCGATGGCCCTCTGCATATGCGCGCGTTCTATATCTTCCGGTACGTCCTGATAATCGATCCAGCGCCAGCCGTGGGAACAGAATTCAAAATCATTCTTCAACGCGGCTTCAATTACCTCGGGATGCCGTTCCATGGCCATGGCGACCCCGAAAATGGTGACAGGAATGCCGCGGGATTTAAAAAGGTTGAACAAGCGCCAGACACCTACGCGACTGCCGTATTCATAGAAACTTTCCATGCTCATGTGACGCACCCCTTCGCGGGCGTCGGCGCCTATCATTTCTGAGAGAAAAGCCTCCGAGGCCTTGTCGCCATGGAGGATGCAATTCTCGCTACCCTCTTCATAGTTGATCACGAACTGCAGTGCGACACGAGCGCCGCCGGGCCAATTTGCTCTGGGCGGATGGGCACCATAGCCGTGCAAATCTCTGGGATAATCCGGTTCTGTCATTTGGGGCCCTTTTTCTGTCATTTGATTACGCGCTCACTCTGTCTCTTACGATATCGGCGAACACGGCCCTGAGGTTATTTTTCTCCTTGGGCAGTTCCAGCCGCAGCTCATTCTCGCACTTATTCAAATGCGCCTCCATCAACGTGCGGCTGTGCTCTACATCACCCTTGCCGATGGCCGTCACGATGTCCTTGTGGTCGTCTTCGACGCACAACAAATGACCTGGTGCTTCATACAATGCGATGGCGAGAGATGTCTGAGCGACCAGTTGGCGGAGCAGTTCATGTAACGGCGTATTTCCCGCGATTCGCGCGATTTCGAGATGAAATTCACCTGATTGGCGGATGGCGCCGCTACGGTCACCCGATCTAATGCACGCATTTTCCCGGTTGACAATGTCTGCCAGGGCAGCCGCCTTTGCCTTTGTGCAGTGACGGGCTGCATTCATAACAACACCATTTTCGAGAAGGCGGCGGGCGGCGAAAATTTCGCGCACGTCATTGGCATAAGGCTCGGCGATGACGGCGCCCCGGTTCGGCCTCAGGTCGACAACCTTGTCTAAAGACAGGCGGAGCAGGACGCGGCGGATTGTCGTGCGGCTGACGTCAAAAATATCACAGAGGGCAGCCTCTGTCAGTTTGGCACCAGGGGTGAGGCGTTGCTCCAAGATGGCGGCAAATACCTGGTTATAGATCCATTCATCCTGGGGGTTCTGGCAGTTTGCCACGGTGTTCTCTTAAATTATTCGCTTAATCAATCAAAATCAAATCAACAATATTACATGATATTGTATACAATACAATGGCTCGTGCGGTTGCGCTTTAATATGCTTAGTATGATAAAGTTATTATTAGAATCAATAAAAACAATAAGTTAAAGTATTT
>NHHQ01000002.1 GCA_002170915.1 Rhodospirillaceae bacterium TMED167 | reverse complement strand
GCGGTCCACATCGTGCCAATGTTGAGTGCACACGGAGGTGACGGGAGAGAGGGTGGTAGTACTCTAAGGAATAACTGAACCAGGCCACAATGCGTCCTTAATACTGACGCAACAAGCCTACAAGTTTGCCCTGCACATTGACTCTGTCCGGTCCAAATATGCGGGTTTCATATTCTTTGTTGGCGGGTTCGAGGGCGATAGAGTCACCTTTTTTACGAAGTCTTTTCAAAGTCACTTCAGTTCGGTCCACTAACGCCACCACGATAGCGCCCGATTCTGCCGTATCACATCTTTCGATCACGACCGTATCGCCGTCGTAAATACCGGCGTCAATCATGGAATCGCCGTCAATCTCCAAAGCGTAGTGCTCTCCGCGTCCGAGCATGAAAGGAGGAATGTTCACGGTCTGACACGGATCTCTCAATGCCTCAACGGGGTTTCCGGCTGCTATTTTACCGTAAAACGGCAATTCGACGGAATCATTTGCAGGCTGGACGGCTGAAGAGGCGGGAACATTTGTCGGCACGATTGTGGGCATAAAGGACTTCTTGGCGCCAATGGGTGCATTTTCCGGCAATTTAAGCACCTCAAGGGCACGGGCTCTGTGGGGCAAGCGCCTAATAAAGCCACGCTCTTCCAAGCCGGTAATCAGCCGGTGAATACCGGATTTGGATTTTAACTCCAGCGCATCTTTCATCTCATCAAAAGACGGGGACACGCCTGTATCGTTTAGCCGCTGATCGATAAACATAAGCAAAAGATATTGTTTTTTTGTCAGCATGTGGTGTCTCCTCTGACCTGATAAGGAAGATTGACGATACCTATTCAGTCACTGCGCTGAACATTAGAAGAAAAGGGCGATGGGTTACATAAAATCTGTCACTGGAGGCTGTAGACTGGTAATACGAGATCCTTCAAATAGCTAACCGGCCTGCTGGCTAGGTTTTAACAAATTTTGTGTGGCAATACACTCCGACCTACCATATTTAGAACAAAAGAAAAACATACACAATTGTTCTACTTTGGTTCTAGTCATTGGTCAACAAAGAAAATGAAGAGCCTTTGTAACAACCAAGAAAGGCCGGGTCAAAATTGGTCAGGCGTTAGGCCTGCCACATATAAAAGACAAATATTCGGCTTTTAGAAGGTGAGTGTTTATCCGCTCGGGTCCAGACGAACTATCTCAATGCGGTCCCCGATTTTTGCGGGCTTCGCGAACGGCGCCCGCACCGCCAGGCAGTCCGCACTGCTAAACAACGCGAGCATGGAACTGTCCTGTTTATCAAACGGCTGAACCGTGAGGTCACCAATCTCATTTCGGCCAAGGACCGAACGAAGATAATCTTGGCGCCGGTCATTTTCCGGGAGGTCGCGGGTCAAAATGGCAGTTTCCCGGGCGTGAGCCGCCAAATTTCTTCCCAACATCACATCAATGGCAGGTTTGAGGAATAACGCCGCCGTAACGCCTGCAGAAACCGGGTTTCCAGGCAGCCCCAACATCGGCTTTCCGTATAGAGTACCAAAAATGAGGGGTTTTCCGGGGCGCATAGCCACCCGGCTAAAGGTAATGTCGAGGCCTTCCTCGCCTAACACGCTTTTGACTAAATCATAGTCGCCGACCGACGCGCCACCAATGGTGACAAACATGTCGCCACCAGCAACACCTTGCAGCATACTTTTGAGAGAATGAGGATCATCCCTCGCGATACCAAGGTTGATGCCGATTCCCCCTGCGGCGTCCACGAACGCTGCCATGCCGATGCTGTTAGAACTGATGATCTGATCTTCCCCAACAGTTTCCCCTGGCAAGACCAGCTCATTTCCTGTGGATAGGATGGCCACCCTGGGTTTCCGGGTTACATTGATCCACGGAATGTTCATGCCCGCGGCCAACGCCACATGCCGGGAATTGAGGGTTGTCCCGGATTTCAACAGCACTTGCCCTTTTTCAAAGTCTAATCCCTGGGGTCGCACATATTGGCCAGCGGTTGGGGCTTCATGCAGTGTGATTTGATCACCATCCGCGTCTGTATCCTCCTGGATGACAATGGCATCCCCGCCCTCGGGCACGGCAGCACCCGTAAAGATTCTAACAGTTTCACCAGGGCCGATGCTACCATCAAATCTGGTGCCGGCAGCCGACTCTCCGATCATTTTCAACGTTGCCGGGGCGTGCGTCACGTCTTCTGACCTAACCGCGTAGCCATCCATGGCGGACAATGGTTTCGGCGGCTGGGTGATCCGGGCGTCCAGGTCTTCTGCCAAAACCCGGCCATGGGAGACCGCCACGCTGATGCGTTCGGCTCCCAAGATTGAAATACCATCTAGGATTTCATCCTTGGCATCCTCGACCGGCAGCATACCATCCCGGGCTTCACCCATCATCTGAGTTCCAGTAGTCGCCTGACTTCCCGCCCGCTTTGTGAACCAGGCTAATGTCAGAGAGACGCATACCCCGGTCAACAGCTTTACACATATCATACACCGTAAGCGCGGCCACCGAGACCGCCGTCAAGGCTTCCATCTCAACGCCGGTTTTGCCGGCCAATTTGCACGTCGCGGTGATGTCCACCGCCTGACGGTCTGGATCACAGGCCAGGTATACTTTAACGGACGAAAGGCTCAAGGGGTGGCACAAAGGTATCAAATCCGGCGTTTTTTTTGCCCCCATGATGCCCGCCAACTGGGCCACAGAGAGCACATCGCCCTTTTTAACGCCCTCGGAAACAATCAATGCCAAGGTCTCCGGCTGCATGAACACAGACCCCTTGGCCGTCGCCGTGCGTTCGGTGATCTCCTTGTCGGACACATCTACCATAACGGCATTTCCGTCACCATCCAAATGTGTAAGCTTCCCCATGAGATCAGGCACTCACCTGTCGGAACCCAGTTGGGCCCACAAGTGCCTGAACCGCGGCGGTCACGTCTCTTTGGCGCATGAGGGATTCACCGACCAAAAAACAGCTCACACCAGCGTTGGCCATGCGCAAGAGGTCTTGATGGGTGTAAAGCCCACTTTCACTTATCAGAAGGGCGTCCTCCGGCGCCTTGGCCGCCAATTCGATCGTGGTCGACAAATCCACGTTCAGGGTCTTTAAATTCCGGTTATTAATGCCCAGGAGTTGGGGGTCCAGGCGGGTGGCACGGGTCAGTTCTTCGTTGTTATGCACCTCAACGAGAACGTCCATACCCATCGCCACGGCCTGTCCATAGAAGGTTTCCACCTCACTGTCGCTCAACGCCGCCATGATCAGCAAAATACAGTCTGCGCCAAGAGCACGGGATTCAAGGATTTGATAGCTATCAATCATGAAATCTTTGCGGATCACCGGGAGGTTAGCCGCCCTCCGCGCCGAAATTAGGTGCTTGTCATCTCCCTGAAAATACGGGACGTCCGTGAGAACAGAGAGACATGTCGCGCCGCCAAGCTCATACGCCCGGGCGAGGCTGGCAGGGTCAAAGTCTTCCCGGATGAGGCCTTTGGAGGGAGAGGCTTTTTTCACTTCCGCAATCAGACCGAAGCCGCCGGCGTCTGCCGCAGTTTGCAATCGGGCCGCAAAGCCTCTCGGCGCCGTTTGCGCCGCGGCGAGATCGCTGAGTTCCGCCTCGGAGACCGCCGATTTCCGCGCTGCTACAAATTGTCGCGTGTCTGCGCAAATTTTTTCCAGAACGTCGCTCACGCTTTCTCTTCTTCCTCAGGTTCCCGGCGGATGTTGGTGATTTCTACCAGTTTGTCCAACACTGCTTGCGCTTGACCGCCATCGATCGCCGTTGCGGCTTTGATGACGCCTGCTTTGAGGTCGTCCGCTTCTCCCGCGATGATCAACGCGGCGGCAGCGTTCAACAGCACGACATCCCGATAAGCGCTTGGTTCGCCGCCCAGAAGGCCCCGAACGGCGGCCGCGTTGTAGGCGGCGTCACCGCCTTTTAGATCTTCTGCTTTCGCGGTTGGCAGACCCGCATCGGCAGGTGATATGTCAAACGTCGTCACTATGCCGTCTTCCAAACACGCCACATGTGTCATTCCGGTTGTCGTGATTTCGTCCGAACCGTCAGATCCGTGGACCACCCAGGTTTTTTCGCATCCTAAATTGCCCAGGGTACGGGCAACCGGTTCCAGCCACTCTTTGGCAAAAACCCCGGTTAACTGGCGCTTGACGCCGGACGGATTGCTAATCGGGCCCAACAGGTTAAAAATCGTCCGAGTCGCAAGCTCCACTCGGGGACCCGCCACATGCCGAGTTGCACTGTGATGACGGGGCGCCATCAGGAAGCCAAGGCCGGCCTCCCAAATGGACCGATGGACAAGATCAAAGTCTGCTTCATTATTCATTCCGAGAGAGGTCAAGACATCCGCCGCTCCAGACTTGGACGACAGCGCCCGGTTACCGTGCTTGGCAACCGGAATACCGCAGCCAGCCACCACCAGGGCTGCACCCGTAGAAATGTTGTAGGTGCCCGTGCCATCGCCACCCGTTCCAACAATGTCCATGGCGTTATGCGGCGCCTCGATGAACAAGGCCTTGGCCCGCATGGCTCTGGCTGCCCCGGTAATCTCGGAAACGGCTTCCCCCCGGACGCGCAAGGCCAATAGAAAACCACCAATTTGCGCCGGAGTCGCATCACCGGACATGATAATATTAAAGGCGTGTTCTGCAGTCGTTTCGTCCAAGATCTCGCCCGCCGCCACTTTGGCGACAATCGTCTTCATGTCAGTCATTGCCTGCATTATACGCGTCACTATCTCCGGCGAATAATTACGAACCTGTGGCCGATAGATCATTGTCTATCAGAGCCTGCCCGTGATCTGAAGCAATATTTTTCCCCGCATTTGGCACCGGGACATACCACGAATCAGCGTTGACCGGTGCTCCTTAAGCCTGTTTCAAATCCGGCTTGTGCTGACTTCGCCAATTATGAATTCAATGATTTCAATTAATTGGAGGGCTTAATTCATTGCTTTTTTGTGGATAATTCTGATCAGTATCGCACCATCCAATACAGTGGTGATAACGCGCCCTAGGGTCAAGGAATTTACGGCGTTAGAATTTGCCATTGACCTCACAGGGTGGAATGGGCCCATTTTTCATCTATGAAGCACTCAGAGGGCGCCCGGCGACCGAAATCATGAAAGTTACCAATGCGGACACTCCTAACGCGACCGACTTGGTGAGTGCCATGACGGTCGACCCGGCAACTGCCGAGCACAAAATGGTTTACGACAAACAGACATAATTTTTATGCAGCGGTGACTGTAAAGGTAAATTTTAGTCCTCGGCCGAACGCTATATCTTTCCAGAAAACTATGAACCCGAAGCAGATTTGCTAGATGCGGTCTATGACCGCGCGATGGATCCAAAAATTGAACCACTTGGGCGGGGTAGCTGCAACCTCTGCGGAATGATGCTGGAGATCAAGGAATCAGTCGCTACATTCCAACACACCGTCATTCCCGAATTACGCGCTAATAGCCGCCATCTTAGGGCGTGCTCTTTTTTACCACTCCGGCGGCCACTCTTGCCATGGGCGATATGATCCCGGGACGGCTCCAGGGCAATTATCTCGATCCTCGCCCCGCCTCAACTCCCGGATTCAGGTAGTAATGTCTCTCACCCTGGCGTTATTTGGTAAGCGTGCCGTTTATTGCGCGCGCCTGGCAATCGGAGCGGACGCAGAACCCAAGCACGTACACCCTGATTGGCATTGCGTTGGCTCGGAACTTATTTTACCTTCAAATAAGCTCAAATTGAGTTAAATAATAGCGATCTGAAGGAGATCACTTGGTTGCGTCACTACAACTTGACCACCCCGAAAAATGAGATCATTGCCTTTTTTACAATGGGGTCGGTGTGTCAACCGCCGCGGGTGCCCTGTATCTATTAACTGGTTTAATGTTAAATCTCTTGTTTGCTAGTGCCGCAATGAGTTTACGTTAAGTTTCAGTTATTTCTAGTACCCTCAGACTTGGCTAAGCTACGTATCATCTACGTTAGAAGTTTTTAGATTTCGAACTCTAAACGTTAAAAAGTAACCTCCCGCAGATGATGCCGAATTCCAGGGGACAAAATCACTCTTTATTCGTAAACTCCGCTAGTGTAGGGGTTAACAAATAGCCGTTAGCGGATAGACAGGCAGAAAATTGCTGCCTTTTACGGTGTTGCGAGGATAGCTTGAGGCACAAAAAACTCCTTTTGGGTATTTTCATCATAGTCGCCTTCGGTCTGGCGGTGGGCGTTGTGCGCATGTTTATACTTTCTGGCCCGGTTCCCTCAACCGGCGCCATGTCATTCAAAACGCCTGAAAGAGTTGAGACAGCAGAACCTGTGGAGACATCGAAGAGCGCCCACGAGGTTGCCTCCCGGATCAATTCGCAAGATCATTCTCTTATTGAGTCTCAAGATGAGCAACAAGCCAGTTTCCAGGCGATACGATCAAGGAAGACGCGGACGGTGGGAGTGGACATCGTCACGCCAAAAATCCAACCGGCGCCGGGCGGCGACGAACAAATGTTGCCTGCTACGGAAGGTTCGCCAAAAACCATCCTTCAAGGCGTCTCAACTGCAGAAGTCCCCCCTAAAACGACTTCTCTGCGTGATATAATTGGGCAACCCGTCAATATCCAGGACATCCCCGAACCAGCAATACCACTCTGGCGCCTCAATGCGGTAATGTTGTCAGAAATCCCCACAGGCCCCCAGGTCGCGGTGGTGATTGATGACGCTGGGGTGGACAGGCGGAGAACAAGACAGGTCATTGGCTTGCCGGCTCCGCTGACCATTGCCTTCTTAACCTATGCCCGGCGGTTGGAGGAACAGGTAAAATCAGCTGCTGCGGCAGGCCATGAAATCATGACCCACGTGCCCATGGAGCCGATTAACGCGGACGCCAACCCAGGCAAAAACGCTCTCAATGTCGATCTCGAACCAGGTGAAGCGGAATCCCGCCTGGTGTGGGCGTTAAACCGTATTCCAGGTCACGTCGGCATCAACAACCATATGGGCAGCCGCTACACTGGGCATGAAAAGGGAATGCAGCTTGTCATGGCAGAGCTTCGAAAACGGGGCCTGCTCTTTCTCGACAGCCGGACGTCGCGGGATACGGTTGGCGCCAAAATCGCCAAAGTCTATCAGGTACCCCATGCTGTTCGGAACATTTTCCTAGACCATGACCCAAAACTCGAAAGCATTAAAAAGCAGCTCGACCGATTGGAAAAGGTTGCCCAAAAGCAGGGGTATGCAGTCGCCATCGGACATCCCCGTAATGCGACCATTGAGGCGTTATCCCAGTGGTTGCCCATCCTGGCTGAAAAAGGCGTAGTTCTTGTGCCCATTAGCGCCATCATCGCCCGACGGGAGGGCATTCCGCAGGCCCTTGTCAAAATTTCAAAAAACTAACTGGCGAATGCGGGTAGTCGACTTGGCGTCGTCCCTGAGATGCGATTGTGGACAACGATGGTATCGAGGCGGGCGCAGGGGCGGGCACCCCGCACACCCCACGGGACCTAAACAGTCATATAGGAAGTGAGAAACCCAAGACGCAAATATCCTGCCCTGGAAGAGACTTGCGCCATTGGCGCCACGCGATAACGTACGCGTAAAGTTCATCGCGCAGGAGAAAATCATGGTCGAGACGGCGATATTTGAACCCGGCAATTACACCTATATTCGAGGCCCCTTCCAATATTCGGGAGGCATTGCGCCCCTACCCGGGCACACAGTGGAACGAGCGACATTCCGAACGCCGCCCGGGGTCAAAACGGGCTTTGACTTGATCGAGGCGTATCTAACTTTTCGTGGTCTTCCTGTGACCTGCTTTGCCGCGTGCGAACTAAGATCTCCGGCCCCCTTCGATGATGACGGTTTCAGAGCCTTCAACAGGGTTTACGTGGGTACGCTCGAAAAATGGGGTGTCTTCAAAAACGATGAAAACCCGGTAGCCCGTTCCAACGTATGCCCGGCGGGTCTGGCACCAGCAGAACCCGTGTTCCATGCTTTCTCTTATGTCGTCCCGGCATCGGATGGCGTTTCACAAGGCTTCATCACGGCGGGGGGCGCAGAAGCTCGCGAGGGCCCGGGAAACTACTCCGAGCAGACGGTCCGCTATGGAGAAACGACATCCGACGCGATCCTGGAAAAAGCCCAGTTTGTCCTGCGCGCCATGGAGATTAGAATGGCTGCCCTTGGCGGCAGCTGGGAAGACGCGACCACCACGCATATCTATTCCGTTCATGACATTTACCCGTTTCTGGAGACTGAAATCGTGGCCAGAGGCGCCGCACAGAGGGGAGTGACTTGGTTTCATGCCCGCCCGCCAGTGTTAGGGCTGGAATATGAAATGGATGTCCGAAACGTTCCAGTTGAACGGACGATTTAGCACCCATGCTCGCTCAATACTGGGGGCGGGACAAGGGAAGTAGGCTAGGGAAGCTGGGAGAGGAGAGGTCAAGCTGAGGCCCAATCGGAGCAGCATCGAATTACGCCGTGTTAGACGGCCTCCTCTCCGAAAAGTTACGGCGCTCGGTCATCAATATTAAAATAGGCGTTGACCGCTGCACGATCGATGGTCACTCCCAGACGCGCCTGGAGTGCGCTCGCAAGCCCATCTGTCAGGTCATTGCCGATACCCGCGCCAATTTGCTGGCGGATGGCGTCAACGCCCTGTTTGTCAGTGCCCGCGCCGGCAGCTTTGATCTCACGAACCCTGGCGATAAAATGCGCACCGATTCCAGGCGCTGATAGAGCCACCCGTTTTTCCGCTGAAAACAGATTTTGGACCAACTCCCCGGGAATTTCCATCTCAAGGCCCTGACCCGTCCGGTCAAACGGTTTGGTTTTGCTAATTCTCGCTTTCATCCTTTCGGCGATGCTTTGCAATGATTTGCCCCCCTTCAGCTGAT
>NHHQ01000001.1 GCA_002170915.1 Rhodospirillaceae bacterium TMED167 | reverse complement strand
ATGGATCATAAAGGCAGCAGATTATTTGGGTCACGGTGGTTACGGTTTTTGACCCGGTATTTTCCTGACCGCGAGTTAATACTCCGCACCGACGTCAAGGTGTGGTTTATCAAAATTTCCCACAGGACTCAATTTGCTGGATTAGGGCTTATCGTTCTTTTATCAGGCTGGGGTATTTTCTCCTCCTTTAGTTTTTTTATTAATGACAAGATCATTGAAGCCAAAGACAATGAAATCCTGAATACCCGCCTCGTTTACCGAAATCTCTTATCGGAAATTTCCAATTATCAGGGCAAATTTACGGCCCTGACACAAGAACTCGAAAAAAACCACGGATTGATGCTCAATCTCGTGGAAAAAAATGCAACCCTCCAGCAAAATTTGATGTCGGCCGAATCCAAGCTAATGTCATCGAAACAGCAGCGAGATGAGATCGCTGTGGCAAAAGACGACCTTAAACACAGGCTGACCAGCATCGAAAAGAGCATGCGGAACCTTAACACTCGCAACTTTGAACTCAAAGGTAACCTGTCCTCGGTGACCGGGAGCCTTGAAAGTGCGCTTGCCGAGAGAAATGAGGCCCGCTTGATCGGAGACCGCCTCACCAATCAGGTCGCAGATCTGAAGAAGACAATTACCAATTTGAATGAGTCAGAAAAAAACGTTGTCGCGCGACTGACCCGGAAGACCAGCGATGAAATCAGTAATCTAGAGACATTTATCGATCGAACTGGTTTAAAAGCCCGGAAACTCACGGCAAAAATGGAAAAAGAAGCGGCTGCGAGAGGCCAAGGCGGTCCGTTTGTTGAAATCAGTCCTAATGCGGAACCGGGAGTGTTTCTCAAAGCGAGTATCAGCAATCTTGATCACCGGGTGTCGCGTCTCCAAAATCTGAGAGAACTTGTGTCGATTATGCCACTTGCGGCTCCCATGGATTACTTCTCGATATCCAGCCACTTCGGCAAACGAAAAGATCCAATTAATCGCCGCTGGGCCATGCATTACGGCCTCGACTTGGTGGGAGCCATCGGGACCAGAGTTTACGTTACGGCCCCAGGTAAAGTTGTCAAAGCTGGCGTTAAGGGTAAATTCGGAAAATTTATCGAGGTGGACCATGGTCGTGGATTCAAGACCCGATATGGCCATTTGAATAAGATTCTTGTGAAGCGGGGCCAGAAGGTAGAATATAGGCAGAAGATAGGGTTGTTGGGAAATACAGGCCGGAGTACCGGGCCTCACCTTCATTATGAAATCCTGCACAACGGCAATCCGCGAAATCCATGGCGATTTATCAAGGCTGGCCGATATGTTTACAAAAAATAGCAAAGACGGAGACCAGGTCTCCCCGCCAAGAGAACCTGGACCGCCGTCCCTGTTGAGTTCAAGTCTCAAGGTCACTGGCGACCTTCATACCAATGGCGAAATCCAAATTGATGGCCATGTCATCGGCGATATCACGGCAAACGTCCTGATCATTGGCGAAACAGCGAACGTAAATGGCGAAATCATCGCCGACACGCTTCGGGTGCATGGACAGGTTACCGGTCAAATCCGGTCAAAGTCTGTGTCACTTGCCAAGACAGCCCGAGTGAAGGGCGACATTTTGCACGAAAACCTCTCCATCGAGCAGGGTGCCTTCTTAGAGGGACACTGTCGGCGCATCGAAGAAAACGGGAAAAAAGAAAACAGCAGTCCAATAAATTTGCTCGTCAACAGCGGCTCCAAATCTAAGTCAGAACCACCACCCAGAAAGCCACAAGCTGAAGTGACCGCTTAATCAGGATTGAAGCGCCCGGACGAAAATGTCCGGATCAACATTGCCACCGCTGCAGATAATCCCGACGATTTTACCGCGCACGTCAATTTTGCGCTGAAGGACAGCTGCAAGGGCAGTGGCCCCGCTCGGTTCCAGCACGATCTTTAACTCGTCAAAGGCGACGCGCACAGCAGCGAGCGCTTCTTCGTCCGAGACCGATACCCCTCCCGCAAGACGAGACTTCATAATTTCAAAAGTCAGTTTGCCGGGAGTTTCTAAGAGCAGCGCATCGCATAGGGAGGGCATTCCCACTTCGATAATTACGCGGTCCCCAGTTGCTAAGGATTGGGCAATATCATCGTACTGGTTCGGTTCCACACTATAGAGGGACGTGTCAGGAGACCAGCTGGCAAAAGCGAGTGCCACTCCGGCCATCATCCCGCCCCCGCTGGACGGACCCAAAACAATATCAAAAGAGGCTTCCAAGGCCTCGGCCTCACGGGCGAGTTCCAGCCCGATTGTGCCCTGGCCGGCAATCACATCGAAATCATTGTAGGGCGGGATCAGCGTGCCGTCGGTCTGCGCCAGGATATCCTCGGCAACCGCCACCCGGTTGCCGTCCGCACGATCATAAAAAACGATCTTGGCACCGTAGTTTTTTGTATTTTCAATCTTAATAGCGGGAGCGTCCGACGGCATCACAATGGTCGCTGGCAATCCGATGATTTCGGCGGCAGCGCCCACACCCTGGGCATGATTACCTGAAGAAAACGCCACCACACCACGCGCGCGTCTCTCTTCTGGGATTTGAGCAATCTTGTTGAAGGCCCCCCGAAATTTAAAAGAGCCGGTCCGTTGCAGGCATTCCGGCTTGATCAACAGGCGTGCGTCAGCCAGCGCGTTTAAACGCGGTGATTCTAGGAGCGGCGTTACTCGAGCGTATCCGGCGAGCCGCCCCTCGGCGGCTTCTATGTCAGAAATTTGAGGCAGCAAACCGACGCTCATCGGCGCAAATCGCTCTCCGGCGTGAAGGCAATCTCTGTCTCTGCCATCCGATGCCGGTAAACATGAAGGTTCGCAACGACCCGTTGGACGTAATTTCGGGTCTCGTCAAATGGTATCAGTTCTATCCAATCGATGGGATCCACCATCGGATCCCGGGGATCACCATTGACCTTTATCCAGCGACGGACCCGGCCCGGGCCGGCATTATAAGCTGCCAGGGTTAGAATATAAGAGTTATCAAATTCCCGCAGGAGTTCGGCGACATAAGCCTGTCCAATTTCGAGGTTATACGCCTTGTCCTCCGTTAGTTTTTTACGGACATACCGCAGACGGTTTTTCTTGGCGACACGGGATGCTGTCCCAGGCATCAACTGCATCAGCCCGCGGGCACCGGCGTGACTGATCGCCCGGAGATTGAAGGCACTCTCCTGACGGATGATCGCATGGACAAGCGGGGCCTCGATACCCGGGCGTAGTTTTTGGCGCAGAAGGGGGTATCCCGCCTCTATAAGGTGAAAGCCCGCACGCAGTGTCTCCTTCGCCGCCCCGATGGCGAGATCAGGCCGTCCGACCTCGCTCGCAAGTCTCGCCACTTTGGCGCGCCACGTAATAGCACCATCCTGCCGGTTAAGTTGCCGAATAAAGGGCCGCAGAAGGTCCTGAAATCCAGCTTCACCAAGGATGCGAACCACGCTGACCAATTCGTTTTTATCGAAAACCGTCACCTTATCCTGATTAAAGCCGGGCAGGGACGGCAGTTCCAACCTCTCACCCGGGGGCAATCTTGCGGCCGCTAGTTGTCCGTAATAGGTCGTCTGATGAAAAAAAGCCCTCCGGAACCAGGTGTGAGCCTTACGTGTATCTCCACCAGATTCGGCAGCACGCCCGGCCCAATAGGCACCGCGCGACCGGCTGATGGGATAGGTGGCATGACGGTAAGCAGTGACAAAATGGGTATAGGCCGCCTCTTTATCATCGATGTCTTTCAGGAACCGTAGGGCAATCCAGCCCGCCAACCACTCGGCGCTTATGAGCCCGGACCGAAACTCTTTGCCAAGCCCGTGGTTCTTGGCGAGTGCGTAAGCTTCCGACACATGCCCGGCGCGCAGGGCACGGCGGGCGACGATGGCACGCTCGCGCCACCATCGAGAGGGAACTCCCAAATCCTTTGGTGACTCGGCCAACAATTCCCGCGCGAATTCATTCTTACCTTTTTTCCGTCGCCAACGGAGACGCTCATACATCAATCCCGGATCATTCTTAAGCCGGTCCGGGACCCGGGAGATCGCACGGTCCACACCGCCCCGGAACCGCCGAAGCGCCAGCCTTGCTTCAGCTAGCGCCCGATAATCCTTGTGGATTCTGCGATACATTCGGCGGACGGGATAATACTTGCCGGCCCAGAGAAGCCGGTCCAAACGTTCTATATGGTCTTCGCGCGTCATGTAGCGCCGAAACTGTCGGTAGAACTGGCGTTCTTGCTGTGCGCCAAAATTCCCATGAACCCAAATCTCTCTGATCAGCTTGGTGGCCTTCGCAGTATCGCTCTGCTTCAAATGGCTCGCCGCGAGCCGAGCAGTCCCATTCGGTGTGAGAGGCACGCGATTTTCAAACCATGTAAAAATATCTGATGCCGGCAAACCATGCGGCATCACTTCCTCAGCGCGGATTTGCAGACGTCGACGATTTGGCCAATGACCGTTTTCTCGCAAAAATCGGGCAATTTCATGAAAACTCGCCCCACTATTCGCGGCAGAAAACAGGTGCCAGGAGAGAGCCTTCTTCAGGACCGGGTTTCTAATGGCTTTTTGATGTTTTCGAAACACCGCCCAATTGGCGTTTTTTGAGGCGATCAGGGCTTTTTCAGCTGCGATTTTATCCCGCTCGGAGAGTTCGCCCGACGCACCAGCCGCCGTATCTTGCAGCGCCAGCACGGTCACGGCTAGGAACACCGCTGCGGCAAATCTGAGAACGCTGGTTCGTGTCATCGTATTCGCCGCTCTACCCTAGCTGCCCAATTTTTAATGGCCATTATATTGACCTATTCTTAATACCCAGATCTTACTGATGTTTGTTTCATTTTTTTTGGCCAGTATTTTCAGACGAGTTTTATTGATCAGATCTTGTTGTCCGGTTTTTGCTTTGGCGACCGCCCACCGATCCGAAAGATTGAGTTTGAACTCTCCACCCGGACGCGCGATCGGTAGCAGTGGTAGGCGCTATCCTAATAATGATTCTGATAGCCCGCAATTCCCGATTTGAATAAGTTTTTTAGATGCCCACGCTTGCTGGATACAGCCGCTAAAGCTATGGTCTGGCATATTTTTACTGGAGACGGGCTATGTTTAAAGGATCCTACGTAGCACTCATCACGCCGTTCCGGAACGGCGCCTTTGACGAAATGGCGTTCCGCGATATCGTGGAGTGGCACATCAGTGAAGGCACCGATGGACTTGTGCCTTGCGGCACCACCGGTGAATCTCCGACATTGAGCCATGAGGAGCACCGCAGGGTCACGGAAATCTGTATTGAGGTGGCCAACAAAAGGGTGCCCGTGATCGCTGGCGCAGGCTCCAACTCGACCAAGGAAGCCATCGGCTTGGCTCAGCATGCCAAGGAAGCCGGTGCCAATGCAGTCCTGGTGGTCACGCCATACTACAACAAACCCACACAAACCGGTCTTTTTGGCCATTATAAAGCCATCAATGATGAGGCAAGAATTCCGATAATCATCTATAACATTCCGGGCCGAAGCATCGTTGATATGTCCGTGGATACCATGGCTGATCTGTCTAAATTGGATTATGTCGTCGGCGTGAAAGACGCAACCTCTGTGCTCGACCGGCCCATCCTAACGACACTCGCGTGCGGGAAGGACTTCTGTCAGCTCTCTGGCGAAGATGGAACAGCGGTACCTTTTCTAGCGGCTGGCGGTCATGGATGCATTTCAGTTACCGGCAATATTTTACCCCGGCTTTGCTCGGAAATGCAGCATGCCTGGATGGATGGGAATATCGCGAAAGCCATGGACATCCAGGAAAAACTCATGCCCGTGCATGCAGCCATGTTCTGTGAAACAAGCCCCGGACCGGTGAAATACGCGGCCGAGTTGCTGGGCCTATCCACGTCGAAGGTCCGCCTGCCGATTACCGATATTGCGGACGCAAGTAAAAAACAGGTTGAAGAAGCGCTCAAAGGGGTTGGTGCCCTCTAAAACCGTCCCGATCGGACGACCACATAATGGCCAAAAACAACAAACAAGATGCTTCGAACGTCGCAGCGCGGAATCGCAAGGCGCGGCATAATTACTTTATTGAGGAAAATCTGGAAGCCGGCATCGTGCTGACAGGAACTGAGGTCAAAAGCCTGCGTAGCGGGCGTTCAAGTATTGAGGAGTCCTATGCCGCCGATCAGGAAGGGGAACTGTTCTTGGTCAACGCTTATATTCCGGAATACGAGGCCGGCACCCGCAATCAACATGAAGTCCGCCGGCCTCGAAAGCTTCTCCTGCACAAGCGGGAAATGGCCCGGCTTTCAAACGCCGTTACGCGCGAGGGCATGACCATCGTACCGCTCTCCCTTTATTTTAATAAGCGCGGCATCGCAAAAGTGGAGCTTGGCCTGGCCAAAGGCAAACGCCAGCACGAAAAGCGGGCTTCCATTAAAGAGCGCGAATGGAAGCGGGATCAGGACCGGCTTCTCAGAGGGAGAAAATGACCAAAAACCGAGTTCCCCCGGGCCAAGTCCTGGCCCGTGAATGGCCGGTTTTAGACTTGGGATAGCGCCCAGCCATTGATCACCGGGATTTTTCCCTCACCGTCGCGGGACTGGTGACACATCAGATCAAATGGTCCTGGCAAGATTTTATGGCCCAACACCAGGTCTCGATCAGCACAGATATTCATTGCGTCACTACCTAGGCCCGGCTCGACAACCAATGGGAAGGCATCAGCGCAAAACATTTCCTGACCGCTGTTAAGCCTCATCCAGACGCCAAATTCATGATCTTCCGCAGCCATGACGGCTATTCCACCAATGTGCCTCTCACAGACTTTAATCGCGACGATGTAGTGCTTGCCCACAGCTGGGACGGGGTGCCCATCAGACGGGATCATGGCGGTCCGGTCCGACCCATTATTCCGCACCTGTATTTTTGGAAAAGCGCCAAATGGCCTCGTCACATTTTATTTACGGACACAGATATCCCAGGCTACTGGTAGGCCGCGCCTATCATATGCGCGGCGATCCCTGGAATGTAGAACGTTACGAATAGCTGATCACAAGTCCCCACGATGGCTGCGCGCTAATGTCACGGGGACGGTGAGATTCAAATTTTACAAGATTGAGTGATGGCTGGTTATTTTGACAGATTGTTCCGTCATTGAAGGTCATCAAACGTGACAGAAAGAAGGGAGCTGTTACTCTGGTAATGAGAAACACTGTTTTAACCAAATAAAGGAGCATCCTCATGGCGATTGAGCATATTGTTTTGCTGGAAAAAAAGGACGATGCAACGGACGACCAAACCCAAGCAGCTCTCGCCGGCATCAAAAGCCTGAAGGAGAAAATCCCGGGAGTGCTGGAGGTCAAAATCAGCGATAACATCACCGACCGGGCACCGTATTCTCACGGCGCAATCATCACCATGCAGGACCGGGAAACCCTAGCGGGCTACGGCCCCCATCCAGCACATCAGGAAGTGCTGCAACTCCTGGACCCCGTGGCTGCCAATCTGGTCGTGGTGGACATTGAAATTTAATCCTCCTGGTCAGAACAGCATTCCAGGTCAGGCAGTCTCAATATTTGGCATTGGTTTTGGAAGGGTATGCGGTCACACCGGGGCAACGCTGGCACGGGCGGCGATGAGTTGGGCTTTCAGCTCGTCATACGCGCGGGTGATAGGGAATTGGGGAAAATCCTGGATAACGTTATCCGGTGCCTTAAACAAGAAGCCCGCATCCGCTTCTGCCAACATATTTGTGTCATTGTATGAATCGCCGGCAGCATAGACGGTGTAGTTTAGTGACTGAAAAGCGCTCACAGCTTCTCGTTTGTGATCCTTCATGCGCAAATGATAGCTAACGATGCGTCCCGCCTCATTAATTTCAAGGCGGTGGCAAAAGAGTGTGGGCCAGTCCAACTGCCTCATCAAAGGACGGGCAAATTCATAGAATGTATCCGACAGGATGACCACCTGAAATTCTGACTTCAACCAAGCGAGAAAGTCTCTCGCACCGTCCATGGGGCCCAGATCGTCGATGACCTCCTGAATGACCGGCAACCCCAGTCCATTTTCATCCATGATCCGGAGTCTTTGTTGCATGAGTTCGTCATAGTCAGGAATATCCCGAGTGGTTGCCCGAAGGTCTTGGATACCCGTTTTCTCAGCCACACCAATCCAAATCTCGGGTACCAGGACCCCTTCAAGATCCAAACATACAATTTCCATGGAACCCGTTCCCCACTCGTCATTTTGCTGGAAGAGCAGGGCATAGCGCACTCTGCAAAAACTGTAAATCACCAAGTTCAGCTGCAGTCGAGCAGGGCAGCAACGGCCCCAGCAGAGAGCAACCGGTGACAGTCTTATGGCATAAAGCAGGCCCTTATGGCGTTAAGATTGAGGGATGATCGACCTAATCTGGTCAAACACACCATGGAACATTTGTGTCGTCAGGCGTCCCGTATTCGTGTTGTATCTGGAGCAATGATAACTATCGAGAATATCTGGCCCGTGTTCGAACGCATGGAGTTGGTTGTGGCCGAATTTAAACGCCGCTTTGCGATGACCGAACACGTTGAGTGCTGAATTATGGGCGATGGTTCCCAACGCCAAGACCAGCTTTAGGCTTTTCATGGCCGCAATTTCTTCTTCCAAAAATGGGGCACAGGCCTTGATTTCTGCCCCGACCGGTTTGTTTTGCGGCGGAACGCAACGGACTGCGTTGGCGATCCGACAATTGACAAGCCCAACGCCATCATCAGAACGGGCTGCATAGGTACCCGATGAAAATCCGTATGCAGACAATGTCATATACAGCAGATCACCAGCGAAGTCACCGGTGAATGGTCGTCCGGTCTTATTGGCACCCCGCACCCCGGGTGCCAGCCCCAGTATCAAGAGCTCTGAATCAAGGCAGCCAAAAGATTGAACCGGCCCATTATGCCAAACGGGGAAGGCCGACCGGTTCTCGTCTCGGTAAGACGCGAGGCGCGGACATAGGGCACAGTTATGATCGGCGGTACGCATAATAGATCGGGTGCCATATTTCAGCCCAAGGCTCAATCGAATTATGACCTGGGAGGGCTCAGCTTGCAACGAGTCGTCAGATTAATCAGGGTGCGGAAGGTCCATGAGGTTGTCGGTGTCTCCGGACTGAAAATCCGGGTGACAGGACTGAGACTGCGATCTCTCAATTTTATCTTGGATATCCCGCAACTCGATGAAGCAGTCTGCCTGGCGGCGTAATTCATCTGCGACCATCGGTGGACTAGATTTTACCGTGCTCACAACAGTCACCCGGGCTCCTCTCCATTGGAGGACCTCTACCAGCCTTCGAAAATCTCCGTCACCCGAAAATAAAACAATGTGATCGAGATGCTTGGACATTTCCAAGGCATCAACGGCCAACTCAATGTCCATATTTCCCTTGATTTTCGATCGCCCCGTCGAGTCTGTAAACTGTTTTGCGGGTTTGGTTACCAGGTTGTAGCCATTATACGCTAACCAGTCGACGAGCGGGCGGATCGGAGAATAGTCCTGATCGTCAACAATAGCAGTGTAATAGTTAGCCCGGATTAGCCGACCTGATTCCTTGAAAAGCTTCAGCAAATGCATGTAGTCAATGTCAAAACCGAGTGCCCGGACCGACGCGTGGAGGTTTGCGCCGTCGATAAACAAAGCAACACGTTCT
>NHHQ01000036.1 GCA_002170915.1 Rhodospirillaceae bacterium TMED167 | reverse complement strand
CCCCTTTTTTGTGACCAAAGAGCTCGCTTTCAAGGAGTTGCGCGGGAATCGCAGCGCAGTTGATTCCAATAAAGCTTTCGTTGCAGCGGCTAGATAGCCGATGCAGCTCGCGCGTCACGACTTCCTTGCCAGACCCCGATTCACCCTGAATCAGGATCGAAGCATCAGAGCCAGCGCACAACGAAAGCATTTTGGTCAGCTGAATAATTTCATCGCTACACCCAATAATTGCTGTATGTCCTGTGGGCATATTATATGACCAATCCTAGGCAAGTCGTGTTAATGCTTGATTATGGAGAGTCTCGACGAATTCTGATTTTACCATTTTACGTTATAAGTCGGCAAAAACGCTGCAAAGCGTTGATTTATAACCTATAAAAAGCGTTTAAGGCTTCGTAGATATGCAGTTTGATGTTAAAGGTCGATTGGTTACTGCTTAGAATGACATCGAGTTGTGCGACGTCACGCGAGTCTATATCGATAGGCGGGGGAACAAGAGAGACCTCATTCCTTTGAGGGTAGAGTAGAAGAGCGAAGTCTTGAGGTGCCTAAGCACTTTGCGGTCGTAATTGTGCAAAAAGATTGGACCACACTTAACTCCTTGATTTAGTAGAATTAAAAATTGCTTAATAAGCTATTTGTACAATTTTCACTTTAGGACTTTTGCTAGTAACTACTGAACACACCGCACGTTAAACCAATAAACTCTCTTAAACCGTTGCTACGCTAATTCGAAGATATATCGTGCTGCAGTGTTGAATTAGGCGGGACGAGCTGTCTCGATAGGAAGTTTAAAACTGAGATCGTCGAAGCAGTGCTTTTATTCTCTCGACATTGCATCTTTACTTTATCGCTTTTTATTGTTTTGTTAGCAGCATGATCAAGGGTTTGGCGTAGTAAATATCGTGACGGAGGTAGTTGATTCATGAATTCCACTATCGCTCAGAAATTGGAGGATGGTTTTAGTGTGCATGCAGCAGGCCAATTACATCAAGCGCAGCGCCCGTATGGGATTAATTTGAGATCTAAGCCGACGCCCCTCAGGTTAACCACAATCTTGGTGTGTTGGCCGTTTCGGTTAATATAGTTAAGATTCCGTTGTCATTATGTAGAACTGCTTTTGAAGCGAATCCAAGGAACGAGTAATCTTGGTTCAGTGATGTTTATACTCTTACTAAAGATCACCATCTATCGAAAAAACAGATACAACATGCATGCAATAATGGTTAAACACTTACTCGCGGCCGGGATTAAGAATATTTTATGGAACTGACAATAGAACAAGCACTGCAGCAGGGTATCGCCGCACATAAAAAGGGCAACCTTCAAGATGCTGAACGTCTGTATCGTACAATCTTGCAGTCCCAGCCAGCCCACCCCGATGCTAATCACAATCTGGGCGTCATAGCCGCACAGGCTAATCAACCTGGCACTGCGCTACCCTTATTTCAAATAGCTCTCGAAGCAAATCCAAACATAGAACAATATTGGCATAGCTACGTTGATGCTCTTGTTAAAACTAATCAGTTGAAGACTGCTAAAAAAACTGTGAGAAGGGCGGCAAGAAAAGGGTTCAATACCAAGAAACTAAAAGCATTACTTTTACAATCAAAAGTTGACANGAGNACTCAAGGGCCTTCCCGTGCACAGATTGGCGCCATAATAGAACACTATCAAAATGGGAGGTATCTAGAGGCAGGGCAAATGGCCTCAATAGTAACGCAAGAATTTCCTCAGCATCAATTTGGCTGGAAAGCTCTTGGCACCGTGCTTAGAAAAGTAGGCAGGGTTAGTGAGTCAATTGTTGCTAGTAAAAAATCTGTTCAGCTAGCCCCTGAAGATGCCGAAGCTCACAGCAACTTGGGAATCGCGCTACATGAAGTAGGTAAGCTAGCCAAGGCGGAACTAAGCTATAACCAAGCACTCGCATTGAAACCTGACTTCGCCGAAGCGCACAGCAACTTGGGAATCACGCTAAAAGAACTAGGTAGACTAGACGAAGCGGTAGCTAGCTATAACCAGGCGCTAGCGTTGAGTCCTAATTTTGCCGAAGCCCATTGCAATTTGGGAATCACACTCAAGGAACTAGGAAGATTTAACGAAGCTGAAGCTAGTTATTTACAAGCCATAGTGCTGAAACCTGACTATGCNCAAGCCCATAGCTACTTAGGTAATATGCTCAAAGAGCTAGGAAGATTAGACGAAGCTGAAGCAAGCCATATGCAGGCATTAACGTTGAAACCTGACTCTGCTGAAGCCCATAGTAACTTGGGAATTACTCTATTGGAAAAGGGTGATAATGTCGGTGCTTTAAATTGCTTCGTACAGTCGTGTGATTTAACAAGAGGGCACAAAGCATCGATTGATTATCATCAAGAAAGACCTGTTGAAATTAGCAAGTCGAAAATTGACCATGATATTGAGCAATTCGAGTATCTAGCTTCCCAATCCATTCAAAAAGATCGCTTTTTAAGCCTTGCTGCCGAGTATCAAAAGATAAGAGATGAAACATTTTGGTCGTCAGAAACAGGGCTAACGAATGTAGATCCGCTATTTCGATCAACCTTAGAAAACAGCAGTAGGTTACTTTATCAGAGTACAGCAGACTGTGTGAATCAAGCTATAAATAGCTCTCTTGACACTAATGCGATTTGCGATGCATATTTTAGCCATGATTTTGGGCTAACTGTGGTTGACAATTTTTTAAGTTTGGATGCTTTAAATTCTCTTCGTAAATTTTTGCTTGAGAGCACGATTTGGTTTAACCAAAAGAAAGGTGGCTATCTTGGTGCATACCTGAAAGAGGGCTTGGCGTCGCCTCTAATCTTGCAAATTGCATCGGAGCTTAAGTCAAGATTTCCATTAATAATAAAAAATCATTCCCTCAATCAAGTGTGGGCATATAAATATGATAGCAGAGCTTCCAGCCCTGATTCAGATATTACAGGGATAAATATTCATGCGGATTTCGCTGCCGTTAATATTAATTTCTGGATCACTCAGTCTGAAGCTAACCTAGACTTTGATTCAGGAGGAATGGTTGTATACAAGACTGAGGCTCCAAAAGATTGGAACTTAAATGAATATAATTCCAACCTAAATCGGATACAAGGGGAATTAAGCAAGGGCAATAGCGTAGGAGAGGTCATACCGCATCGAGAGAATCGTATGGTAGTTTTTAATTCTAATTTGTTCCATAAAACAGATAGGTATCATTTTAAGGAAGGGTATGAAAATCGGCGGATAAACGTGACGATTCTGTTCGGTAGAAGATAGGGTAAATAGCATATTAGGTTACATTTTCACGAATCTTAGGTCCTAGAGTGGCGCTGATGTCCAGTTCCGTTTATTAAAATTTGAAATTAATGTGATTTCTCTTTGATACAACCTTGGAGCTGCAAACTTTGTAGTAGGACTGACTGTAAGTTATTGAATCGTCGTCAGGGAAGCCAACAAAATGGGGCTTTTAAGCAACCACTAAATCACGATAAACAATTTCATAAAATCAATATGTTACAGACTTTTTATTACTTGTTGGAAGTGATTTAAATTTTTTACACGATTGATTTAATAGGGCTTCTTCTCAATAATTTATAACGAACTGTGACCTAAGCTGTTATTTTTCACGATTTAGTTATCGGTGCTATAAACTCATCACAAAGTTTTTTAAATACTTTGTTTCTTAAAGAATCGCATCAGTTTGTAGCCGTATCGTATAACGCTGATGCCTCACAGCATTGGTGCTTTTTGGTTGGAACTTAAGGGAACCCTGAGTAAACACATATTCGATTCCGTATCGTAGGATCACTCTGTGATCTCAAATTTGGTCTAATAAGATTTTAAGAGTGTTTACTATGAAGAAGTGCGGCTCAATTGGCTATGTGAATCACACCAGATGGTTAAGGTATTAAGCCAGTTGTCTGAGTTGGAACGATGATAGTTAGTATCATGGAGTTAGTTGGGTCATGTGCTCGACTATCGATCAGGCATTGAAGGACGGTATCGCGGCACGTGAAGCAGGTTAGTTATGCGAAGCAAGGCGAAGTTATCGGGCTATATCGCGATTTCATTTAGCACGCCCGAAGGCTAACCACTATCCTGGCGTGTCGGCAGTTCCGATTAATGAAATGGGGCCGCAGATTAAGTCGTGGAAGAAACGTAGGAGTGGCTGTGATTACGAGTAACGTAAGGGAATTCGCCTAGCAAAATTAGCAAGATGATCAAGCCATACAGTAAGGTATCGCAGCAAATAAAGCGAAAAGTCTCAAGGTCGAGGAAATGGTTGAATAATGATATGACAAACAACTCTAAATCGCCCGGTCAAACGAAAAGCGTAACATTATCAGAGAAGCGCAAGAAATTATCGGAACAGAAAAAGCGTAAAAAGACAAAAGATCGGAGCGCAAACGCTATTAGCCCCCCTGAGACTCAAATAAAAAGCCTNTTAGAATATNACCAAATTGGGCGATATAGCGATGCTGAAAAACTCGCATTGTCCATGACTCAACAATTTCCTCTGCATCAGTTTGGCTGGAAGGCGCTCGGTGTCATATACGGGCANACAGGCAGAACTAGTGAGGCATTAGTGCCTAATAAAATGTCTGTTCAATTAGCGCCACACGATGCTCAAGCTCACTACAATTTGGGTATTATACTCAAAAAACNCGGGAAATTAGACGACGCTGAAGCTAGCTATAAGCAAGCAATTACGTTAAAGCCTGATCATGCTGATGCCTGCTATAACTTGGGGATAATGCTTAGAGAATTAGGACGATTAGAGGAGGCTGAGNCTAGATATAAACAAGTAATAGCATTGAAACCTGACTATGCTGAAGCCCACAACAATTTGGGTAACACGTTACAAGAACTCGGNAGATTAGACGAGGCTGAAGCAAGCTACTCACAAGCAATAGCGTTGAAACCTGATCATGCCGAAGCTCATTACAACTTGGGTAACACGTTACAAGAGCTAGGCAGGTTAGACGAAGCTGAAACAAGCTATCTACAAGCAATAGCACTGAAGCCTGATTATGCCGGAGCTCACAACAACGTGGGAATCACAATTAAAGAGCTTGGAAGATTAGAAGAATCTGAGGCAAGCTTTAGGCAAGCTATTATGTCGAAACCTGATTATGCTGAGGCCCACAACAACTTGGGCAACGCTCTAAAAGAACTAGGAAGATTAGACGAAGCTAGAGCAAGCTACGCACAAGCAATAGCACTAAAATCTGGCTATGCAGAAGCCCACAGTAACCTGGGTAACACTCTAAAAGAGCTTGGAAGATTAGTCGAAGCAGAAGCAAGCCACTCACAAGCAATAGCGTTGAAACCTGACTATGCCGAGGCCCACAACAAGTTAGGTGTCACGCTCAAAGAACTACGAAGATTAGACGATGCTGAGACAAGCTATAGGCAAGCGATAGTGTTGAAACCTGACTATGCTGCNGCCCGAAGTAATTTGGGTATAACTTTACANGAACTAGGAAGATTAGACGAAGCTGAAGAAAGCTTCAGAAAAGCTATAGCTTTGGANCCTCACTTGGCTGAGGCACACCACAACTTGGGTATTACGCTTCAAAAACTTGGAAGATTAGATGAAGCTGAAAATAGCTATAAGCAAGCGCTNGCATTNAAAGCTGACTATGCTGAAGCCCACAACGACTTGGGAATCATATTTAGAAAGCTCGGAAGATTAGATGAAGCCGAAAGCAGCTATCAGCAAGCGATAGCGTTGAAGCCTGAGTATGCAGAAGCCCACAGCAATTTGGGCAATGCTCTTAAAGAATTAGGAAAATTAAATAAGGCTGAAGCAAGCTTTAGGAGGGCGATAGCGCTTAAGCCCGAGTTTGTTGAAGCCCACAGCAATCTCCTATTTTTTAAAGCATCAATGAAATTTGATGAATCTAGTAATTTAAAAGATTTGCAAGGCTTTGCGGATATAGTGGCTGAGCAAAAAAGCTCACCATACTCAACTTGGTCCATTAGCAAAAGTCCTACTGAACTGAGAGTTGGGTTTGTCTCTGGGGACTTCAAAGAGCACCCAGTAGGCTATTTCCTCGAGGGACTNCTNGTTCAACTCCAATCATCCTCGATTGAACTCTACGCCTACGAAACTAACAATTCCTCTGGGGAGGTAACAAGCAGACTTAAGGGCATTTTCCATTCATGGACATCTTTATCAGGTAAATCAGATAAGGATGCTGCTCTAACNATACATAATGATGGCATCCATATTCTGATAGATCTTTCAGGACACACGCTGCACAATAGGCTACCCGTCTTTGGTTGGAAGCCTGCTCCGATCCAAATTGCTTGGCTCGGATATTTTGCCTCCACTGGCTTGCCGGAGATAGACTATATAATTGGCGACCCTTTTGTAACTCCTCAATCGGAAGCTCATCATTTTACTGAAAAGATATGGCAGTTGCCTGATAGTTACCTATGTTTTACTCCGCCAGAAAGAAATTTCGCCGTTNGTCCACTTCCTGCNAAAGCAAATGGGTTCCTAACATTTGGGTGTTTCAATAGCTTATCAAGGATGACGGATGAAGTAATTTCCGTTCGGGCAAATATCCTTCATGCAATTCCAAATTCTAAGTTGTTTTTGAAGGATAAAAGACTTGGCTACCAAGCAGGTCGTGATCAAATTCTGAAAAGATTTGCTACTTATGGCATTGATGAAGGAAGATTATTACTTGAGGGGAGGTCGAATCGTGGNGAATACCTGACAAGCTACCACCGTGTAGATATAGCCTTATCCCCTTTTCCTTATGGCGGGGGAACAACCAGTGTTGAGGGACTATGGATGGGTGTCCCTGTCATTGCTAAAAAGGGCAATTATTTCCTATCTCACTTAGGGGAGTCGATAGCCCATAATACCAATCTGTCAGATTGGATAGCCGTAGACANTGAGGACTATATTTCAAAAGCTATCGAGTTCTCTTCTGACTTGAACGCACTCGAGATGTTGCGCCGGAGTTTGCGGGAAAACTTGCTAAAGACGCCGATGTACGACGTACCAAGGTTCGCTAATAATTTTGAGAAGGCTTTATGGAAAATGAGAGATTCAATTGAATATTAAAAGTAACAAATCAAGCCCTACAGAAGTCTCTTGGCTCATAAAGCGTAAAATTGCAAAATGAAGTTTATAGAGTATTGATATGACAAAAAACTCTAAATCAGCCGAACAAAAGAAAAGCCTTAAATTAACAGAAAAGCGCAAGAAGTTATCGGAACAAAAAAAACATAGTAAGACAAAAAGATTCAGCTTAAACACCATGAGCCCTTCTGAGTCAGAAATAAATAGTCTTCTAGAAGATTATCAAATTGGACGATATGGCGATGCGGAAAAGCGAGCATTGTCCATGACTCAACAATTCCCTCTGCATCAGTTTGGTTGGTTGGTGCTCGGCGCCGTATATGGGAAAACGGGCAGAACTGGTGAGTCATTAGTGCCCAACCAAATGTCTGTTCAATTGGCGCCCCAAGATGCGCAAGCTCACTACATTTTAGGTATTACACTCAGAGAACTTGGAAAATTGAGCGAGGCTGAAGCGAGCTACACGCAAGCTATAGCGTTGAGGCCTGATTATGCCGAAGCTCATTGCAACTTGGGTGCTACGTTAAGAGAACTAGGAAGATTAGACGAAGCTGAAATAAGTTACACGCGAGCAATAGCGTTAAAACCTAACTATGCCAAAGCCCATTACAACTTGGCTAACACGCTTAGAGAGCTGGGAAGATTAGAAGAAGCTGAGGTACGCTACACACAAGCAATAGCTTTGAAACCTGCAGATCCTAAAGCCCACAATAATTTGGGTAACATGCTGCAAGACCTAGGAAGATTAGACAAGGCTGAAGCTAGTTATACTCAAGCAATAATGTTGCAACCTGATGCTGCTGAACCTCATTACAACTTGGGTAGCACGCTNCAGGAACAAGGGAAATTAAAAGAAGCTGAAGCAAGCTTCAAGCGGGCAATAGCTTTGGAGCCTGACCATCCCGGAGCGCATAAAAATTTAAGTTTCACACTCCTCAATAGTGGTAGATTGAAAGAGGGGCTGGATCAGTATGAGTGGCGCTGGAAAGTGGCCAAAACCAAGTTAAAGAGTCGACAATTCCAACAGCCTGTATGGAATGGGCAAGAAAGCCTGCAAGGGAAAAGAGTTCTCCTTTGGTCCGAGCAGGGAATTGGAGATACAATAAATTGGTCGTCCTGCTTGCCTCTTATGACTTCGCTTGCTGGGCACATAATCTTGGAATGTCAGGAAAAAATTGTTTCTCTGTTGGCGCGCTCTTTTCCAAATATTGAAATCAAGCCCGAAGACTGGAGTATGGATTCAGAGCGAGAAGATTTTGATTTTCACCTACCGATGGGAAGTCTTTACAGGCACTTCATCCCATACATTGGTCAAAACTCAAATATTGGTGCGTATCTGATTCCAAATCCGGTCCGAATAAAATTTTGGCGAGACCGTCTAAGCTCTATAGGAAAAGGCCCTTATGTTGGTATCAGCTGGAAAAGTTCTGAGGTATCTCCCTTCCGTCTTAAGCACTATCCCCCAATTTCTGACTGGTCTACCGTGCTAACGATCCCTGGTATTACTTTTATCAATCTTCAGTATACAAGCTTTGTAGATGATTTGACCGAGATTGAAAAAAAATATGGGGTGACTGTACACAACTTTGATGATTTGGATCAGTACAATGACGTCGATGATGTGGCCGCACTTTGTGCTGCACTTGATATGGTCGTATCAACAAAGGTAACCCCAATGATATTCTCATCAGGAGTTGGAACACCAACTAAAGTTGCTAATTGGCGGCAAAGTATTTTTAATACTGTTTTAACTAATCCGGTCTGTTCGTCTGTCGAAATGTTCCATCGAGATACATGGGAGTCTTGGGATAATGTATTTAACTCTATTGCAGAGGAGGTCCATAAATTAAAAAACGCTGCTACTTAAAAATTTACAGATATTTTGAGGAAATAATTGAACTAGGCTGCTGAACAATCTGGTGCGAGATGCTGCCATTTGCTTTATTGTTATGCACAGGGATAAATATTTTAACGAAAGTTGAAAGCTGCGCATCAAAAAAATGATAATGAAAGCGTTAATTATTTAAGTGATTTGAATTTTTTACCTAGAGCTAACCTTCCTTCTGAGTAACGGATAAATTTGCTTGTAAATATAAGTGTATTTTCGAATTAAATTTCATGCGAAAGCCGGAATTACAGACAACATCCACTAGTGGTTATAATTTACGTGAAAATATTTACAATAATAAAAGAAGATTCCAAGAGAGTACCTGATAAGAATTTTGCCAATGTTAACGGGAACCCTTTGTGGTGGCATTTGCTTTCTGAATTAGAAGGCCTCGATGTTACAGTCAATACGGATAGTCAAAAATTTATAAAACAATTGCGAAGCAGTAACCTAAAATCAATAAAAGTAATTGAAAGACTCCAAAAGCATATTGACTGGGAAAATGACGAAAATGTGGACTCCAGTCCCGTCGAAGATATGCTGTTTGATTTCTGTAAAACAGTCGAGAGATCTGAGGTGGTGGTGCTAACGCACGTGACATCCCCATTTCTCAAAAAACAAACAATACTTGACGCGATTGATATGCTTCAAAAAGATCCTAACTCAAAGTCTATCCATTCAGTCCATCGGCTTCAAGATTTTGTATGGTTGAAGCGAGCTACTGAAGCAATGCCAGTTAATTTTTGTACTGACCGGGTACAGCGTACACAAGATTTATCGCCGATATTGGTTTCTAAAGGTGCCTTCTTCATCGCCAAAGCGGGAGATATCTTGGATCAACGAAATCGGTTGCCTGAACCATTGCTTTTTTTTCCGCTAGATCATATGCAAGCCATTGAGGTTGATAACTTTGGAGATTTAGAGTTTGCGAGGAGATTTGGAAACTGATGCTGAAATTTATAGATGTAACTCTCAGAGATGGTGGGCATCAAAATGGCTTCAATTGGCCATATGAGTTTGTTAGCAGATATTTGCAGTCCATTAACGCATTTCAGGAAATAGACTTTGTAGAATTAGGATATTGGAAGCAGGCTGGTAAGTTTGATGGTGCATTTTACTCTATCGATGAACAACTGCTTGCCTTGGTATGCGCGATGTCGAGGAAAAAGCTTTCGATCATGGTCGATTATCATTACTGTTCTCACAATGTTGATGATTTTCCAAGAAATATAGATTTTCCTCAGCTAGAGTTAATTAGAGTTTGCTTGCGTAAAGAGGATATTGCAGAAGGATGTAGGTTTGTAAAGGAACTGAAAAAATACACCGGTTGTAAGTTGAGCATAAATGTTTTTAACATAACCAACTATGATGAAAATGATTTAGNATTTGCATGTGACGCAGCCGCTCAAANAAATGCGGATTTTATGTATTTTGCTGATACTCATGGCGGCCTAGACCTAGTCGGGAACTTGGAGATGTTTCAGAGATTCACGAAACTGATAAAAGAAAAAGGACTGATACCGGGACTGCACTTGCATGATCATACAGGAAAAGCGTACTTTAATTACCGCAATCTTGGTAATGCTGGTTTTGGTGCAACGGACGTTTCACTCGGAGGAATAGGGAAGGGATTAGGTAATCTGAAATTAGAGCATGTGTTGGATCTTCGTGGTAGAGAGCACATATTGGACCACCTAATCGTAGATCAAGAACTATTCCATATGCCTTCTGGGCCTTATGGAATACTAACGGCAAGGGATAGTATTACAGATCACTATGCGGTTGAAGCTGAGCAGATAGGATTAATTCCAAGCCAATTCGCAAAGAACTTGGAAGATATTAGAGGTACTTCGAAAGATAATTATGATAAAAAAATCCTGAGCGGTGAATAATAGAGCAAGCAAAACCACCTGAAGTGAGCGATCTGGATGCCCACTCTAAAAAGTCCCTAAATCCCCACATAACTCTTGAGCTTAGCAAAAGACGCCAAAACCTCCATGTAATGTGATAACACATGGACCCCATGCCCGCGCATAAGCCATTTCATACAATCTCCCTGGCGATACGGCCACAAAAGCAATTCATCAAGAAGAATGTAAGATCTTCGCCTATTTTGCGGGTGTAAGGTAAATGACAGATCATGAAGTAAACAAGTTGNACTACCCTCTGTAACTTTATATGACACTGATTTATATGATNTTATTAATCTTGGCCTGTTAATTGCTTACTCCCAAACTACGATTAGTTGGAGATGATTGATGTTTCAGGTGGAAGAGAAAATTGCTGAGAATAGCGCCGTACATGTTCTATTAATGGGGCAGACGATTGAACAGGTATTGCAGAAGGGGGTTGCGGCACATAAAGAGGGCAGATTTCAAGAAGCTGAAGATTTTTATCGGGCAATCTTGCAGTCTCAACCAGCACACCCTGACGCCAACCATAATCTAGGTATATTGGCAGTGGCTAGCAACCAACCTAATACAGCGTTGCGTCTATTTCAAACAGCTCTTGAATCCGATCCGAATATAGAAATATTTTGGCATAGTTATGTTGATGCTCTTGTCAAAACCAATCAGCTGAAGTCTGCTAAAAAAATGGTAAAAAAGGCAGCAAAAAAAGGGTTTAATCATAAGAAACTGAAAGCATTACTTCTTCAATCAAAAAATCACACCAACACTCAAGACCCGCCAAAAGCACAGATTCGCCTTATACTGGACTACTATCAGAATGGGAGGTATCTCGAGGCGGAGAAACTAGCCTTAATAGTAACGCAAAAATTTCCTCAGCATCAATTTGCTTGGAAAGCTCTTGGCACTATATTGAGGAAAGTAGGAAGGGCTAATGAGTCACTTACTGCTGGTCAAAAATCGGTTGAATTAGCGCCAAAGGATGCCGAAGCGCACAACAACTTGGGTAACACACTTAAAGAACTGGGAAGATTAAGGGAAGCTAAAGAAAGTTTTATTCAAGCAATAGCGTGTAGGTCTGATTATGCCATCGCCCATTATAATTTGGGTAGCATTCTGAAAGAGCAAGGAAGATATGACAAGGCTGAAGAAAGCTATTGCCGAGCAATAACGTTGAAACCTGACCTTGCCGAAGTTCACAACAATTTGGGTATTATGCTCGAAGAATTAGGAAGATTAGACGAGGCTGAAGCAAGCTATTCAAGAGCAATAGCGTCGAAGCCTGACTATACCGAAGCCCATAGCAACTTAGGAAACGTTCTTAAGGGGTTAGGGAGAGATGAAGAGTCTGTTTCATGTTTCCGGCAAGCATTTGCTAATCGCACCGGCATTCGCCCAATGGGTGACTATGTGCTTTCTCCGGCTATTACTAGCATTTATTTCGAACTAACAAATAAGTGTAATTTCCATTGTTCTTTCTGTCCATCGGACGATCAGAAGCGCAGCTTGGGTTACATGGATTTAGAGCTTGTTAAGCGACTCTATGAAGAGAGCGCTGATAAGAAAATCGCTAATGTAGTTAATCTTCATCTAATGGGTGAGCCAACTTTACACCCTCAATTAATTGAGATTCTAAAGTTTGGTGCATCAAAAAATATAAAGACTGATCTAGTTACAAATATCAGTACTCTTGTTGATAAAAACATTTCGAAAATATTGGACTCTTTATACGGCACATTAATTGCCAGTCATATGACGCCAACAAAAGAGACCTATCATTTTAGAGGCGACGTTGGTCTATCGTGGGATCGATATACGAGTAACCTTCGCTCATTAGTTCGTGAATACATGAAACGTTTAGCGGAAGGTGTGCAGACAAAGAGTAGCATAACAATAAGAGTCATGGTTACACAGAACACAGCATCAAACGTCAATATTATCGGGACTTCAAATGAAGCTGGCTCCATCTTGCAGGAGTGGTATGAATTTGTTGCGGAGATTGAACGAGAGCTTGGTATTCCTCCTTTCAACCGTCAAGATCTCAACATAGAAGATGTGACACGGGGAAATAATTATTCCAATACCTCTTACCTGTTGCAGCAGGGAATTACTTTGAAATTTTGGAGAGCTTTTACATTCGCAAATACCCGTGTAAGTGACCAATTTGACTTACAACCAACGCGTCAATCATCATATTGCTCTAAACCATTTACTAATGTAGGAGTTCTTTGGAATGGCGATGTAACACTATGCGATTTAGATCATGATGGTGAGTTAAAAGTTGGTAATATCCGTGACTCGTCGATTGAAACTATGATTCAGAGTGACGCTGCTCAAGAATTGCGTAGCAGTATGCTTGGGGAGTCCCCCTTGCCCTCGATATGTCAAAAATGCCAAGAAAGACCATTTCAGCGTCGAAACGAGGAATAGTAGTAAAAGTGCAAAGCCGGAAGTTTAGTGAACCCTTTAATTAGGGTATGAACCGAGACGAGAGAAGCGGAAAGCGATTAAAAATATGGTAAATTTTCTCACTCGCAGGATGCTAATGAGATTCTTGGAATAAATTTTGTTTCGGTGACGTGATGTTAGAGTTATAGGGCTGTATGCAAGCGGAAGTGCGCGATTTTTCGCGTACTTTAAGTCATTGCCTAGGCCAAATAAATCGGTGGCTATGTTGCACAGATGAAGACAAAATATATACATCTGTTAAATTTAGCAGCAATAACAGTTTGTCAGTTATGCGCTTCATAATTTTTTAGAAGTGGAGAAGATAAGGAGGGTCTCGCCAAATAAAGCACAGTGACTACGGCTAATATGGAAGCAAAAACTCAGCGCAGATGCACAACTCCTTTTTTGTATATAATTTTAAAAAAATCTATACAGAGGCTTTAGGCTAAAGCTATTTATATAAGTGATAGATTTATTTCGCGGGCCGACATTGTCCTAGAATTATACAACTGATACAGATACTAGTTAGTCATTCATTTACATGAATAAGTGATGGACCAAGATACAAGGAACAGCATGTCTCGAGTCCAAACTATTGACCAGAAAACCTTCCGACTTCGGGCATCTCAGACCAAGCCTCACTTATCTGACCAATCAATACCTTGGCTTCTTGGATAGCTTCACACTCATTTTGCGCATGAGCTTGTGTGAGCCTACGTATGCAATAATCATAAAGCGAATCCAGAAGTCGAGCAATTTCGCCGCCCTGGTTATGATCAAGAGTGGAGCGAAGTCCAAAAAGAATGTTTTGAGCCTTCGTGATTGCTTCCCCGCGGATGGCCAAATCACCGCTTTCAAAACCATGCGCCGCCTTGCATAAGTTATCGAGAACTCCTTCAAAGAGCATGCCCACTAACTCACGGCTATCCGCGTACTCTGCAACAGCATTAGTTTTTACGTGGCTGTAGGCCTTCAGTGCTGATCGGTTCAATGCGTTCATGAGTTCTATTCCTTTCCTAATGTTCTCGTAATATTGCTTAATTGGCCAAATACCGACCTAAAAAAGCAACTCGCTCTATTCGAAAATGTATCCTAGTGGGTAAGTGTGCTCGGTTCAAAATACCAATCGGAATGTGAGCTAAAGACTTTAATAATTTCACGTTAATTTTTCGATGGAGAATATTCGTGCTGATTCTACTCGTCGGATAGTTAAGTAATTCGAATTTAACATGGTTGGAGTCCTTCATTTAAGCGTCTAAAAATTCTCTGTCTAGCTTGTCTGTAACATTAGGGAATAGATCGGAAAATTAATGCTTCACATCGTTGTGTCGAATGGGGTTCTGAGCGCGCTAAATTAAACGCTCTTTTATATTTCAAAAATCACTTAATTATTACTACATGAGGTCAGAGTCATGAGCGTAATCAACACAAACACGGCAGCTAATATTTCTGCTTTAGCTATTAAAACGAACGAGAGGGAGATGTCCCGGGCCATGGAGCGTCTATCCACCGGTTTGAGGATTAACTCTGCTAAGGATGATGCCGCGGGTCTAGCAATTTCAGCTCGCATGGGCGCGGAAATTTCTGGGCTTAATCAGGCATCTCGCAATGCCAACGATGCAATTTCCATGCTTCAGGTGGCGGAGGGAGCTACAAAAGAGATTTCTAATATCCTCACTCGAATGAGGGAGCTCGCTGTCCAAGCGGGTAGTGGTACTTATTCCGCTACGGATAGGGATGCGCTTGATCTTGAATTTCAGGCGCTAATGTCGGAGATCACAAGAATAGCTAAAAATACCGAATGGAATGGATCGACGATTTTAGATGGGAATAGTACGTTTACATCTAACGCTGTAAAGCAAACGAAGGCGATCCAGATTGGGACTTCAGCCTCTCAAAGTATGAGTTTAGAACTTAAGTCATGGGTGCCAACCGTTCAACATGCGGAGGAAGTAACGGCGGCTGCTGGAACTAACTATGCTGCTCTGGACGTTAACGCCAACGGTACGAATGATGGTGCTTTCGGTACAGCGGTATTGTACTGGGGCGGCAGTGACGGGACGCTAGATGGAGCGTTCATAAATATTGACACCGCGGCAAATGCAAGTTGGGCAATCACGCAGCTAGATGCCGCTATTAACGGGGCGGCAGCGGAGCGGGCTAAGTACGGTGCCTATATGTCACGATTAGGTCACGCATCGGATAATCTTTCTAGTACGGCAACCAACACGGCAGCTTCTAAAAGTCAGATAGCCGATGCGGATTATGCGACTGAGACGAGTGAGTTGGCTCGGACGCAAATCATAGCGCAGGCTAGTACCGCGATGCTCGCCCAGGCGAACCAAGTCAAACAGACTGTCTTGTCACTACTTCAGTAGTCCAGACAACTAGGAGAATGACGAAATGACAGTAATCAACACAAACACTTCTTCAATGATTGCGCGGGACGCTATCCAACGCAATGACCGTGCGATGTCCACGGCAATGGAGCGGCTCTCAA
>NHHQ01000035.1 GCA_002170915.1 Rhodospirillaceae bacterium TMED167 | reverse complement strand
AGCCCTCTTTTCACCTTACTGGTGCGCCGCTCCCCTCAACGCGGTGAAGTGGTATGCCGGGCTCATCCTTGCCACCGTCGGCGGCGCCGTATTAGCCTTGGGGTGGGCGATCCCCGCCGGGTTCTCTGGCGGCGAAGACTACCGGAATGCAATTTTTTGGGGACAATCAGCGGGCCGGGTTGTCGGCTCCTTCGCCCACGGCAAACCATTTTGGTGGTATCTTGCGGTGCTGCCCGGCCTCGTTCTTCCGTGGCTTCTTTGGCCGACATTATGGAAAACTGCCTGGCAAAAAGCTTGGTTCTTTCGCACAGCAGATCCCAGCGCGGCGCGCTCTCCAGACAGAGGCATTCGTCTTACTCTTATTTGGTCCATTGCCACGATCGTCATCCTGAGCGCTGTCAGCGGCAAACGGCCTCATTACCTATTGCCCATGTTCCCCGCGCTAGCGCTCCTTGTCTCCTACCTGATCGTCATGCACGCACAGGGCAGTTTTATTCGTGGACGGCTCGATGTTCTGCCGTTCGCATTGGTGTCGCTGCTGCTCGCAACTGTGCTGCTGTTCGCGCCGGAGATTGGGGCGGCGGCGGATAAATCAGTTTGGGTGGACCCCACCACCCGGATCTGGTCCGGCCCCCTATTTTTGATCACACTGGTGCTGCTCTGGCGCCCGCCACAAGAGGGGATCAGCCGCCTCCTGTCTATTGCCGCAACCAGTGCGGCCACGATTTGGATCATTCACGCAGTCGCCAGACCGGCGCTGAGCAGAGCCTATGACATGCAGCCTGTTGCGGCCTATGTGGCAGACCAACAAAAACAGGGCATTGCCGTCGCCAACTTCGGTAAATACCACGGCCAATTTAACTTCCTGGGACGCCTGACAAAACCCGTGGCTGTGACCGGCCAAGGGAACGTGGTGAACTGGCTTGAAGACCATCCCAAAGCCAAGATCATTTCGTATTACGATAAACTTGAAGCCCACGACAAACCCGAGTTCACGCATCCATTCCGAGGCAAAACAATTGCGGTTTGGGACCGGAGGACAATCCTTGCTTACCCTCTCGTAGCCACGCGAAATTCAGGGGGACGCCGCCTGCCGGCGAGAAAATAAACCCGGTTTAGCCGGTTGAGGTGACGGCAAGCAGATCCCGGATGAGCGGCATCGTGACCTTGCGGCCTTCCACCAGGGAGAGTTTATCTGCTCCGTCAACAATGGACCGCACTTCCGCCAGCGACCGCTCCATCCTTTTCGCAGCATATGAAATCGCGTCCTGATCCACGAGCAATTGACGGTCAGAGAATTGCTTAGCCAGCACGGCTTTCAAAAGGTCGTCATCCGGCTGCCGGATTTCAACAGACGCTGCCGCCTTTAAACGAGAATCCAAGTCCTTTAACCCGCTGTTCCAGCGCGCAGGCGACATTTTCGCGGTCAAAAGAAGGGTGCCGCCTGCGGCGGCAAGCCCATTGTAAAGATGCAATAGATCCTCTTCCTCAAATCCAGCATCGGCGTCGTCCACAACACAATGTGAGGCTCGCTCCAAGATGTCCAGCAATCCACCCTCTTTGAGCAGGGCCGGTGTGACCAAGACACCGGCGCACCGGGCCAGTTGAACATTGGCGATATGCGACTTTCCACACCCGGCTGGGCCGTGGATGGTTAACGCCGGACCGGGCCAGTCTGGCCATTTATCGAGCCACGCCACGGCGTCTCGGTTCGAAGGGCCGACCAAATAGTCTTCTCCGCCCAACGACGCGCGCACCGCAAAATCAAAGACCTGTTGACGGATTTCTGACACGACTATTTGTCTTCAGCGTCTGAGATTGACGTGGTCGTATGACGGCCTGAATACAGGGCGCTGTCTAAATAGCGGGCCAGAAAAAACCGGATCAGCACGCCAATCGTGGCGGCCACGGGAATCGCCAGCAAAACGCCTGTAAAACCGAATAGCGCGCCCCCCAACATCAATGCAAAAATTACCCAAAGTGCATGCAGACCGACACTCTCGCCGACCAGCTTTGGCGTCAGGTAAAATGACTCCACAATTTGTCCTAATCCGAAGACCGCCAGAACAAATACCACCGGCACCCATTCGCCGAATTGAACAACCGCGATCGTTAGGCTGATGGCCAATCCTATCAGCATGCCAAAATAAGGAACAAAAGAGATGAGACCCGCCCCAATGCCTACCAGCAAACCAAAATCTAGACCTGTAAGGGTTAAACTAATACCGTAAAATGCCGCTAGGAAGAGCACGACAACGCCCTGCCCCCTGACAAATCCCGCGATCGTCTCATCAACGTCCTTGATAATCCCGCGAACGGTCTCGGCGTGATCCCTGGGCAGCAATTGATCAATTTTAACTACAATGACGTCCCAGTCCCGGAGCAGATAAAAACTCACTAATGGAGTGATAAATACCAGCGCCAGAAGATTAAAGAACGCCACACCGCCGTCAAACACACCTTTAAGCAACTCTAATATCCAGCTCACCAATTCAGAGCCGAGCGTCTTCGTGGCGTCTTTCAACGCCGCAATTCGTTCAGACGTCAACTTCTCTCGAAAGAGTTCCTGTACAGGGGTCAGATACTGCGTCGCCATTTCGATCAGCGATGGCAGCACTTTTGCAAATCCAACAAACTGGGCCTGCAACAGCGGTACAATCAAAATAATCACGGAGGCCACAATGGCGAAAAACAGTCCCGTCACCAAAATGGTCGCGAACAACCGGGACATGCCCTTTTTCACCATTCTGTCGAGCGCCGGGTCCAGGAAGTAGGCAATCACGGCACCAGCGACAAAAGGCATCAGGACGGACCTGAACACAAATATTAATCCTACCAGAACCGCGACGATTCCAACCCAAGACCAAAATCTTTTTTCCCTGGTCATTCTCCGGGCTCCAGTTCGGCAGCCTGCTGACCCCAACTAATCACATATGCCGCTCCCGATACCAGTGTCGTGGTTGCGACGAGGTAGGACATCATACCAATTATCAGAGCATTTGAAATGCCGTCCCCGAACATGAACATGACTGTTGCAGCAAGGAGGAATTGGGCAGATGTGTTGATCTTACTCACCAGCTTGGGCCGCATGGACAGATTTTGGTGACGGAGGTGGCTCAGCACGGCACCGCAAACAATAAGCACATCCCGAAACACAACAAGGATGACAAGCCACGTGTCCATGAGCCCCACATGCCCTAAAGTAACAAAGACGCTGACCAGCAAAGCCTTATCGGCAAGGGGATCCAAATACCGGCCAAGCTCTGTCTGCAAATGAAACTTTTTAGCAATAAAACCATCGGCTGCATCGCTGATACACGCGGTGATAAAAACCCAAAAAGCTGCCAAGTGAATTTCATTTAGGATCAACCAAACTGTCAGAGGCACAGACAGCAAACGCGCAAAGCTAATTAAATTGGGGAGGTTCAGAAAGATGTTATTAGGGCTCACGGCTGGCTCCTCCGACGCGGGGATAATCGCCCCTCTTCGCCCGGCGGTTCACCGGACTGGTCTCCCTGCCGCCCGGCTAAGCCCTTGAGCTGCAATACCCAATTACCCTCGTCCTGACGCAATTGCATATCCGCTTGGGCCAGAGCCAGTGACAACTGCTCTTCGTCGCCCAGATAGTAGATATTGATGCGGGCTTCATTTCGCGAGAATAATACCAAATCCAATTTCTGAATGACAGCAATACGGTTCAACCTCCGCTTGACCTCAACCCATTCGGTCAGGCTACGGATAGGGACTGCCGCCGCCAGCACAGCATCTTGCTCGAATTGCAAAAGATTGTCTTCCTTCCATCGGTCTTCAATCTTTGCAACCGTCAGGCGGGCGGCGCGCTGGATCAAATCTTCAATTGACTCATCCCGTCTTTGGCCCGCGGAGAATGCCAACTTACCTGCCCGTTTATCCGACCCGTAGCTGATGACATCCACGCGCAAAGCCGGACTTCCACCCGCTCCCGCAGAGAGTGTAGCGTGGGTAACCATGACCGTATCGACGCCATAGCGAAGACCAATCGCCTTGATCCGTGGCTCATCGCCAGCAACGGCTTGCTCAGCCCCAATGAGACCGATGTCTCGAAGATCTGCCACCGGTAAAATAACGGGCACCAGCCCATCGCTGAGAGTTTGCTGAGCCAAGTGTTTTCTCCATGGATTCGGATTATCCCAAAGAAATTTGGCTGCAGCAGCCTCGTAGACCGGCAACAACAGTACTGGCTTACTGAGTGTTTCTGCAAATCTGATCTCTAGGCCCCGGAGCAGTCCCCGAATGTCTCGCGCCTTAAACCGGTAGGTCAGGTCCGCGAGATAGCGAATGGGCGAGTTCTTCTCATTCGCAACGGCGAAGTCCAGAACGTATTCATCGATTTCAGATTTAGTCAATTTGGGCACCCTGGCCAGATCACCCGAGATCACGATTCGGCGCATGAGGCGTTCAAATGCCTGTCTTTGGCCGTAAGCCAGCGCCTTCTGGCGCGCATCGACGGAGGACTTCGACGTTATGTCTACATTGACACTGACGATCGTGAATGCCTTATTTTGCTGAGCATACACCAGTCCTGACCCCAGAACGGATCCCAGTCCGGGGCCTAATACAGACCAAAGAAATATAGTAGTAAACGCCAGGTAACTGGCCCGTCGGATCATGCCGGAGGCCAACGCCGCGCCGCCAGTTTCAGTCATGGATTTTACCTCAGATAGTCTCATGCCAAACGGCCCTGGACTCGTGTTATACTTTCTGTAACTTGGGTTCCAACTTACCACGATCAGTCAGGGGTAACAGCAATTTCCGGTCAAGCTGACGAAACAAGGGGCTCCCTGTCCTACAAAGATGCCGGCGTGGACATCAGCGCCGGGGACGCGTTTGTCGACCGCATTAAGCCGTTTGCCAAGAGCACATCCAGAGCCGGCGTCGCCTCGGCACTGGGAGGATTTGGCGGGCTGTTCGATCCGAAAGAGGCAGGGTTCGAAGATCCAATCCTAGTCGCCGCGACAGATGGGGTGGGCACCAAACTCAAGCTTGCCCACGTGGCCAATCGCCATGCCGAGGTCGGCATTGATCTCGTGGCCATGTGCGTCAACGATCTGGTCGTTCAAGGGGCAGAACCGCTCTTCTTCCTGGATTATTTTGCCACTGGAAAATTGGATCCATCGGCCGCAGGTCACGTCGTTGAGGGCATCGCTCACGGATGCCAGCAGGCGGGATGCGCCCTGCTCGGAGGCGAAACTGCGGAAATGCCCGGCATGTATGCGCCCGGAGACTATGATCTTGCCGGATTTGCCGTCGGCGCAGCGGAACGAGGGTCCCTCCTGCCGTGCCAGGACCTTGAAAATCATGATGTGATAATCGGGCTGGCCTCCAGCGGGCTTCATTCGAATGGGTTTTCCCTTGTACGGAAGATCTTAGAACAAGAAGGTCTTTCCCTCACCGATCCCGCGCCCTTCGACCCCAAAGAAGCGCTCGCCGGGGATCTTGGCGCAGCCCTTCTCTTACCCACCCGGATTTATGTGAAAAGCTGTCTCACAGCGATCAGAACTGGCCATGTTAAAGCCCTCGCTCATATCACGGGCGGCGGCCTTATCGGAAATGTCCCCCGGATCCTACCAGACGGTCTTGGTGCGGCGTTCTACGCCAAATCTTGGGACGTACCCCCCGTCTTTAACTGGCTGAGGCGCAGCGGAAACATCGATTTAACCGAGATGAATCGGACCTTTAATTGCGGCATCGGTATGATCGTCATCGTATCGCCGGACCATGCCGCCGATGTTCTGAAAACTTTGCGAGATGCGGGAGAGATCGCAACGCCAATTGGTGAAGTCACCAGCGTGACTGCAGATGATCCACGTGTTGCACTGTATGATTTAGAGGATGCCTGGTCTTGAAGATTGCTGTCTTAATTTCCGGACGCGGCAGTAATCTTCAATCGCTCATTGACGCTCAGGCGCGCGGATCGCTGTCAGCAGAAATTGCCCTGGTCATCTCAAATGTGCCAAATGTGGCAGGCCTGGAGCGCGCCCTTAGGGCCGGCATCGCCGTAAAAACCATAAACCACAAAGACTTCACAGACCGGGAAGCGTTTGAAGGCGCCCTGCACACAGCCCTCTCAGAGGCCGGTATTGAATGCGTCTGCTTGGCCGGTTTTATGCGCTTGTTGACTGACTCGTTTGTCAATGAATGGGTCGACCGCCTGATCAATATCCACCCGTCGCTCCTGCCATCCTTTAAAGGATTGAACACGCATGAGCGGGCGCTTGACGCCGGCGTGAGATTTACCGGGTGCACAGTCCATTTTGTCCGTCCCGAAATGGACGACGGGCCAGTCATTCTTCAGGCTGCGGTGCCGATCTTGCCGGATGATGACGCAGACAGTCTGGCCGCCCGTGTCCTCGAGCAAGAACACATCATCTATCCGCTTGCCGTTGACATGATCTCAAACGGCCGGGTTCTGGTCGAGAACGGCCAGGCAAAAATTAAGGGCGCCGGACCGCCCGGCGCCCCCATCATCAACCCCTCGGGCTGATGTCAGCCAACAATATCGAGGGCGCTAAAGAAGTAAGATATCTCTTGGACAGCTGTTTCCGGAGCGTCCGAGCCATGCACAGAGTTTGCTTCAATACTCTCTGCAAAATCCTTACGGATGGTTCCGTCATCCGCATTAGCGGGATTGGTTGCTCCCATGATTTCGCGATTTTTCGCGATGGCATCTTCGCCTTCCAGCACCTGGACGACCACAGGGCCAGAAATCATGAAACCGCACAGATCGTCAAAAAACGCCCGCTCGCTGTGGACGGCATAGAAACCCTGTGCCTGCTCAAGCGTGAGACGGACCCGGCGCTGGGCCACAACCTGCAAACCCGCCTCTTCGAAACGGGCATTGATTTGTCCGGTTAAATTGCGACGCGTTGCGTCAGGCTTGATAATCGATAACGTACGTTCGATGGCCATGGCCTCGAACCTCTTCTGTTGCCTCAAGGAAATATTTCATGGGCTGTCCGCCCTATTGCTTTCGACCCAAGGCCGAGAACCGGCGCCTTATAGCTGCCCCTCCCTGTGCTGGCAACCGATTCTTTTCCACCCGTTAACCAATTGCCTCGGGTCTTTGCGGCTCCAATCACCCGTGCTATCACCCGACCATGCTCCAAATACAGAATATAAGTTTTTACCTTGGCGGCCGCGCCCTCTTCAAGCGCGCGACATTGAGCATTCAGGAGGGCCAAAAAATCGGTCTCGTTGGGCGCAATGGAACCGGTAAGACCACTCTGCTGAGGCTGATCCAAGGAGACATCACGCCCGATAACGGATCAATCGAAATGTCACCCCGGACGATCATTGGCACCGTTGCACAAGAAGCCCCTGCGGGTCAGGCCTCGCTTCTCGAAACCGTTTTGGCAGCGGATACAGAGCGTGAGAGCCTTCTCCGAGAGTCTGAGACAGCCACAGATCCCGCGAGAATTGCAGATATTCACACGCGATTAGCGGACATGGACGCTCATTCAGCGCCGGCGCGCGCCGCTGCCATTTTATCAGGGCTGGGTTTTGACGAGGCCGCTCAACACCGTCCCTGCGGCGACTATTCGGGTGGTTGGCGGATGCGCGTCGCCTTGGCAGCAACGCTTTTCATGCGGCCGACATTGCTTCTTTTGGATGAACCCACTAACCATCTCGACCTAGAAGCTGTGTTGTGGTTGGAGTCGCATCTTGCCAAGTGGCAAGGGAGCATTCTGTTGGTCAGTCATGAACGGGGACTCCTCAACCGGGCGGTAAAGGAAATCGTACATCTCGAGAATACAAAACTCACCCGCTATAGCGGGGGATACGATGACTTCGAGCGCATTCGCCGCGAGAAACTCTCCCAGCAATCAAAGTTGCACACGCGTCAGATGGCCGAGCGAAAGCGTATCCAGGCATTTATAGACCGGTTCCGGTACAAGCCTACAAAGGCGCGCCAGGCCCAAAGCAGAATCAAACTGCTGGAAAAGATGGAGCCCATCGCCTCGGTCATCGAGGAGTCCACTCTCAGCTTTGAATTTCCTCAGCCGGACCCGCTCTCTCCGCCACTGATCGCTCTCGAAAATATATCGGCTGGGTATGAGGACGTGACGGTGCTGCGTGATCTAAATATGCGCATCGACATGGATGACCGGATTGCCCTGTTAGGCGCCAACGGCAACGGGAAATCCACCCTCATCAAACTGCTCGCCGATAAACTGTCACCGCAATCCGGCAAGCTGATCAAATCACGGAAACTTAAAATCGGCTACTTTGCCCAACATCAGACGGAGGAACTCAAGCCCGGCGCCACCGCCTACGACCATCTCAACACGCTCTTTCCAATGGCCCAGGAATCCCGTTTGCGGGCCCAATTGGGACGCTTCGGTTTCGTGCAATCGAAAGCAGATACCAAAGTGTCGGACCTTTCTGGGGGAGAGAAAGCGCGTCTTCTTTTCTGCCTCATGAGTTCTGGCCACCCCCATCTCATGCTGCTGGATGAGCCGACGAACCATCTTGACGTTGATGCCCGGGAAGCTCTGGTCGAGGCACTAAACATGTACGATGGCGCGATCATTTTGGTTAGCCACGATCCGCACCTGATCCGCTTAGTGGCGGACCGGCTTTGGATCATCGATCAAGGCACCTGCTTGCCCTACGACGACGATCTTGATGCCTATGAACGCAGCCTCTTGGACGCGCGCAAGGGGCGTCGGGCGCGTCAGAGTTCGGACCGAAGCGCCGGTAAAGTTTCGAAAAAAGAACAGAGGCAGCAACGGGCTGCCGCCCGTGCCGAGCTGGCCCCCTTACGCAAAAAATCCAAGGAGGCCGAAAAACGAATCAACGACCTGTCGCGCAAGATTGCCGACATCGAAGCGCGACTGGCCGATCCGGATCTTTATGCCAGTGGTGGAGAAGACCCTGCCAGCCTGCAAGAAACTTTGGGAGGTACGAAAAAAGAACGGGCAGACCTGGAATATTCCTGGCTCGAAATTCAGGAAAATTTGGAAAACCTTACGAGCAATCAATGAGCACCGGATGGCACGCGGAACTCCCATAACGGGCGGGATAAGATTCGGGTTGTCTTCCGTTGAGCCAAACCCCTACACTTCGGCTCTACGCAGCGAGGCAACCGTCATGACATCAACTGAAATCATTCTCGACCACCATTTGGACTGTTTCAGTAAGGGGGACCTGAAGGGCCTTCTCTCTGACTACACCGAAAACACCGTGCTCGAGACGCCGACCGGTCAAATTACTGGCCTCAAAACCTTGCGAAAGGTGTTCGCTTCCTTGGTGACAGAATTTGGAAAAGGAGAATCCACTTTCAACATGGCGAGAAGGTCCGTTTCGGGGAATCATGCTTTTATTTTTTGGCGAGCCCGAACGGAAGACAATGAATATCATGTTGGCACGGATACATTTTACATCGTAGACGGAAAAATCGCTTATCAAACCTTTGCCGGGCACATCACGCCTCGGACGTAAAACAGGGAATACAAAATGGATCGCATAAACATCGGTGTCATCGGTACCGGCTGGACGGGTGGTATCCGAGCAAATGCTCTCGCCAAAAGCCCTNACATCGAANAACTNCACGTTGCCGAAATNAATCCNGAACGTTTGGCGGAAATCAAGGCTGAAACNAATCCNGCNTCGTNCACCGNCCAGTGGGAAGATCTGATAAAGAACGACGAGATCCANGCAATTGTTGTGTCAGCGACGCCAGAAGCCACGCATTATCCCATGACCAAAGCNGCCCTTGAAGCGGGCAAGCATGTCTTTGTCGAAAANCCGATNTCCNCGACCCTGGAAGAGGCTGACGAACTCATCGCGTTNGCAGAGGCCAANAATCTNAAATTCACNGTTGGNTATTCCCAGCGCTTTAAACCCCGGTTTGCCTATGTGAACAAAGTCATCAAGGAGAAGCTTGCCGGGGAGCCAGTCACTTGTCTTGTCAGCCGGAACGTGACCCGGGAACTGGGAAAGAAAATCACCGGCAGGTCCAAACTATCGCCGGCGGCTATGGAGGCGACTCATGATCTGGATTTCCTTTTGTGGTGTCTTCAGCCCAGAAAACCGGTAAAAGTCTATTCTCAGACGTCAGGCAAGCTGTTTCGGCAAAACAGCGAGACGCCGGACCACCAGTGGATCATGGTCACCATGGATGACGGCACGACAATTACCGTCGGCGCAGGCTGGATCCTTCCTCTGGGCTATCCCAATTACTCTCAGTGCTGGATTGAGGTGGTGTGTACGGACGGCGCGCTCACCATCGACGACACCCATAAAGAGGTGCAGTTAAACACAGCGGAGCACGGCATCAGATATCCGATGTCCTCAATGCCGGGCGAACCGGTCGACCATGTCTTTGCCGGCCCCATGCAGGAAGAGACGATTCATTTCGTGGAAGCGATTGTTTATGACCGGCCGGTCATGGTGAAGCCTGCGGAAGCACGCCTAGTCATGGACGTCTATGTCGCCGCTGATATGTCGGATGAATTGGGAGAACCTGTCACCCTGCCCCGAAACGATCCGCGCTAACCGCACCTCATCATGGCCNGAGCCCAGACCGGGGCTTTCCGACAAGGACTTTCAACCCGGNCCCNCGACACGGNCTGAGCGCCTAACCAAAATATGCCGAGCGGTTAGGCGACCACCTTTTGCTTGGCGCCGGCAAGCGCCGCCTGGGCCGCTGCCAGACGCGCGATGGGCACGCGATACGGTGAACAGGACACATAGTCCAGTCCGACGGTCTGGCAGAAATGCACGGATGCAGGATCGCCGCCATGTTCGCCGCAGATCCCGAGCTTAACGTCAGGGCGTGTGGCGCGGCCACGCTCCGCAGCCAGATGAACCAGTTCGCCCACCCCTTCCTGGTCGATGGTGACAAAGGGGTCTTTCTCAAAAATATCCTGGTTGACGTAAGTCTCAAGGAAGGCACCAGAGTCGTCCCGGCTGAGGCCGAATGTCGTCTGAGTCAGATCGTTGGTGCCAAAGGAGAAAAACTCCGCCCCTTCGGCGATCTCCCCGGCCCGCAGCGCCGCCCGGGGCAATTCCACCATAGTGCCAGTCAAGTAGGTGAGCTGGATCCCAGTTTCGCTCGCCACGTCAATGGCCACACGATCAACCATCTCTTTCAAGATATCAAATTCCTTTTTGGATCCAACGAGCGGGATCATGACCTCGGGCACAACAGTCTTACCAAAATCGTTTGATACCGCGGCAACGGCCTCGAAGATGGCCCGGCACTGCATCTCGTAAATTTCGGGATACATGATCCCCAGCCGACATCCGCGCAAACCCAGCATGGGGTTGGACTCATGCAAAGCCGCTGCCCGGGCGCGCACCTCATCCACCGTCGTTCCGGCAGCCTGGGCCACTTCTTCCATTTCCTCATCCTTAGTCGGCAGGAATTCATGGAGCGGCGGATCGAGCAGGCGTACAGTGACCGGCAAGCCCTTCATAATGCTGAAAAGTTCGGTGAAATCGTCACGCTGGTAGGGCAAGAGTTTTGCCAGTGCCGAGCGCCGGCCGGCTTCGTCACCTGCAAGGATCATTTCACGCATGTTGATGATGCGCGCGGGGTCAAAAAACATGTGTTCCGTCCGGCATAGTCCTATGCCTTCAGCGCCGAATTTCACGGCAGTTTTCGCATCTTCCGGCGTTTCCGCGTTGGTGCGGACACCCATCGTTCGGACTTCGTCAACCCAGCTCATGAGGATGCCGAAATCACCGGTCAGTTCAGGTTGGATGGTTTCCACGGGCCCCAGCATGACATCACCGCGAGAGCCATCTATGGTGATGATATCGCCGGCATTGACCGTTTGACCACTGGCTGTGAGTTTCTGGGCCTGGTAATCAACGCGGATGTCACCCGCACCGGCGACGCAAGGCCGCCCCATGCCGCGGGCCACAACAGCGGCATGGCTTGTCA
>NHHQ01000034.1 GCA_002170915.1 Rhodospirillaceae bacterium TMED167 | reverse complement strand
ATGCGGTGGCGGCGTTATTTGCCCAGCCCGGTCGCAAACAAATACTTCTTGGAAGCCCTGAGGCTTTTGAGGACGCCAGCGCCCCGTCGGCGTAATTGATGTTTCGCCGGGCTTGCGGCCGGCGTGGCAAGCAGAATGTTCCAGAAATCTAGGCCGCGTCGATTGGGGATTCGGCAAGCGGGGCAACATACTGCGGTTCCGTGTCCCAGGGAAAGAAGACCCAATGGTTTTGCGGGACCTCATGGACAAACGTATCCACATACGGAATGCCGTCTGTCTTGGCGTAGACGGTCGCAACATGGCATTTCGGTAAAAATTCGCGTGCCGTTTTCATGGTTGTGCCCGTATCCACGAGATCATCAATCATGAGCCAACCCTCGCCCTCATCAGCAACGGCTTGATCAGGTTTTTTGATGACGTTCACGTCACCCATGAACTGTTTGTCGTAGGTGGCGATGCACAGCGTATCAATGTGCCGGATTTCCATCTCGCGGGCGATGATTGCCGCCGGGACCAGACCGCCGCGAGTAACGGCGATAATGCCTTTCCATTCGCCCTTACCGATGAGTTTCCGGACGAGGGCCTTGCCGTCCTGGTGCACCTGGAGCCAATTTACATGGTGATCGACCACATCTGTCCGGAGTTCGCTCATGGTTTCTCTTTTCCTGTTTGCCGTTTCTCGGGAACGGTCAAAAATTTTATGGCCTGATCAAATATAATCTTACCATGGTGTCGGATGAGGGCAAGGTAGGGGACGCTTAAATTCCCGTGTGAGGCTCTCGACAAGATGTCATAATATGGCTAAGAGGATGCGGATCCGATATTTGGCGTGGTGCTGCTTCCGAAAAGGGTCAATGATGAAATACTTAAACACCGTTGTTTATGTCCTCCTGATCGTTTTGGTGAACTGGTTGTTCACTGTGGTGCCTCTGGTGGAACTCCCTGGCGGGACCATGTGGCCGCCGGTGTCGCTGGTGGTTGGTTTCATCTTTGTGGCACGTGATTTTGCCCAACGGGAAGTTGGACATTGGGTCTTAGCCGCCATGGGCGTGGGAGTGGTGCTTAGTTATTTCATGGCATCACCGCAGGTGGCGCTCGCCAGTGCTTCCGCCTTTCTGATCAGTGAACTGCTCGATTGGGCGGTTTATACCTATACTAAACGCCCCTTGTCGGAGCGAATCATCTATTCCAGTGTCCTTGGCACACCCGTCGACAGCATCGTGTTCCTGAGCATGTTGGGCTATTTCTCCATCGCTGGCGCCGCCGCCATGACTGTTAGCAAACTGCTGGGGGCTCTCATCGTCTGGTGGTTGATCCGCAAACGTGAAGCGACCACGGCTGCGGCCTAGCACCGGCTGTTACGGCTGGCGCATCTCCGCCGAGGGAATCTCAAAGATCAGGATTTCACTCTCGGTGACGAGGCCCTTCACTTCTATCCGGGGCTCTGCATGTAAATGAGCGCCATCTCCGGCCGCCAAATCAATACCGTTGAGCGATACCCGGCCGTGGGCAACCTGCCCCCAGGGGTTCCGGTCACCCGCCAGGTTGCGGCTTAACTGGGTGCCGGGGGTGACGATCGAGGACCACATTTCCGATTGCTGATGGACGGTGAGGGAACCGTTGCGGCCATCAGGAGCGGCGATCAGCTGCCACGCATTTATTTTTCCGCTCTTGGAAACACCCGTTGTTCGTAGCCGGGGATGAGCCCCGTCTTCTCCGGTACAATCCAAATCTGAAGGAAATGGTTGGCCGTTTCTTGACCTGGATTATATTCATTGTGACGGATGCCCTTGCCCGCGGTCATGATCTGAACCTCGCCGTCTTGGACGTCAGTCACGGTTCCAAGAGTATCCTCATGCGNCAATGCGCCGGACAGCAGATANGAAATGATTTCCATATCTTNATGNGGGTGTTCCNGGAAGCCCCGACCGGGTGCGATNCGGTCCTCATTGATAACNCGGAGNACGCCGGGNCCCCGGATGTCAGAGGGCGCGGTGGGGCCAAATGAAAAAGCGTGACGGCNGTNCAGCCAGTCNAATGTNGTGACCCCTCGGTNCTNGGNTTTACGAAGAGTGATCATTNTGGGGTCCTAAAGNGGCGCGATGTCGCCGTCACTNTTGTCGGTGCGNAACCGTTCTNTGAAGAGCGCCAGGNTCCCCTCGGTGATNGATTTTCGCAGCCCCGCCATGAGGTCNTGGTAGTAGGTCAGATTGTGCCAGGTGAGCAGCACCGGGCCTAGGATTTCNNTCGCCTTGAAAAGATGATGGAGATAGGCCCGGCTGAAGTCCCGGCAGGCNGGACAGGTGCAATGATCATCNAATGGGCGGGGNTCNTCCGCGTGCCGGGCATTGCGTATGTTAAGCTCTCCCCNGCGGGTGAATCCCTTGCCTGTGCGCCCCGAGCGTGTTGGCATCACGCAGTCGAACATGTCGACGCCGCGTTCGACCGCNCCCACAATATCCGCCGGCGTGCCCACGCCCATGAGATAGCGGGGCTGTCNGTCCGGTAGGNGNGGNACCGTGAAGTCNAGGGTCATGAACATCTCATTCTGGGGTTCACCNACAGCGAGACCGCCGATGGCNTATCCATCAAAGCCNATNCCGGTCAGGCCTTTGGCNGATTCCTCNCGCAAGTCTTCNAAGATGTTGCCCTGCACAATGCCAAAAATTCCATATCCTGCCCGCTCTCGGAACGCCTCTTTGGAACGGCGNGCCCANCGATGGGTCAATTCCATGGAATGCGCCATCTCCGACTTCGGGCGGCCATGCTTCGGGCATTCGTCCAACACCATGGTGATGTTGGAGTCCAAGAGATGCTGGATCTCAACCGAGCGTTCGGGGGTGAGTTCGTACTTGCTGCCATCNAGATGGGACTGAAAGGTGACACCTTCCTCGGTCANTTTGCGGAGTTGNGCNAGAGACATGACCTGAAATCCNCCGGAGTCNGTCAGAATNGGTTTTTGCCAATTCATAAAGTTGTGGAGNCCGCCGAGCTTGGCGACCCGNTCNGCNCCCGGACGCAGCATCAGNTGATAGGTGTTGCCGAGAAGNATGTCGGCCCCGGTCGCGGCNACGGCGTCCGGCATCATGGCTTTNACNGTGCCCGCCGTGCCCACNGGCATAAAGGCTGGCGTNCGGATGTCGCCGTGTCTGGTCGAGAGCAGGCCGGTTCGGGCTTTTCTGTCCCATGCCGATATCTTGAAGGGCAGGCTGCTCATGTCTCCCCCCGCTCCAGCAGACAGGCATCCCCGTAGGAGTAAAACCGGTAGCCGCTCCGAATGGCATGGCCATAGGCCGCCGTCATCCGATTCAGGCCGGCAAAGGCCGCAACGAGCATGAACAGCGTTGACTTGGGAAGATGAAAATTAGTGATCATTTTATCCGCGATCTTAAACGGATGCCCGGGCGTCATAAAGATATCGGTTTCACCGGTAAAGGGCCGAAGAACACCCGTGTCATCCGCCGCCGTTTCCAAGAGCCGGAGGGATGTGGACCCGACGGGCACCACCGCCGCTCCCGCTGACCGGGTGTCGTTGACCAATTTCAGGGTCGCCGCCGGAATGGTGCCCCATTCGCTGTGCATCTGATGGTCAGTGGTCTCCTCCACCTTCACCGGCAGGAATGTCCCGGCCCCAACATGAAGGGTCACAAAGGCTGTTTGAATGCCCGCCGTGTTGAGCATTTTCAGAAGCGTTTCCGAAAAATGCAGACCTGCTGTCGGCGCCGCTACGGCGCCCTCTTTTTCGGCAAACACCGTTTGATAGTCCGCAGCATCTCCCGGGATCCCGTCCTTGGGACGCTTAATATACGGCGGTAGGGGCATGATTCCATATTGTTGTAGCATGGTTATCAAGTCGCCGTCGCTTTGTTGGAAGCCCAGAAGCACCTCGCCACCAGTGTGTTTGTCCAATACGTTCGCCGTAAATTCCCTTGCAAAATCAATTTTATCGCCAACCGAGAGTTTGCGAGCTGGTCGGGCAAAAGCCCACCAGGTCTTGCCGCTCTCCTGTTTGTGAAGGGTCACTTCTAAACCGGCTTCTCGCCGTTTTCCGCGCAGGCGGGTGGGGATGACTTTGGTGTTATTAAAGACCAAGAGATCACCCGGTGACAACAGGCTCGGCAGGTCCCGCACGTGACGATCACCGAGCGTGTCACCGACGTGAAGCAGACGTGCGGACTCACGGGGTTCGGCCGGTGTCTGGGCGATCAAATCCGGCGGTAGGTCAAAATCAAAATCGCTCACTTTCATGAATCGAGGCATAGCGCATGGAGGGTTTGCGGGCAAACGCACGGCGGACTATTTTATTTAGAGTATGATAAACGATATCTACAACACAGACGTTCTCCGGCTTGCTGCAGATATTAGCCGGGTGGAAGCACTGGAAAGCTCGGATGCCCAGGTGTTGATGCGGGCCCCGCTCTGTGGCTCTACCATTCAGGTTGATCTTTGCATTGAGGAGGGCCGCGTCAGCCGATTTGGCCAAACCGTCAAGGCCTGCGCGCTGGGCCAGGCAGCGGCCTCTGTCCTTGCGGCGCAGGTGATTGGCAAGTCGGCGGATGATATTCTAGCCGTACGCGATCAGGTTGAGGATATGCTCACTGGCACTGGTCCTGCGCCAGGCGGAGATTGGTCCGATCTCTCAGCGTTGGCCCCCGCCAAAGATGCCAAATCCCGCCACGGCGCGATCCTTCTTCCGTTTGACGCCGTGCTAAAGGCGTTTGCGTCCTAATTACAAGACTGTCACGTGGGCGCCGCCGGCCTCCATTGCCCCGATCTGTTTGGCAAAGGGATATCCTTGTGCATGGAACAAGGCGATGATCTTTTCCGCTTGTTCTGGCGGACAAGAGACCATAAGACCGCCTGACGTTTGCGGATCCGTGAGCATGTTCTTTTGCCACTGTTCCATGGCGTCGGGGACCGTGATGTTCAGGCCGAAGCTCGTCCAGTTCCGGTTAGCCGCCCCTGTGTTATAGCCTTTCTGTGCGTATTCAAGGGCGGATGGAAGGATGGGCAGGTCGTTCCAGTTCAGCGTGGCTTTCAGTCCCGCGCCGTCACAGAGTTCTAGTAGATGGCCCATCAGGCCAAAGCCGGTCACGTCAGTGACAGCGTGAACGCCAGCCATATCCGCTAGGTCAGCACCGATGGAATTGAGTTTGGTAGTGCTCTCCACCATTTCCTGATAGCCCTCGGGCGACAGCTCATTCTTGTTGATGGCCGCGCCCAATATACCCACGCCAAGACCTTTGCCTAGGATCAGGACATCACCGGGCTTGGCGTCATCGTTGCGCTTGATCTTATCCGGGTGGACAAGGCCGACCACAGCGAGACCGTATATGGGCTCCGGCGCATCAATCGTATGGCCGCCTGCAATCGGAACGCCTGCGTCGGCGCATGCTTGCGTTCCGCCTACTAGGATTTGCTGCACCTGATCCGTCGACATCTTGTCCATGGGGAAGCCTGCGATGGCGAGCGCCATTATGGGCTTGCCGCCAATCGCGTAGACATCAGAGAGAGCGTTCGTGGCCGCAATACGTCCATAGTCAAATGGGTCATCCACGATGGGCATGAAGAAATCGGTCGTGGCGACCACGCCTTGGTTATCATTCACTTTATAGACGGCGGCATCGTCGCCTGTCTCGTACCCGACAAGCAGGGCCGGGTTTGCTGCCTGTGGCGGCAGTTTTGAAAGCATTTCTGTTAGCACCGACGGTGCTACTTTGCAGCCTCAGCCGCCGCCGTGTGACAGCTGTGTAAGGCGGACCAGATCTCTATCCATATTTTTATTCCTTGAGATTTGATTTTGCGATATCGCCTTTTATAGCTGTTTAATACCGGTCTGGGAAATCACCTTTATCGCACCTGGATCATGAGGCACACCGTCGTCCGGGTGAGGGCCCGATCACGTTGTGCTAAAGGGTCGGACTGGGTGGGCGTTCGCCCATGTCCGTGAAGCGATCAGAGGATGGCTGAGAATGGATCCTACGCTCTCGCATAAGCTGCCAGAGCATCTCTGGCCACCATTCATCAATGTGCTATTGCTCGTCTCCGACGCAGAACAGCCTGGTCATTTGGGCTGTCTCCGAAGGCCGCGCCGGTAGAGCTTTCCGGTGGCTCCCCGTGGCAACTGTGCGTGAAAGTGAACCGCCTTCGGCACCAATCTGTGGGGCAGCAGGTCCTCGTCTTTCAGGTTTTTTAGCAAGGTTTGTTCTGTTAAGTCTGCGGAGCGGCTGACCACATGGGCGACGATACGTTCGCCCCAGGTATCGTCCGGCTCTCCCACCACAGCGGCGTGCGAGATGTCAGTGTGTTGCAGCAATATATTCTCAATCTCTTCGGCGCGCACTTTGACGCCGCCCGAGTTAATTTGATTGTCTGTCCGGCCTTTCACGAAAAGGATGCCGTTTTCATCCCGGAGGCCGAGGTCACCGCTCCGCCACCAGCTGTCCGAAAATTTTTCCTTTGTCAGTTCTGGCTTGTGGAGGTAGCCAGCGGCCAGGGACGGACTTTGGAGAACAATCTCACCAATCTCCCCGTCTCTAACCTCCTGGTCAATAGGGCCGTCCGGATCGACGATGCGGACAGAGGCCGTGGTGACGGGGCGGCCGGCCGCCGCCGACAATATTTGATTTTCCAAAAGAATATCAGGACCGGCTGCGATTGCCGATGCAGCGCATCCTTCCGATGCTAAAAAAGCTGTACAAATCGACGGTGTAATTTTGTCTTTAAGAGCGCTAACCAGATCAGCGGACCCAGGCTCACCGGAATAAAAGACACTTTTGATCGCTGACAGATCATACGCCTCCGGCCCGGCCTCTAGGATTANACGCCAAAGGGTCGGCACCAGAGGGGCAAGNGTTATCCTTTCTTNCTGAAGTATTTGCAGAAACCGGTGTGGTTCAAAGGAGTCTTGGAAGTAAAACCGTGCGTTTAAACCTAGCATCGGAAAAGATGTAATCACCCATGCCGCGAACGCTGGTGACATAACGATGGCAACACTGTCCTNCGCGGANGTGCATCNATAGAGCTCCTGTGCAAGAGGTGTCATAGCGGCGAGAGATTTCACCGTNTGCATCACGCATTTGGGGTCNCCCGTGGTGCCNGANGACATTAAAAGGAGGGCAATNTCGTCCGGGTGGAAGAAGGGGNCGGGGCCCGGTGCGCGCCTNTTGTCCGCAAGCGCTTTCACACTGTCAGGGNCCGTACCATCAAGNCTTAGNCACGGACCGTCCGGCCAGATGGNCCGCGCTTTCTCTACCAGCGCTNNGTCCGTAATCAGAGCCTTTGCTNCGATGAAATGTAAGGTTCGTGACNGCCGGTCTTCNGTGTCGNTAANGTGAAGAGCGCACGGCACCAGGCCGANCCTTAAGCAGGCATAGAAGGTGACCGCATGNCGGACCGAAGANGTGCAGAGAAAAGCCATAACNTCGCCTTTTCTGTACCCTNCGGACCANAATCCCGCTGCGATTTGTTCGACGTCTTGGCNGACCTCACGTCCTGTCAGCCGTTCCCGTGGGTCGCAGAAAANTTCTAGATCAAACCGGNTTTCGCACGCTGCTTCCAGGCANTCTGTTATGCTGGAAAATTGTTGATCAGGTGCCGNCATTTCGGGACCTAATCAAAGAGACCGNGCNATAATGTATTTCATCACTTCATTGGTGCCTGCGTAGATTCGATGCACGCGCGCATCTGCCCACGCCCTGGCAATGGGAAAGTCCCACATATAACCGTAGCCGCCATGCAACTGTAGGCAGTCGTCCAGCACTTTGTCCGCAAGTTCCGTCATCGTGAGTTTGGCCTTGGCAGCCACTTCCGGAGAAATTTCATCAGTCACGTGGAGTTCGATGCAGCGGTCCATGAAGGGCCGGGCAGTTTCCAAGTCCGCCGCCAATTCCGCGAGCTTAAACTGCGTATTTTGAAAGTTGAATACAGACTGGCCAAAGGACTGGCGTTCCTTCGTATAGGCAATGGTTTGGGTGACTGCCGCCTCCGCCATGACGATGGAACGGACCGCCACGACCAGGCGTTCCCGCACCAAACCGTCCATCAAAATATGCCACCCTGCATTTTCCTCACCTAAACGGCTATCCGCAGGAACCTTGACTTCGTCAAAGAAAAGCTCGGCCGTATCCTGCGCTTTATTGCCGATTTTCTTAAGGTTCCGACCCCGGCTCACACCTTCTGAGTTGAGATCCACCCAAAAAAGAGAGACCCCTTTGGCGCCCAGTTCCGGCGCCGTCTTCACGGCCAGCAAGATGCGATTCGCGATATGGCCGTTGGTGATGAATGTTTTGGCGCCGTTGATAACGTAGCTATTGCCGTCCGCCTTGGCAGACGTTTTGAGTTCTTTTAAATCGCTGCCACCGCCGGGCTCGGTCAGGCCGATGCAGGAAATAAAGTCCCCGGAGGCCATCTTGGGCAGCCAGTCTTGTTTCTGTTCGTCGGTCGCGAACTTTGTCAGGAACGGCGCGATAATATAGCCATGCATATCCCAGGCGGGCGCGGCGATGCCAAAGCGGCCCAGTTCTTCAATGACAATGGCATCGAAGAGAAAATCCCCGCCCATACCGTCATATTCTTCCGGAATGCTGGTGCCCAGAAGACCCAACTCACCCGCCCGGTGCCAGATTTCCGGTGGTGTGCGACCTTCATCTTCCCATTTTTCATAGTCCGGCAGCACCTCCTCTTGAAGAAAGCGCGCCACACTGTTGCGGAAGATTTCATGTTCTTCAGCGTAGATTGTTCTGGGAAGACCAAATTCCATCTTCGTTATTCCTTAGACATGCGGCATCACTTCGTCGGCAAACAGGCGCATGGAATTTTCAGCAATGTCCAATGGCAGATCGCTGAAGCTGACCTGGAGGGAGGCAATATCGAACCCGCCAGTGGACTCCTGATAGGCTTTGATTTGATCAATTAGTTTTTCCGGCGAGCCCACGAAGGCGGCGGATTTCTCAATCTGCGTGTCCGCCGTTTCTTTAGCGAGCTGTTCAATAATCTTGTCGTAACCAGGATAGTCGTTGGAACTGCTGCCCTGGAGCCAACTGGAGGCCCCGTGCACAAGCGTTTTAAGATAGTGGTTCAGAGGTGCGCGTGCGATCTCGAGGGCGGCGTCGTGATCGTCGTGACAGAACATATGATGGGCGAGCATCACCTTTCCATTCCCCGCGTGGCCCGCGCTCTGCCAGGCGTCTCTGTATATTTTGATGAGTTCCGCCATCTTGGAGCCA
>NHHQ01000033.1 GCA_002170915.1 Rhodospirillaceae bacterium TMED167 | reverse complement strand
GATTGAAATAACGGGTATAGGAGTGCTGCGTAACCGTGTGGTTGACGAGTAAAGTTTCTATATAATTAGCAGTGAAATGGTGTAAGAATGTCTTACAGTCGAGTAAAAATATTTAAATAGGCAGCAATGGTCTATCTTATTAGGGTATGAGCGCGTTAAAAATATTTACTTACGTAATAATCCTAGCGTAACAATGTCTAAGGCGTTTATTACGAACGCAGACTTATATGTTTTGTTGCTTAACGCAGAGAAGATCCCCTTAGGGAAAATAGATTATAAAATTGAACAGGAGAGGAACTACCGATGTACCAAATAGTTAAAACAATTGCAGCGGGTATTATTGCGAGTGCTGTGACTACTGGCGCGACGACAGCATCTGCGCAAGGAATTCTTAAAGGCGATACAGGTGGGGTGGGTTCCGTAAACCACACCTTTATGATCATTTTTTCGACTGCCCTTCAAAAAAAGGCCGGCATCAACCTACAAGTAAACGAGGGGCAATCATTAACCCGCTCTGCCCTTAAACTTGGTCAAGGCAAAATCGACCTGTCTGTTGTGCCACCCGTAATGGTGCCGTGGATGCATAAAGGNACGAAATTTTATAAAAAAAATCCGGGCGCTGCAAAAAAGGCAATAGATAATATTCGTCTGATCCTTGCCTATGGGTCGGGGGTACGTCATTATATGGTGTGGGAGGACTCAGGTATAAAAACCTTCGCAGACCTCAAGGGTAAGCGAGTTTTTGTAGGACCGCCGCGCGGTGGTGCCTCACCAGTTGCGATCCAGGCGATCAAACTTAATTCTGGGCTTGTTAACAAAAAAGACTACAAGGAAATTCGAATGCCTTGGAATGCAGGTATTCAAGCGATGGCCGATGGTAAACTTGATGCGTTCGTGCGCCCTGCAGGGATAGGGGCAGCTTCAATGGATCAACTTGGTGCAAAGCGAAAGTTTCGTCTTCTAGACGTTGATCCTGCTAAAATGGTAAAATTCATGGCAACCCCAGATCGCATAATGATGACGATCCCGGCAGGAACATATAAAAACCAATCAAATAATGACAAAGATGTGACAGTAGATGGGTTTCGTCATCAATTGGCAGTTCGTAAAGATATGAGCGCGGACAAGGTCTATAAAATTACCAAAACACTTTTTGATAATCTGCCAGACATGAAAAAAGCCGCAGTAACCTTGCAAGACGTTTCTGCGAAAGACCCTTTTACTGGAGCTAACATTCCTCTCCATCCTGGTGCAATTCGTTACTACAAGGAACAGGGAATGAAAATTCCCGCTAATATGGTTCCGGGAAACTAAAGACGTATCAAGAGCTTTAGCAAAATCTTGAGAAAATAGATTCAGAAACATGGTGGCGCTGTATGTGCTGCCAATGTTTCTGATCCAAGGCGCCTTTTTGTTAACCCAGCCTTTGTAAAATGACGAATTAGATAGTGGGAATTCTTCCATGAACGTCACGGCCTCTCTGAATCAAAGCCAAGTTTTGGTTCGTTACGCAGCGTTTACCATTGCGTTTTTTATCGCGATCATTGGTATTCTGAATTCCATGCCCACCTATGGCATATTCCCACCCATTGGTCCTTTTCCCGCGATTGTACTTCGTCCACTTTTTGTTGGCGCCGCTGTTTTTCTGGTGCTTGCAAATAGCTCTTTCACAAGCACCTTTGCCGAAAAATGGCCAGATTTTAAATGGCTGGGTACCGTTATTGACGCAACCATATTGGTAACCACGTGGTGGGTACTTTGGGAGTATTATGACCTCCAAGTTTCTGAGGAGGAGGGCGGCTTTTTCGATATCGAGATGTTCCATTTTTGGGTATCTCTTATCGCAGCAAGTTTATTCATCATCATAAGCTGGAAAATTTGGGGCGCACCTCTCTCTATTATCGGAATTCTTGCCATCGTATATTTTTACACGGGAGAGTATTGGCCGTGGATTTTTGAGACGGCCCGTGTCGACCTACCCGAAACATCAGAGGATTTATGGTATAACCAAGGAGACGGAATCCTGGGTACCATCATGGGTATTATCATCTTTACCGTATTCCCATTCATCATGCTGGGAACCATGCTGGAGAGAACGGGTGGTGGCCGGTCACTAATAAAACTTGCGGTCCACGTGACAAAAAGGTTCCGGGGTGGACCAGCTCATTCCGCCATATTAGCTTCAAGTCTCTTTGGTACTATGTCGGGCGGATCAGTTACAAATGTTGTGGCGACCGGCGTCATCACTATCCCAATGATTAAACAGAGAGGGTTTTCGCCATCATTTGCGGGTGGTGTCGAGGCCACTGCATCAAGTGCTGGGCAAATCATGCCACCGATTATGGGTGCAGCAGCTTTTGTAATGTCTGATCTAACTGGTATCAGTTATTTAACAATTATTACTGCTGCTTTGTTGCCCGCACTAGCCTACTACGCGAGCCTATTTACCAGCGTGGTGTTCGAAGCCCGGCGCCTCGGTGTTGAGGTGGGTAGCGAAAATCTCGACGATCCTGCACTAAGAGTAAGCTCACAGGACTATGTTAACCTTGTAATGGTTGTAGTACCTGTCGGTGTAGTAATAACGTCTCTTCTCCAGGGTCTATCTGCCGCCGGCGCCGGCATGACAGCTTTCTTCACCATCATTCCACTGTCCTTTTTTAACCCAGAGGTCCGAAAACGGCCTCTCATGATCATCGAAGCTTTATCCCATGCCGGCCTGACATTTGGCCGACTTTTGATGGCAATAGCCGTTGTCGGTATTGTTGTTGCGGTTCTGGGCGCCACTGGACTGCCAAAGGACTTTGTGATCCTTATCGATGCGGTATCAGGCGGAAATTTATTCCTCACGCTACTGGTTACGGGCCTCGCAGCCTTGATGCTTGGTATGGGTATGCCGACACTACCAGCTTACCTGACCATCGTGCTGATTCTTGGACCGGCAATGCAAAATTTAGGTCTGACAGTGTTGGCGGCTCATTTATTTGTGCTCTATTACGCCGTTGCTTCTTCCATAACTCCGCCGGTTGCCGTGGCAGCCTACGCAGCTGCGTCTATCGCCNATGCCCCCCCAATCCGCACAGCCATCATGGCGTTACGGGTCGGATTGGTGAAATTCGCGGTTCCATTCATCTTCGCCTATTACCCAGTGATCCTCATTGTGGATGTTGTCTTTCCGGAAGACCAAAGCTTTCAGATTGTTGACTTCCTGACAGTCTTGTTCCGCTTGATGGTGTTTATCTATCTAATTTCAAGCGCAGTTATCTCGTTTGATCAGCGCCGGCTACCGTTCTGGGAGGCGGGCTTTCGCCTTGGCCTTGCGGTTCTGGTGATGGTTACGATCCCGGCAATTCACTGGCCAGCTACGCTCGTTGCACTCGCATACATCGCTTGGCACCAGCACGCCTTCGCACCAAAGGTAAAGAGCGCAGCTACTTAACATAAAAACCAGGCTGGCCGACGCCCCATATAACAGCGGGATAGAGACGGCTCAGGATCTCCCTTTAGCCACCTGGCACAAGCTCGACTTGAAAGTTGGATACCCGGAAATCGGATCCAAGTTACCGTCTGGAAACAAGCTGTTAATATTGGCGCTGGACCAGCCGTGGGGGGCGTGTACCACACCGGGTAAGACCGTGCCTGTCAGCCAGGCCTTCATAGTAATGGTTCCCACGGGCGACGAAATCATTACGTCGTCGTCATGTGAAATACCCCGTTCAGCCGCGTCCGCNGGACTTATCTGCACCCGGGGATGGGGTTCCCGTTTACGCAGGATCTCCAAGTTGCGTCCCTGTGAATGGGTAAAGTTGGCACTCCGGCCGCCAGATGTCAGCACCAATGGATAATCTTTGGCAATCTCCGGCGTGGAGACAGGTGACCAAAGAGGTTCNACCCAGGTGGGCAGACCATNCATGCCAACCTCTTCCAGNTCGCTGGAAACGAACTCAACCTTGCCGGTGGGTGTCTTAAAGCCGACCTCTTCATACTCCCGTTCCGGCCGATTGCCGAGGTCTACCTTCGATGCTTTGCCGTTGGGATCAAGGTCTTCAAAGCCGATATCAAGCGAAGTCATCCGTTCGTCAAAGCTGGCATGAATGTCGCCGTTCCAAAATTGCTCGCCATAGCCAAGTGCCTGGGCCAAATCGAACAGCATCTCCGTATCACCGTGTGCTTCGCCCCGGGGCGCAACAGCGGCAGGCCGGTATTGCACCCGACCGGCCAGGCCGGCGACCAGAGACTGACGCTCTAAATGCGTTGCCGTGGGCAGGAAGACATTCGCGGCACGCACGGTGGGTGTCTCAAAGAAATCCGCCACCACGAACAGGTCCAATGATTTCAGCGCCTTTTCCAGACGATTGGAATTTGGCCACATCATAAGGTTGGTGCCCATGGCAAGCACGCCTCTGATCTTGCCCTGTTCAATAGATTCGGCAAGCAGCATGGCCTGGCCTTCGTTATAGTGGTCGATAAATTTCGGAAACCGGTCATGTCCCATGGGATTGCCCGGCGCCTTTACAACACCACCGCCCACGGCAACTCCTTTTTGCTTCAACCGCTCGGGCCAGGCACGGTTGCCGCCCTTGACATCGAGATTTCCCGTCAATGCCATGAGAAGCGTGATCGCCCGGTAATTCTGAACACCGTTAGAATGCTGTGTCAGCGCCTCCTGGCTCACTTGGATAATCGATGGCTTACACGTCGCATAGAGCNTGGCAGCCGCGACAATGGATGCAGCCGGGACACCGGTAATTTNTTCTACACNCGCCGGCGTAAAATCCTTCACATACGTTTCGTATTCGGTAACCCCATGGCCGTATGTGTCGAGGAAGGCTCGGTCTTCGAGCCCATCGCGCAAAATGACGTGCCCCCAACCAAGCGCCAATGCACCGTCAGTGCCAGGGCGCGGCTGCAGGTGTATTTCTGCCGCGTTCGCAGTCGCCGTACGTCGGGGGTCGACACAAATAGTTGGGACTCGATCCGCTTCTGCCACGGAAAAATGCTTCTGATACGGGATCAAGCTTTCTTTAGCATTGTTGGACCACACCACCCGGCATTTTGTTTCTTCATGGCGGACGCGGCCCATCTGAAACAAATGGTTATAATCTGCGCCCAGTGTCAGCTCGGCAGCAACATAGGTGGCGCCAAAACAGCAGCTCGATTCCGTAATATACTGGGCGGATCCATAAGCATTGGCCAGCCGGCGCATATAAGGCCGGGACTCCTTGGTATAGCCCACGACAAAGGCCATGGCATCCGGGCCATGCGCCTCTTTGATAGCATGCATTTTGGCCGCCGCGTGGGTGATGGCATTGTCCCAGGAGACGCCTGTCCAGGCATCGGCCGCGCTGTCCCGTCGCATCGCATGGACGAGACGGTCCTTGCTTTCCCTCTGCTCCAGCATGGCGGTCGCTCGGANGCAATCCGGATGGGAAATATCGAGGATNTCATCGCCCTGACTGGTCACGGTTATTGGGCAGTCAGAGGTGCACATATAGCAACTGGAATGGGTAATCTTTGCGTTGGAAAGATTTTCGCCGCTGAGGCTGGTACCGACGTCATCCATGGCCTTGTCTCCTTTGGGCTTTCGGCCCGGTCAATAACGATTCGGGATTTGACCACATCTGGATTTTACCTTCAAGGGNCCGCCAAGAATTCTCGGAAGAGATCAAATATTTCCTCCTCCCCACCGAGCGTTCTGGATACTGGGAACCGTTTTGTCGAAAAGCACTGTCCTTCCTCTTAGCCGGTCCACCTATGATCCAAGCGATGCCTGCACGTCCCCGGCATCAATAAGCTGGCAGAGATACTCTGGTGCCACGGGATAACGGTCAATGATCACGTCAAACTCTTGTAACGCGTTTTCAATCGCCGCAATCACAGCGCCGGCTGTCGGTATCGTCCCGCCCTCTCCCGCGCCCTTGAGGCCCAAGGGGTTGAGTGGTGACGGCGTTTCTTGGTGGACCATTTTGATGGGCGGTATTTCCATCGCCATTGGCAGCAAATACTCCCCAAAGTTCGTATTTTGGGGCTGGCCGTCATCGTCAATAATCAACTCTTCGAATAAGGCATTGCCGAGCCCGTGAACAACACCGCCGATAATTTGGCCCTCGACAATGAGCGGATTAATCCGCCGGCCACAGTCATGCGCGACGCAATAATTGATCACTCTGACATTACCGGTCGCGATATCCACTTCCACTTCACACACGTTCGAGCCACTCGCATGGGGTTGACCTTCAGACGCCTCATAGGAAGTGGCTTCGAGGCTTGCCCCATGTCCTTCCGGAAGGGCGCCGCCCGCCATGGGTGCCAGCTTCAACGCCAGTTCACCCAGGCTGATCGTCACGTTGCCGTGGTTTTTGTCCCGGACCAGGCCGTCTCCCAGCTCAAGCGCGTCAACATCCGTATTCAGCATATCGGCGGCAAGCGCCAGGGCTTTCCGTCGAACGTCCGTGGCCGCAGCAAACGCAGCGGTCCCAATGTTGACGCCCACCCGGCTTCCGGTTGTCCCCACCCCTTGAGGGAACTTGCCGGTGTCACCNATCTCCACATGGATATCGTCAATGTTTACGCGCAACTCATCAGCAACAATTTGCTGAAGAATTGTCTGATGACCCTGCCCTTGGCTGGCCGCGCCGGAAGCAACATGAACCTGACCACGCGGATCAACCCGGATGNTCACTCCCTCATAGGGCCCACTCCCGGTATCTTCGATACAAGAAGAGATCCCGATACCCAAGAAGCGGCCTTCTTCCCGGGCAGCGGCTTTACGATTCTCAAACCCATCATAATCGGCCAGCTTCAGAGCTTTTTCCAGTAACGCATGGAAGTCCCCGCTGTCATAGGTCACCGCACGGCCATCAAAATGGATTAGGCCNGTCTGATANGGGAAATCTTCTTTCTCAACAAAGTTACGGCGACGAACCTCCGCAGGGTCGATATCAAGCCCCCGGGCGACGGTCGCCATGACGCGTTCCATGGCATAGGCCGCATTCGGTCGCCCTGCACCACGTACCGGAGAGTTTGAGACCGTATTGGTGAACACAACATTCTGTGTCAGGTCCAGGGCCCGCACTTTATAAGGCCCCGGAAACGGCGTCATCATCGTAGCCGGCAGCCGCACCCCATAGGCGACATAGGCCCCTGTATCGGTGATCAGACGTCCCCGAACGCCCTCGACACGCCCCTGGGATGTGGCAGCGATTTCCAGTTCCCACCAGCTGTCCCGTTGCGTATTGGTGGTCAGGAAATGTTCTCGTCTGTCTTCGGTCCATTTCACGGGGCAGCCAAGTTTGCGCGCCGCCCACGGAATAATGATCTCCTCAATGTAAAAACCGGCCTTGGGGCCGAACCCTCCCCCCACATCGGGTGCAATAATCCGAAGGCGGCTCTCAGGCAGGTCAAACTGAGCCGACAGGGAACGCCGGATCAAGTAAGGACATTGGGTCGCGGACCATATCGTCAGACTGTCCAGCACAGCATCATAGGTGGCAACCACACCGCGCCCCTCCATAGCGTGACAGCCCCCCCGATGTTGGTGAAACTCAGTCTTAAAGACATGTTCAGCTTGGCCAAATACGGACTCCACATCGCCGTAGGATACATCCATGCGCGCAACCAAATTATCAGCTGCATCTTGGTGGGCCTTGGGCGCCTCTTCGGCCAGGGCTTCGCGAAGTCCGACAATGGGCTCCAGAACATCATAATCCACGGTGATAAGCTGTGCGGCATCCTCCGCNANATGGCGNGATNCNGCCACCACAAACGCAACCGCCTCNCCAACAAAACANACCTCATNCTTNGCNAGCGGATAAGGTCGGATATCCTGNGATATTGANGGGNTCGGGTGNAATTGCACCTGGCGCTGATTGACNGGCNCTTCAAGNTCNNTGTANGTAAANACNGCCTGCACNCCCNCCAAGGCCGCNGCAGNNNCTNTNTNGATCGATTTNATTAGAGCATGCGCGTGGGGGCTNCGAACAAAGGCGCCGTGNAGNGCNCCGGGCAANTCNATGTCATCGACATATCGGCCNCTNCCGGTNAGCAGTGCCGCNTCTTCNCCCCGAAGNACTTNCGCCCCGAAATACCGTACGCCCATGGCTNCNTCNGANANCNNATNTATTGCTNAACATCTGCTGATCNTNNGNGGCGTGGTAGCATTTAGCACTCNCCAGGAACACCCTTTTCCCCNGAGAAANNAGTAAATTNGACCTTTTTTTAGCGGNNNATACNCCGCCCNNAAATAANGNANCGAACAGATCNCTTGCTCCTGTGACAANANCNGATAAAGTCNTNNNATGAACGAGCCTGTCTCANCACANCGATTTGTGAGCCGAGTNCCGTTTTTCTACGGCTGGATCGTGGTCGCCGTCGCCTTCATTTCCATGGCGATTGGGGTNAATGCCCGAACGTCNTTTTCNCTTCTCTTCCCGCCNATCCTGGATGAGTTTGGCTGGGACCGGGCGACCATCGCGGCNACNTTTTCCATTGGTTTCGTGACATCCACCATTCTATCCCCTCTGGTGGGCGCCTTGATGGACAAATATGGTCCGCGCTTTGTCATTCCTCTGGGCGCGACGCTAACAGCGCTCGGCTTTTACACGGCGACGTTTTCAACGGAACCTTGGCATTTCTACCTGACCCTCGGCACACTCGTAGTTGGCGGCTCTCTGTTTACGAGCTACATCGGCCACACGGCTTTCTTGCCCAACTGGTTCAACCGGCATCGGGGACTCTCCATCGGGCTCGCTTTTTCAGGTGTAGGCGTTGGGTCCATCACGCTTTTCCCGTGGATGCAGAGCAGCATCCTCACACATGGCTGGCGGGAAACCAGTATTTCGGTCGCGATTTTACTGNTNGTGGTTCTNNTNCCTCTCAANGCGATATNTCAACGNCGNAANCCCCATGATTTGGGNTTACTGCCNGATGGCGATGACACACCGGANACCGACCGGGGNGCAGNTCAAAAANAANTAGAGGANGCCCGTATCGTGNACGCGGCCTGGGTTGNCACCGCNTGGACCTTGTCNAACGCGNTAAAAACNACCCGNTTTTGGTGGGTGACCCTNGCNTTTTCNAGCGGCCTTTACGCCTGGTATGCGGTNCANGTGCATCAAACAAAGTTNCTNATCGANGTGGGNATCTCGCCNNGTTTTGCNGCTGTGGCTTTGGGNCTGGTCGGCCTGACCGGCATNGGCGGACAAATNTTCGTGGGTCATCTCTCCGACAAAATTGGNCGGGAATGGGGATGGACGGTCAGCCTCCTGGGCTTTCTCCTGACCTATCTCCTGCTGCAAGTGATTTCGGTAGTGCCCTCGGAAATGATGGTTTATGTGATGGTTGGTGCGCAGGGCTTCTTGGGGTACGGTTTGGCTTCTGTATTTGGAACCGTGCCAGCGGAACTCTTTGGCGGCAAACGGTATGGCATGATATTCGGAACCCTTGGCGCTTTTGCGGGTATCGGCGCTGCATTAGGCCCTTGGATCACGGGCTGGCTATTCGATCTCCGCGGCAACTATGACCTTGCGTTCAATGTAGCCGTGGGCATGTGCCTGGTCTCAATTGCAGCAATGTGGCTGGCCAGCCCGCGAAAGGTTCGCTTGGTTGCGGGCCGCGTCCCGGGACATTAATCCCGGGCCTCTCGACAGACGTCANGCCGAGTTCAGAGAGGTTCGGGAAAATAACCCGTGGTTATTCGGCCGCAGCGACATGTATGTCCAGAAGCGGCGGCACAGTATCCGCCGGACGCCGGCCAAAACCACATTCCGTCGCAATACCGTAATCGCTTACATACTTATCCGCAGTCGCCATCCGACGCCGGGTCCCGTCCACGCCGTCCTTATCATGGATGACGCCAAGATAAAGTTCGGTCTCCGACTTAAGCTCTAAGTCCGCCAATGATTGGAAATAGGCGTCATCGTCCCGCTCAATCGGGACAGGCATATGAATGAATTCAATGGAGCGGCCAACACCTGCAGCCAAGCGGTTGGCAAGGTCGACCATGGGCGCCATGTTTATGGGCTCCACAAAATGCTTGCCACCAAACGAGCCATAGCAAAAATGATAGCCGAGCTCGATATCGGCAGGTACATAATCGCCAAATTTAATCAGCCGTTCCGCGATGCCGTCCTGATGAAATGGAAAATAGGATTGCCGGGCACCTTCGAAGGCCTGCATATCATGAGCGTTATCCCACTGGATGGCCAACTCGTCATGAGGGATGGTAGCGGCAATTTGATCAATCTCTCGTCGCATCTGTGCCTCATAGGCGGGTTCCACCCGGATCCGATCCCAGGGTGCAATGGCTGAGTTCAGCACGTTGAACGGCGAGGGAATAGCAGCCAGAAATTTGGTATCTGCATGAATGCCACCGGCCTCTTTTTGCCGTTTGAATTCCCCATAAGACTCAATGGCGCAATCCGCATAGCCGAGAGAACGCATCTCCAGGTCCTCTGGCGAGATACCATCCTTGATCTGCCACCACGTGGTATGGGTCATCTTTTGAATGCCAGCAGTGCTTTGAATGACAGCTGTCGCGTTTCGGTAGTCGCCCTTCGAGTCAATGGCGTCCAGTTGGGGGTGGTCCCGAAAGACATGATCTTGCCAGCGTATCCAGGTGAGACGGTCGCCTGTTTCTCCGTCCGGCAGTCGCTTACAATAGCTCCCTAATTTTTCCGCAACCACAGAGAATACTTCCGCCGCATTAGTAAGCGGAATACTACCTACTAAATGAATGTCCCGTGANGCCATTATACTCTCCCTGTAATTTTCAAAATTGTTATCGTTAACCCCGTGAATACCAATCCACTTAAGGGTTGTCCAATTGCTACTCAAATTCAGCTGGCGAAGCATCTCCTCTTACNACCATGCTTTTNTCACNCGTCNGTCACGGTAAGGGTGCCGCCAAGGCCTAGCCTGATCTCGCGTCTTCTAAAATCATATCCGACGCTTTTTCCCCGATCATGATGGTAGGGCCATTCGTGTTTCCAGAAACCAGAGAGGGCATGATGGACGCATCAACGACCCGCAAGCCACGAAGACCGGTGACCCGAAGGCGCGGATCGACCACGGCTTCCGCATCCGGTCCCATACGGCAGGTGCCCACCGGGTGATAAGACGTGCGGCCGTGGGACTCTAAATAATCTTCGAAGTCGCTGTCTGTTTGACAGTCCGCGCTAGGTCGGATTTCCTCGACAATGTAGCGTTGAAGAGCAGACTGTCCCATGATCTCCCGGCATCTTTTAAGCGCCAACACCATGGTTTCCCGGTCCTTGGGGCTGGCCAAGTAGTTGCCATCAATAACCGGCGGGACCGCCGGATCGGGTGAAGACACCATGACTGAGCCACGACTTTCTGGTCGCATTAATGCCACCACAAGAGAACATCCGGGAAAAGGATCAACTGGATCACCAATAAATTCAGAACTGAACATCATCAGCAAATTCTGAATATCGGGCGTCGCCGTGTTGGGATGTACCTTTAGATAGCCGCCGGCATAGGCCACGCTCATTCCCATGTAACCCCTGCGCTGAAAAAGGTATTTTAGCCCATGGCTGACCTTATGGGTCCATTTGTTGACGAGATCATTAACGGTAAAGCTCTCATTTAGCCGATACATCAGAGGGGCGTTAAAATGATCTTGCAAATTGGCCCCAACCCCAGCCCGGTCCGCGACAACGTCAATTCCCAGAGACTGCAAATGTTTGGCGGGGCCGACACCGGAGACTTGAAGCAGTTGGGGGGTGTTATAGGCCCCAGCGCAGATCAGAACCTCTCGTCCAGCCACTGCTGTTTTCATCTGGCCATTTTGACGATATTCGACACCGATTGCGCTGACGCCCTCGAACAGCACCCGATGAGCCAGTGCATGGGAGGCCACCGTCAGGTTCGGGCGGCTACGTACCGGGTTTAAAAAACCAACGGCCGCACTGCAGCGCCGCCCGTTCCGGGTGGTGGACTGGATGTAACCAAATCCTTCCTGGTCGGCGCCATTGAAATCATCATTGCGCGGATAGCCGGCCTGCTGGGCCGCCTCGATATAAGCGTCTGCGAGTGGATGCGGATCTTTGGGGTCCTGGACTGAGAGTGGTCCGCCAGCACCGTGATATTCGCTCTCGCCCCGCCCCTGATCTTGAGATTTTTTGAAGTACGGGAGCACATCGTCATAGCTCCACCCGGAGTTTCCAAGCTGACGCCAGTGGTCATAGTCCTCTTTCTGGCCCCGCATATAAACGAGTCCGTTAATAGAGCTTGTCCCGCCAACAACTTTACCGCGCGGTTGACGGACCTTGCGCTTGATCCGCTCCTCTCCAGGTTTGGACCAATACATCCAATTAACCTTCGGATTATCAAAATGCTTGCCGTAGCCAATTGGAATATGGATCCAGGGATTTTTATCCTCTCCACCCGCTTCCAAAAGAAGAACTGAATAGCGACCACCCGCGGTCAAACGACTCGCTAGCACACATCCAGCACTTCCGGCGCCTACGATGATAAAATCAAAATCAGGATCCTCTGTCATAATTAAACAGTGCCAAGTAGAATTGATCCTGGCAAGTCAACATCCCGCTTGAAAAATTTTTTGGGGCATGTTGTGGATGCTATCGCCGGGTCCATCATCTCCGATGATATAGTTGTCACATATCCACGACCAGATATTCGACGTCATATGCCCCGGGTGGCACACAATATTCATATTTTGGTCAATGCACATGGGTTCGTCTTGGCGGATCAGTGGCCGCTCCACCAGATCATAGCCCTGCCCGTGACAGTACAACCGGGTCTCCGCCTCTCGGTCATTGTCCCGCATGAATGCGTTGAACGTGTCCCACACTTCTGAGCAAGGCGTTCCCGGTTTGAGTAGGTCTAGCGTCAGGCGCTGGGCCTCCAGTGTAAAGGCAAGCTCATCTTCCAATTCCTTAAGTGCGCCCTTTGGGGCATCGCCGACCACAATAGTGCGTCCGATCTCGGTGTAATATCCGCCAGCCCCATTGTTCTCCACTAACATATTGAAAATATCGCCTTCCCGTATTACCCGGCCTTGCAAATGCCGTGGCCCGATGGCGGCTGGTTTCCCATATTGATAAGACTGGCATAAATAAATGCCCTGCTCGCTGCCAAGTTTGTTTCCCTCATATAGCGCAATGGCCGCCGCGTCAGAATCCTTCATACCAGGTTTAATTTGATCAATAATGGCCTGCATTGACGCGACCTGCTGCGCAGCGGTGTCTTTGATAAAGCCCAGCTCCTCTGGGCTTTTGATGACCTTGATGCGGTCCATCATGTCGGAAGCCTCGACATAAGAGGCATTGGGGAACTCTTTTTTGACATAGTCCGCCAAGGCATGAGACATTTGATAGGTTCCAACCAAGCCAATGGTGCCGTTCTGATAGGGTGCCAGTGCCACGCACGCGAGTTCCGCGTCGTAATTCCGGGTATAGGGCGCGGATTCATAAGAAGGCGTCGTCAGCATTCGCTGTACCCCACGGTGAATGCCGTCAGATCCCGCCGGGTCCAGCTCCCGGTCGAGGCCGAAGGGCCCTTGATGGACTTGAGTCATAAAATCATCGCGCGGGAAAATCACTGTGTTGGGATAACCGTTGGTGGCCGGAGTATCGGTGACGTATTTGGTGTACCCCCCCATATGGTCGTTGTTGTTCTGCACTAGGAGGACATCAAGACCTGCTTGATCCATAGCAGCGCGGATGGCAGCCCACCGGCGCTCCATTTCCTGGGTGGAGATAGGCCGGTTGATGCGGTCGGACATTTCACTCACGTCATTTCTCCCTGCGCCTTGAACTATTTTCAGCCGCGGTTCACAATATTAACCATATTCTCCAACTTGCCATCCAAATAGGCACGTAAGTTGGGCTCGATCACTGTTAAAATCCGCTCCGTGTACATGTCGCTTCGCCCGCCGGTGAACGGCGTGATAAAAACGTTGTCCATCTCCCATAGGGGATTGTCATCCGGGAGAGGCGAGACCTCGAAAACATCCAACCCCGCCGCCGCGATGCTGCCAGACTTAAGGGCGTCTATTAGAGCCACTTCATCCACGACGCCGCCCCGGGCCACATTGATGAAGCAGGCTGTCGGTTTCATCGCATCAAAAACGGCTTTATCGATGATTTTATCCGTGTCCGGCCCGAAGGGCACCAGAGCTACGAGGAAATCCACGTCAGCAACCGCGTCGGTGATGTGATCCCGGGAAAAAACTTTATCGATCCCGTCCACAGGCCGGTCTGTCCGTGAAATACCATACACCGTCATGCCGAGCGCCTTGAAACATCGGGCCATATGTTCAGCAATGGCGCCGAGACCCAGAATTGCCACCCGTCGAGTATCCAGCACATTGGGTAAAAACCTATCCCACGTATGGGTCTCCTGATTTTTGGCGAGGCGCCTGACCTGTCGGTACAGCGCAAGCATATGCAGGAGAGTGATTTCGGTCATCTGCGGACCGTGGATCCCTCGCCCATTGGTCAAGATCACATCTGGGCGCCCGCCAAGCGGTTCGGTCAGGTGATCCGTGCCGGTGATATTGCACTGCATCCACTTAAGATTTTTGGCAGCGCCTGCAATTTCGGGGGTCAGCCAGCGGCCAATGGAAATGATGACTTCCGCCGCCGGAACGTCAGGTATCGCCGCGTTCCCGTTTTTCGCATATTTAAAGGTCACAAACGGGAACCGGGGCTCAAGGTAATCCCGGTATTGTCCGTGATCCTCATCGACAATCAAGACGTTGGCCATCAACCCCTCCGCATTTCGTTTGTTATTCTTTTTATTCCCTTTATTCGTATGTCCCTTATTATCCATCCTGAGCTACCGCCAAGATTGCAGCCCGCCAAATAGGCGGGTTGTCACATCCTATTGCTGGTCCGGGCCGCCGCTGCCCCAAAGATAGCTTAAAAGTAAGCTTGGCCGGGCCCGACGGTGGGGTTCCATTCACAGTCCCCAAACGGCCCGTCTCCGCCATTCTCCACATAAGCGACCCGCCCATCGTTGGTTTCCCCACCAACCAAGGCACGCTGCAGCCAATCCACAATATAATGATGGCAATCAAGGCCCCCTAGATTAGGAATACCCCAGAGCGGATGGAATTGATCTTCGATTACCCACATTTCCTTCCGGCATGTCAGGTCTCCATAGACCTCGATGGCATCTTCAAGGGGACAGAGCGGATCGAACTCGCCGGTCACCAGGAGCGTCGGACAAGTGATTTTATCCGCATAACCCTTCACCGTCATTTTTTCCGCCATGGCGTCAAACTCATCTTCATCTTCCATGCCCGCCATATACATAAACACCTGCTTAAAACGCGGGGAGGATTCAGAGAAGATGGTGTTGTTGGGATTGAAACAGGCCACTCCACTCGCGATCGCGGCAGCGCGGTGGTCATAACTCGCAAGCCGCAGGGACCAGTAGCTGCCCATGCTTACACCGTAGATGCCGATTTTGTCGCTCTCGACTTCCTCGCGACCTTGCAGGTAATCGATTACGGCTGCTCCGGCCCGCTCATAGTTATCGTCGACGGCGCGAATTTTCTGGATGTTCGACCCCCCTTGGCCGGGACCATCCATGGATAAAATATGCATGCCGCGGGCAATCGCCGGATTATTGATGACCTTGGGAAAAGCTTCTTTGGTTTGATCCATACCCGGCACGTAAATGACACAGGGGGCTTTGCGTCGGTCTGGCAAAAGGTGCAAGAGACACGAGATGGTTTTGCCATCGTCAAAGGGAACCTCCACCCGCTCTATCGGATAGGGCGCCGTGTCGCTCCGGCGGTCCACCATTTCGCATAGCTTGTCGTAGGTCGCAAGCTTCACCGGATTATCGTCATAAAAAATTGGATGTTGTGACATCCGGTAACCCTCAATTGCGTGATCATAATGTTCGGTGGCCGTGGCGTTGAATCCTTGCGCCTGGGCCTGCTTTCCGAGGGCCTCATCATGTTCCGCTTTCTGCCGCCACATCTTCGGCAACATCCGGTAGTTATGGGCGCGTTTTGGTGTTTCCCAATCGTCCCGTTCAAAATTTTGCACGCGCCCCCGCATGTTGAGCGCGAGGTCCAGCATCCACTGCTGGTTGTCCCTTTTTGTTCGTAGGTTCTTCATTGACATGGCCAACTCTCCCTCTTGTTTCCCAGTCCCAAACTTGGCTGGTTTGACTGATCTCTCATGTAGCGTATCAGGTCTTGAAATCTCATTTGGGTCAAGCCCCTCACCATTATTTTCCAGCGAATTTCCAGGGAACCTCTATAATTTTCTGTCCGTTTGATGTCCAGGTGGACGTCAGCCCTAGCCTAAATGACACGGCAGCACACAACGGCCCTATGGCCAAGTCCGCGTCAGCGGTTTAAGTACAAGACCGGTTTTTTGGAGGGATAAAAGACATGAATTCGGATACCATAATTCCCCGGCGCTGCCTGCTCTATATGCCGGCCTCCCGCCCGGAGATGTTCCCAAAAGCAATTACGAGCGGTGCCGACGTCATCTGTGTCGACTTGGAAGATGCGACGGCGGATCGAGATAAAGACGCGCTTCGGCTGGATGCCATCACCTTGGCCAGCGCAAACGACAATCCTCAGGTCGAGAGCATCCTGCGCATCAATGGGCTCAGAACGCGCGAGGGACTGCTTGATCTCGCCGCCATCGCGGCACAGCGGCGCGTGCCGGACGGCATCCTCATCCCCAAAGTAAAATCGGCGGAAGAAGTTCGGATTGTTCGTGACGTCTTGGGACCGGCGCATCCCGACCTTAGCATTCACGTGCAGCTCGAAACAAATGACGGGCTTGAAAATGCCCGAGAGATTGCCAAGGCCAGTCACAAGGTGAAATCCATCGTGTTTGGCGGATTTGACATGTCGGCCGGCCTGCGCGTGGAACCCGGCTGGAACGCGCTTCTCTATGCCCGCCAGCGGCTCGTTCACGCGGCAGCCTCGGCGAATGTCGATATTCTTGATATGCCGAATTTTAGGTTGGATGATCCATCCAGCGTGACGGAGGAGACGCAACGGGCCCGGGAGATCGGGTTCACGGGAAAATGCGCCATCCATCCCAAACAGGTGACAGCCATCAGCGCGGTATTTACCCCATCAGAGGAGGATGCCGCGCGGGCCAAGGACCTAATTGCCAAGTTTGAAGCGCAGGACCAGGCCTTTACCATCATCGACGGCACCATCATGGAAAAGCCTGTGGTGGAACGGCTCTACCGAACCATTGCCATCGTGGAACGGATAAGCCGGTAATGGATCTTTTTTGTACCCAAGGCGGCTCTGGCGATCGGTTATATGTCCTGATTCATGGTCTTGGATGCACCTCAGATGTCTGGCGCGGCTTGTCGGATTTGATAGAACGCAGCAGTGCTGGACGATGGATAGCACCGGATCTCCGCGGCCACGGGCGTTCCCCCTGGAGTGATGTCTATGCCGTGGGACATCATGCAACGGACGTTGCATCCCTGATCCAGGATGAAGAGGATACCGTTCTCATTGGTCATTCCATGGGGGCGCTTGTCGCCATCGTCCTCGCAACCGGCATGTTCGGACTGAAACCGTCGGCCACATTGGGTTTTGGGCTCAAATGCGACTGGCCGGATGAGGAACGGGAAAAACTCATCGCGTTTGCGCAAAAGCCCATCCGGTGGTTTGACGATTGTACCGAAGCGATTAACCGCTACCTCGTAGTTTCCGGACTTACCGGGCTCGTGGATCCAGCCTCTCCAGACCTACGTCCAGCCATTTATGAAGAGGAGACTGGCTTCAGGCTCGCTGCTGATCCAAAGACCGTCACGGTGGGCGCGCCCCCCAGTGGCATTTTCGAGAGTGCCAGAAACACGACACCAATCCGTTTGGCATGCGGCGAACATGATACGGTTACACATCTTGAAGGGCTCCGCAAAATGGATCCTGACGCCCTTCTATTGGAGGGACTGGGGCACAACTGCCATGTCGAAGATCCAGCGGCGGTATGGCGGCTGGTCACCGAATTCACTGAGGCGGTCGCATAAGTCTCTGGGGAGGACCTTAAAGAGCCTCCTGGGCTACTGAAATAAACAGGGCAGCTTTGTTATGCCGCCAATTGGGCAGCGCCGTTTCGGTACTGTTCCAACGCGGCGCTAATCTTTTCCTCGACCTCACCGAGGGCACGCCGTTTTACATGGCCGTAGCCGCGAACAGCCATCACCAATGCCGCAATCTCGGCCGCCATCTGGACATTTTCAGCCGTCAACTCCTGAAGCAACGTGCTGATGAGGATCTCATAGTCTGCCAATAATTTACGTTCTTCCCGTCGGTCCGGGTGGTACCCGAAGACATCCAGGACTGATCCGCGCAGGAACTTTAGGCGGGATAACGCAGCCAAAGCTGACACCATCCAGCGCCCGCTGAATTCCGACTTCCGGGGATTGCCGGTGACCGGATCAGTGCTGGCGAACAAGGGCGGTGCAAGGTTAAAGGCAATGCGGTAATCGCCATCAAACTGAGCCGCCAGTTTTTCTTTAAACGTCGGCGTGCTGTAGAGCCGGGCGACCTCATATTCGTCCTTGTAGGCCATCAGTTTATAGAGCCCCCGCGCCACGGCTTCTTCGAGCGCACGCGCACCGCCACCAGCAGCTTGTTCCGCAACACGCACGTCCGCCACCCGGCGCCGGTAGCGGTCCCCGTAAGCCGGGTTTTGATACGCTGCCAAATCAGCTGTTTTGGCTCTGATAAACCCGTCTAAATCAAACGCCGCATTCCCCGCCAGATCATCCGTTCCACCGGCGAGGCCAGCCACATAATCAAGGTTAGCAGCAGCCGCTCGGCCCCAGGAAAAGGCGCGCTGGTTGCTCGCCACTGAGACACCGTTTAGATCAATCGATTTCTGGATCGACTTCAGGCTAAGCGGGATAAGCCCCTTCTGGAACGCATATCCCATCATGAAAATATTCGACGTGATGCTGTCCCCCATCAGCTGGGTGGCCAAGTGCGTCGCGTTGATAAAACGGGTGCGATCCGTCCCGATCCGCGCCCGGATAACATCCGTGTAGTCCGCCGCCGAGAGCGGCATATCCGGACGTTCGGCAAATGCCGCCAACGGCACCAAGTGATCATTGATCAGGGCCGTTGTCCGCTCACCGCTCATAGTATTGACGGCGGCTCCGCCCGCCGCCACGACCATGTCAAACCCAAGAACGAGGTCGGCCATTCCTGTGCCGATCCGGGTGCCAAAAACTTGATCGGGATCATCCGACAATCGGACATGGCTCATCACGGCACCGTTCTTTTGGGAGAGCCCCGTTTGATCTAAAACGGAACACGCCATGCCTTCAATGCTCGCCGCGGTTCCCAATAAGGCTCCCGCGGTGATGACACCGGTTCCACCGATGCCGGTCAATAGAATGTTATAACTTTGGCCGGCGCAATTTCGCACCGGGAGCGCCAGCCCATCGGCAGGGTCGGTCTCCGTGCACTTGGCGGGCTCGGCGCGTCTCGGTGCGCCCCCATGGACAGTCACGAAACTTGGACAGAACCCGTCCGCGCAGCTGTAATCCTTATTACAGGAAGACTGATCAATGCGCCTTTTGCGTCCAAGTTCCGTATCCAGGGGCTGAACTGCGACACAATTAGATCGCGCATTACAGTCGCCGCAACCTTCACACACCGCGTCATTAATGAACATCCGCTTGGGCGGATCTGGGAACTGATTGCGTTTTCGTCGCCGGCGTTTTTCTGCCGCACAGGTTTGGTCGTAAATGATGGCGGTGACGCCCGCTTCTTCCCGGAACTCCAGTTGCAGGGCTTCAAGTTCCTTGCGGTGATGAATTTCTACCATGGGCGCCCAGCCCGTCTGGCTGGGATATTTATCGGGCTCGTCGGTCACAACGGCAATACGCCGGATCCCTTCGGCCCACAGTTGGCGCGAAATTGTCCAGGGCGATAGGTCCCCATCCATTGGCTGGCCGCCAGTGAGGGCGACCGCGTCGTTATAGAGAATTTTATAGGTGATGTTGACGCCAGACGCGACGGCGGCCCGGATCGCCATCAGGCCGGAATGAAAATAAGTCCCGTCGCCGATATTTTGGAAGATGTGCTTTTCAGAGGTGAAGGGCGCCTGACCGATCCACGTGCCGCCTTCCCCGCCCATATGCGTGTAGGTTTCCGTTTTTCGGTCCATGAATACAGCCATGGTATGACAGCCGATGCCGGCGAGCGCGCGGCTGCCCTCCGGCACTTTAGTCGAACTGTTGTGCGGACAGCCCGCGCAAAACCAATAGGTGCGCTCTGGCGGAGCGGCCGGTAAATTTGACGAGTCCGTCCGCGCATTGAGCCGGGCAACGCCTGATGCGAGACAGCTTCCTTCGTCTTCATCCAGAAACCGGCCCGCGATCACCTGGGCCACGCGCGTGCCGGAAAGCTCTCCAAATTCCGGCAGCAATTGGTTACCGGTGGCATCCGTTTTGCCCACCAGTCTCGGCCGGCGCGCATCTGGCAAATCATACATAATTCGAGCCAACTGCTCTTCAACAAAACCGCGTTTTTCCTCCACCACCAGGATTTCGTCAAAGCCGCCTGCCCAGTCTCTCAAAGCGGTCGGCTCCACGGGCCATATCATGGCCAATTTGAAGACCCCAATTCCAAGCGCCCGGCGCGCGTCCTCATCAAGCCCAAGCTCTTCAAACGCCTGACACACGTCGAGCCAAGCTTTGCCGGCAGCGACGACTCCCAGACGCTTTTTATCCGTATCATGGCTGACCCGATCAAGGCGATTTGCCTGCACATAGGCCTGAACGGCTTTCAGTTTAACTGAGATCAGGCGTTTTTCTTGAGCAGGCGGGCCGTCAGGCCAGCGGATATGAACCCCGTCCTCCGGCAGCGCAAACGCGGGCAGCACTGGCTGGAACCGGTCCGGGTCCAGGTCCACGTTCGCGGCACCTTCGATCACGTCACCGACGCATTTGATACCGATCCATGCACCGGAGAAGCGAGACGCGACAAATCCGTGAAGACCATAGTCCAGGTATTCTTGAACAGACGCCGGATAAAAGACCGGAATCATCGCCGCAACAAAGGCTTGTTCCGATTGATGCGCGGTGGTCGATGAATTGGCGCCGTGATCATCTCCCGCCAGGGCGAGCACCCCCCCATTTGGTGATGTGCCTGCCATCGCACCGTGCTTNAGGGGGTCNCCGGANCGGTCGACGCCCGGNCCTTTTCCGTACCAGATGGAAAACACGCCATCATACNTGGCGCCGTCCCACAGNCCGACCTGCTGAGTGCCCCAACANGCCGTNGCCGCNANNTCTTCGTTNACGCCNGCNTGNAACGTNATGTGGTGACTNTCNAGATGNGACTNNGCGCGCCAGAGTGCNGTGTCNTANCCNCCGAGGGGAGANCCACGATANCCNGAAATATANCCGGCNGTNTTGANCCCCGCNGCNACATCACGCTGNCGCTGNATCAAGGGCAAGCGCACCAGCGCTTGGNTCCCTGTCATAAANGCCCGNCCNCCCGCTCCTNTGTATTTCCAGTCTAGTGAATAGGNCGCATCGCCATCCACGTGTCCTCTCCCCTGTTGTCTCTCTCNNGNCTCATTAAAGCGGNAAATCNAACACCGATCAATTCACTGATTCCGGNCCNCCATGCTGNGATTCCCGATNAACCAGGTAAAGTCCGCTCGCAATNATCACCGCAGCGCCGGTCCACACATANACATCCGGCACATCCCCCCAGACGAGGAACCCAAAAGCNACNGCCCAAATGAGAACNGTATACTCAAAGGGCGCGACNAGGCCGGTTGGCGCNACCATAAAAGCGCGCGTCATGAAAATATAGCCGATNATGGTAAAGACACCCATNGCGCCNAANATCGCCCAATCCGCTNCCGCGACGGTCACCCAGACCGGCGGCAGAGCAATGCTGGAGATNAGCGTTNTCCCNATCATCAAATAAAAGATAAGNTGCAGNGTCGACTCGGTGTCCCGGAGCCANCGGGCNGTNAGATTGATGCCGGCAAAGGACAGTCCAGCCAGNAGCGCAAACAGGGCAGACGGATTAAANACNTCGGTGCCCGGTCGGAGTGCGATCACGACGCCGATGAGCCCNAGAATGACNGCGCCCCANCGGTGCNGACCGACTTTCTCTTTGAACANNGGGACAGATAACGCCGTTGTCATAAATGTGGAGCCAAACACNATCACCGTGACATCAGCCAGCGGCATATCCTGCAGGGCGCGAAACATGAACAAAGGGCCCAGGAAGGCGACCATCAGACGCAGCACATGCGCCCACGGGCGTTGCGTCCGAAGAGCCTCTGCCTGCCGGGCAAATATGATCCAGAGCAACAAAATCACGGAAATGAACCATCCTCTGATCGCAATCACCTGAATGACGGGATAGTCCACGCTCACCAGCCATTTGGCGGCCGTGTCCGTCAGTCCCATCCCAAGCATGCCCACCAACATAAAAAGCACGCCCGCAAGATTTCCTCGTTGCGAGTATTCCATAAGAGGAACAATGGGGGCCGGCGCGGCTTTTGTCGAGGGGGCCAAATTCGCCGGCTTTGCCCGCCGGTTTGCTGGGCCCGTTTGCTGGGCCAGTTTGCTGGGCCAGTTTGCCGGGCCAGGATCAAACAGACGGACATGATCATATGCTCTCAAAATGAGAGCCGTTTATTCAGTCTTCTGAAATCGCTGGATATTTGCCGGTTACATAACTAGGCGTATAGACCTCAGGCGGGGTTTCGCCACGCGCCCGACGAGCCAGGGCCTGGTCCACGGTTTCGGCGTCGGCGGCGATCTCAAGACCCTGCTTTCGGTCCGTCGGATACGCTCCCATATAATCAGGGGGCGGCAATGTGGCCGCCGGAAAGTGGGCTATGAGATCATCTGACCGCAGTTTTTTCTTCGGATTGATCTTTGGCCGGTTCGCTGCCTTCGCCTCGACGACGTAATTTTCGGCATCATATTTGAAGGATTTACGNCCGATCACCTCCAGATCGAGCCACCATTTTTTGACATCAACCGGATTACCACCGCCCAACACATCATCCATCCAAATGGCGAATTTGGAGAGCACGGGCTTCGCCCACATGGCATGAAGGCCAAACCAACTGCCCAGGCGATGGTGCAGCGGGCCGTCCCACGTCACGTCCTTGCTGAGCGGACAGGTTTTAACACAACGCCCGCATGCCGAACCCTTCATGTTTGTGGCCCGGTACATGGTGCAGCGTTCAGAGTCCGGCTTCCAGGTTTCGTAGCCATTGAAGATCACCTTACCGCCGAAGGGAATGGCCTGGCTCGGACATTCCCGCGCGCATTTTTTGCAATTCGAGCAAAATGTCTGGATGCCGAAATCAATCGGCTTGTCCGGGATCAGTGGTATGTCAGTAGTGAGAACCGACGTTTTAAACCGCATGCCCAGAAATGGATTGATGGCGCTCTCCCCAATACGGCTTTGCTCACCGAGCCCGGCATTTAAGACCAAGGGAACGTGAAGGACGTGGCTATCTAGATTGGTGTGCGCCCGGGCCGGATATCCCATTTGCCGGAGCATTTCCGACAACACACCTGCGATCTCGGCGCCCCGGAGATACGCGCGCATGGATTGCGAGCCCGATATCCAGTCATTCCCTGTGGCTCCCTCAAAAGTCTCGTGCCCCTGATCAATGAGCACAACAAGGGCAAATTTGTGATAGGGATCGATGGCTTTGCCATGCTTGTCATGGGAATACCAGCAATAGTCAGGGATCTCACAGATCCCAGAGATTGCTGCCCCCATATAATGCGCCATGGCTTTCAGGGCCTTCGTATTGGCCCCAGCGTCATTCGTACGAGGCTCGGTCTCTGCGGAGGTTTCGCCATCCTGCAAAGGTTTGATCGCCCAGGCCGGGCGGACGATACCCTGGGAAACAGGATGTTTCTGAGACCAGCGCGCGGCCTCCCGGATCCCTTTGTCACTAAGATCACCGAGAGCCGTTCGCACATACATATTGGCGCGGCTTGGTACCCGGGGGACCTCATCTTCGAAAATCTCCGTGGTGATCCGATCAACACGTTTGACGGCCTCCACCGGATAGATTCCAAGGTGCGACGGCCGGCGCCGGCGCCGCCAGCGTTCAATGCCGGAGACGGCGCCAGACACGCCCAAATGATACCCCAAGGTTTTCCCCCTCTGGGCGGAGACATGGAGGGGCACATCAACAGCCAGGGCATAGCTCGTCGTCACGATCGCGATGGCAAAATCACTCTCCAGATAGGGATTTTGAAGCAGGCCCCCGTCGCGGATGGCCAGACCGGAAAGGACGGTCAGTTTTGCCAGATCAACATCGCTGGCGCCCTGCCAATGGACGCGGGAGGCAAAGCCCATAGAAGATATCTGTCCCGAGAGATTAACCGCGATCTCAGCGGCCCGAAGTGTTGCAATTAGATGCTCGTTCCCCTCAACCCAGCTGGCCGCCATGTTGGTCTCGTCAACGGGAATGCCGTATTCCACCAAAATAACCACCGCATGCCCATGGGACGGGTCCACGTCCGAGTGCCACGCGCTCTCCAGCAGCTCACAAATGCCAATTTGCGACGCATCCAGAAAATACCCCGCGCCTTTGATGTCGCGGGTTCGAAGCGATAGATCGTCCGGTACCGGTGCAATTTGGGAAAAGGGCGACGGCTCTCTCAGATCCTCATAGGCATTGAGATGCGCCACCACCGCAGACACCAAAGGCGAGGCCGGCCCCGTCAGCAGGGTTCCCTGGTCAACCACCGCGGTCGCAGCCTCCCTCTCCACAACAGAGGCGTCGCGCTTTAAATTTTCCAACGGGTAAGGGCCAAAATTGACGGGGCGGCGCGATCTATTGAGACCTAACATGGGGTATTCCAAATCAATTTATTATATCATTTGATACTAGTTAACTTTAGCAGGAATGCCCCGTAAGGCCAAGTCCTGCCCGTCCCAGAGGTGTCGATGATGACCTTTCAGTTATTTCCGGGTACTGTTTTAAAACAGGTTCTCAGGCAATCCTACAGGGAGAAAAATTGAATGGCACAAATACCGGGCTGGCCGACCGGTCTTGAGAGAGAGGACTTTCCGACGATTGTTCATGCCCTTCGGTTCGCAGCAGCGCAAAATCCAGAGACGATCGCAGTGGTATGCCTGGGCGAAACGATGACCTATCAGGAGCTCGAGTCCGCAGCGGCGTCATTCTCCCGGCACCTCATTGACCAGGGCATCGGTACTGGTGACAGGGTCGCCCTGATCGCCAAGACGAGTGCCAAATTACCGGCCTTAATCTACGGTATCCTAGGTGCGGGTGCGCATTTAACGATGATGAATCCCCTCTTCACACCGCACGAGTGGCGGCCGTTATGCGATATCGCCCGCCCGAAACTCGCCATTTGCGACGGTGATTTGCGGGTGCCCTTTGACGCCCTTTCCGACGAATTTGGTTTCGAGATCATAGAAAGCGGCGCGATAGCTCTCGGTAGTGATGCCGCCGATTGGCATGAGGATCGCCTTCCAAACAGGGACGATCCTGGTGTGCTCCTTTTTACGGGTGGTACGACGGGGGTCTCCAAGGGCGTGCCCCATACGCACCGGCAAATACTCTGCTCCCTGATGGCCATCGAGGATCGATGGCACACAGTCCCGGCTGAAGAGGTGTTCCTCAACGTGCCGCCCCTGTTCCACATTGTGGGGCTGTATCATGGCGTATTTCAACCTGCCTACGGGCGCGCCACGGCCATCTTTATGCCCCGGTTTGATCCGGAAGAGACCTTCCGGTTGATCGAAAAGTATAAGGTGACAGTTTGCATCGCGGGCGTGCCAACCGCCTATACAGCTCTTCTCGCGCATCCCAAATGTCGACAGACGGATTTTTCAAGTCTCAAGTTTGCGGGCGGCGGCGGCGCCCCGCTATCGGCGGAAAATCTGCGGGAGTGGCAGAAGGTAACCGGGGCTCCAGCGCTCGAAGGCTACGGCATGACAGAGGGCGCGCCCACCTGCACCAACGGCATTAATATCGATCGGAAGCCCCGGTCGGTTGGCCAACCGGTCTTTGGCATAGAGCTTGAGATCGTGGACACCCAAACCGGAACGCAGGAGATGGGCGTGGGGGAACCTGGCGAAATCAGGGTCCAAGGCTATCATGTGGTCTCGACTTACTTTAACAATCAAGAGGCCACCAAAGCCGCCTTCCGCGATGGCTGGCTCTATACAGGTGATATCGCCTACAAAGACGAGGACGACTATGTCTTCATTGTCGACCGCTCCAAGGATATGGCCCTCGTCAGCGGTTTCAACGTCTTCCCCCGGGAAATCGACGAAGTTCTCGTCAGCCATCCCGGGATCAAAGAAGCCGCAGCGATTGGCATCCCTCATCCCCGCAAAGGCGAGGTCATCAAGGCCTTTGTGAGCTTGACCGAAGGGACAGACCTCTCGGCAGAAGACATCATCACCTTCTGCCGGGAGCAGTTGGTAAGCTATAAAATTCCAGCTGAGGTGGAGTTCGTCACGGACTTGCCGAAAACGCCTATCGGTAAGATCGATAAAAGACACCTGGGCCCCTGACATAATCCCGTAGCTCGCGGCGTCTGGACATCGCGGCTCTCATGGTTTCCTATACAAAGGTGCGCACTTAAACAGCGAGGTTCAGTTATGGGATTGCATTATCCTCTGGTGGATATTGCCGACTTGGTTGCACCGGATAATGGACCGGACTTACGGACTGCAATCTCGGGCACGGAAGGAAGTTCAACCACCGCGTTTTTCTTAACCCTAGACTGGAACAAAAAACCGGTGACCCATCGACATACACGGTGCGACGAGATCACCATTTGTCTGGAGGGGGAAGGACGGACAACCATCGCGGGGGAAACAAGCCCCCTCCATTCCGGCCATTGCGTGCGCGTGCCGGCCGGTGTGTCCCATTGTTTTGAAAACACCGGGACCTCGCCGCTGAAGATCGTCGGGTTTTACATTGGCGCTCCCGACACGAATGCAAGCGGGTTTGAATTAGTCACCGGGACAGAAAGTAAGGATCCGACCGACACGGTCAGTGCAGACGAGACACTCCTGCACTGGGATGATGTCCCGCCAGAGACCATGGATAAAGAGGAAGGTTGGTTGATCAACGATTTCCGTCTGCCGTTTGGGGCTCACAATGGGTCCGGCACAACCCTGTTCCGCGCCCAATTTTTTCCGGGGGCGGTCCACAAGAAGCACGCACATACAAACTGTGAGGAAATATACTACATTATCAGTGGCCACGGGCTGGCTGGCGCGGGCGATGACAGGGTCGAGGTAACCGCCGGCCAGTTTCATTACATCCCGGCGGGCGTAGAGCACTGGCTTCATAACCTCAGCAACACCGATCCCATCCATGTCATCGGGGTCTATATCGGCTCTGGCAGCGTTGCGGAAACCGGATATGTCTATCGGGGAGACGTCACCGCGGATGACATCGCTGCGCGCACGTCATAAAGACAGGGAATACACATATGCTAAATGCCGCCGTTATCGGCCTCGGTTGGTGGGGCAAACATATCATCAATTGCCTTGGGGACAGCGACCGGATCAAGGTTGTGACAGCAGTCGACGTCAACGCACAGGAAGGCGCCACTTTCGCGGCCTCTAATGACATTGCGTTCACGACCCATTACGAGGATGTGCTCAAGGATACCGCTGTGGACGCCGTCATTCTGGTGACGCCCCATGCGCTGCATGAAGAACAGGTGCTTGCCGCCGCCGCCGCCGGCAAACAAATCTTCTGCGAAAAGCCGTTTAGCCTGACGGCCGGGTCGGCCGAACGCATGATGACGGCCTGCCGGGCGAAGAACCTGATCGTCGGCATCGGTCACGAACGCCGTTACGAAGACGCGCTTGTGGAAATGAAGCGCATGATGGACGCGGGCGAACTCGGCACTCTTCTCCATCTGGAATTTAACGCCTCCTATAACTTGTTCATGGGCACCCCCGCGACGGGGTGGCGCCTAGATACGAAACAGGCGCCCGCCGGAACCATGACAGCCCTTGGCGTCCATCAGACCGATTACATCCAGACCCTTGCCGGTCGGGTCAAAACCATCAACGCCCGCATGACGCACAGATCCGCCGACTATCCGTCTGACGACATTCTCTCTATTCATTTTGAATTTGAAAATAGCATGCTGGGGTCATTTACCTCCATCGCCACCACCCCCTTCTATCAGCGCATGACGGTCTTCGGCGACCGGGCCTGGGCCGAGATCCGGGAAGTCGCCAATGTTGACAAACCGGACCCCACGCTCCTGACATGGCGGGATATGGAAGATGAAATCCACACTCGCACCTACAAGCGAACAGATACCGTTCGGGAGAACCTTCACGAATGGGCTGCTGCCGTGGAAGGTGACGGAGACTATCGGTTTACGGGCGACCAAATTCTCCACAATGTGGAAATCCTGGATGCGATCGTGACGTCATCGGCGACAGGTGCGCCAATACATCTTGCACGTGACGTATAGAATAGCAGAGTCATGAAACTTCACATTGGCGGGAAACAAGCGAAAGACGGGNGGAAAATTCTCAACATCCAAGAAGGGGCCGATGTAGACTATCTAGGCACTTGTACCAACCTATCCGCCCTCGGTGACACCACTGTCGACACAATTTATGCGTCGCATGTCTACGAGCATCTCGGATACACGGAAGAACTACCGCTAGCACTAAAGGAAGCTCACCGGGTTCTGGTGCCCGGGGGCAAACTTTTAATTAGCGTACCGAACTTCGGTGTCTTGTGCCAACTTTTTGTAGCCGAAGGCCTGAGCATTCCTCAGCGTCATAAGATCATGCGCATGATCTTTGGCGGCCAGACTGACAACTATGACTATCATAAAGTCGGCCTGATAGAAGAATTTTTGAAAAATGACCTTGGGAAAACCGGATTTACCGGGTTTGANCGGGTTGAGACATTTAACTTATTTGATGACGCCTCCAGCATGCGCCTCGGCGGGCATCTTATTAGTCTGAATGTGNTTGCTACAAAGTAGCCCTCACACGCGCAGCGAGATCCGGCGACATTCGAAATAGGTTACATTAGAAATAGTTGGCGAAGTAATAATTTATTCTTTGTTGCCCTTGGATATTCAGGCTTCATAATTCGAGCGGCAAGGAAATTTATGTTGAGGATTAAACATGTCTGAACCCATCGTCCCCTCAGTGCATCCGGACCTGAAACGGCACCAGGAAAATATGAAAGCGGAGGTCTATACTCTCCGGGGCCATATTCACACTGCGTTTGGTTACTCAGTCGTTAATTGTACGCTCATTGAAGGCGAGGATGCCTGTATCCTGGTTGATACGATGACGAGCATGGACCGGGCGGAGATTGTGGCGGCAGAGTTTCAAAAACTCACCGATAAGCCGATCAAAACGGTNATCTACACCCATTTTCACGCCGATCANGTNAGCGGNACCAAGGCTTTCGTNTCCGANGANGACGTNGCGTCTGGCGCAGTNGAGATCATNGGCCAGGAAGAATTGGCGGATCATGTTATGCGCGACGTGGGCCTNATNGCGCCGATCCTGGGNCGNCGCGCCATGTACCAATTCGGCATGCGNCTNCCGGTCAGNGACGAGGGNACTGTCGGNGCNGGTCTCGGCCCGCCCCAGCGTCCGGGTGTGCGTACGTTCATGCCGCCCACGANGACNTTTGAGAANCTNTACGAAGGCGAAACNGGCGGNATCCCNTTCNAAGTCCACCTNATNCCATCGGAAACGGAGGACCAGTGCGCGGTCTGGTTGCCGGAGGAGAAGGTGCTGCTCTCGGCAGATGCAGTGTATGAGTCCTTTCCAAACGTCTATGCCCTGCGTGGCACACGCTTCCGAAACCCCATGATCTGGGCTCAAGGTGTGGACCGCTTGCGCGAATTTGGCGCCGATGTCCTGATTCCGCACCATGGCCATCCGGTTGAGGGCGCGGATCAAATTTCGGATCTGCTCACGGACTATCGGGACGCCATCCAGTTCGTTCATGACCAAACCCTCCGCTACATGAACAAAGGCTTTACCCCCGATGAGATCAAAGAAGTGGTTGCCATGCCGGCGCGGCTTCGAGACCATCCCTGGCTTGGCGAGTTCTATGGCTCGTATAAACATTCTATTCCCGCTATCTGCGTTGGATATCTTGGCTGGTATCAGGGCGATCCCATCGCGCTTGACCCCACCCCTTGGGTCGAAAAGGCGCAACGCTATGTGGACATGATGGGTGGGCGGGAAACCGTCCTGACCAAAGCCCGTGATGCCCTCGATGGTGGAGACGCCCAGTGGGCCGCTGAACTCGCCACCTGGGTGGTTCGGGTGGACAATTCGGATGCGGAAGCCCGCGCCCTCAAATCGGACGCCCTGCGTGTATGGGCGTACGACCAGAAAAACGCTACCTGGCGCAACTGGGGCCTCACGTCGGCACTTGAATTGAATGGCGAATTGGA
>NHHQ01000032.1 GCA_002170915.1 Rhodospirillaceae bacterium TMED167 | reverse complement strand
TTCGAGATGATGTCTGAGCGGCCGAAGGAAGAGCGAACCAAGAAGTCTGGGACTGTCCTAGATGATATGAAAAAATTCGCCTCCATACCACCCATCCTGATGTTGTTTTTCTTCTATGTGATGGTCGCCTGGTCGGGACAGGGCATTCAACAGTTCTCACCGGCCGCCCTGCCAATCCTCTACGGCGTCGGCGAAGCCGGAGTCAGCACTGCGGTCTTTGGGTTTTTGTTCTCCATCACAATGGGCATCCTTGCAGGCGGCTACCTGGCCGACAAAACGACACGTTTCGATCTGATTGCGAGTCTGGGATACGGGGTGTCAATCGCGTTGCTCATTGCCGTTGCCATGGTGGTTTTGCCGTTCTCGCTCGTTGTCGCATCCTTTGCTTTGGCGGGATTTTTGTCCGGCCTGGTTATGCCGTCCCGGGATATGCTTGTCTCGGTCGTCTCTCCGCCAGGCGCCACCGGAAAGGCATTCGGGTTTGTGAACATGGGGTTTGGTTTTGGCGGGATGATCAGTCCGGTTATCTTTGGTATCGTCATGGATACCGGCTTTGTTCCGGGGCTCTACTATGGGACGGCTCTTTTCATGTTTTTTGCCATCGTCACGGCATTGGTGGCCGCTCGATATGCAGCTGTACCGCAGGGCGAACCGCGACCCGCCCAGTAGGACCTTGAGGTCGCGTTGCCAGCAGGCGTATCTTCGGCACAACCAACCTTGGGGGGGGATGATGTCCACGGCACAGCCAAATTTTCTGTTCATTATCACGGATCAGCATCGAGCCGATCATCTGGGGGCGTATGGAAATAAAATCGTTCAGACCCCTCATATTGATCGGGTTGCAGCGCGGGGGCTGACCTTTAATAATTTTTATGTTTCCTGCCCGATCTGCATGCCGAACCGGGCAACCCTCATGACCGGGCGGTTGCCATCCGTTAACGGTGTGCTCTCCAATGGGTTATCGCTTCCCTGGGACTCCAACACCTTTGTTCACATGTTACGGAATGTTGGCTACCGCACGGCCCTTCTTGGTAAATCTCATCTTCAGAACGTGGCGCCGTTGCGGGTGGATGATTGGAACTATCCGCCCGCGAGGGACGGGGCCATTCCGCCACTGGATGACTATAGCGACGCCTATCTAAGCGTCCGACAGGGCAAAATTTACGAAAATGAACGCCGGGATTTGTGGGAACAAAATCTAGACCGGGAGATTGTCTCGCCGTATTACGGATTTGAAAAGGTTCGCCTCGCATCGGGACATGGCGATAGGGTCGGCGGCGCTTACAAAAAATGGATGTTGTCGCAGGACAAGAATGGAAACGCCTATGTGGGCCCCGAGAATGCTCTGCCAGACGACAGATTTTCAGCGCCCCTTGCCTGGCGGACACAGGTGCCCGAAGAATTGTATTCCACAACGTTCGTCGAACAGGAAACCATCAACTACCTAGAGAACCACGTAGAGGAAGGCAGCAGCAATCCGTTTTTTATTCAGTGCTCGTTCCCGGATCCGCATCATCCTTTTACGCCACCCGGGCGCTATTGGGGCATGTATGATCCGGCGGATTGCGAGGCGTCGGCCTCCATCAACAGCACGCCCCATGACCCGCCGCCGTTCCGGGAAATGCTGTGGGATGAATTTCGCCAAAACAATCGGGAACATAGGGTGGCGGCCTACGCGGTGACGGAGCAGGAAGCGCGGGAGAGTGTCGCCCTGACCTACGGCATGATTTCTTTTGTCGATGACGCCATCGGCCGTATTTTGGGAACGCTTGACGATCTTGGCATGGCCGAAAATACAGTGATTGTGTTTACCTCAGACCATGGGGATCTCATGGGCGATCATGGCCTGATGTTGAAACATTGTTTTCACAATGATGGTCTGATCCGGGCGCCGTTTATCTGGTCGGATCCGGATGCCGGAGATACATCCGCGCGAACAGATTTGCTCTCCGGCACCATTGATATTGCTGCGAGTGTTATGGGCCGGGCAGGGGTTCAGCCTTATCATGGTATACAAGGCTTCGACAGTGTATCTGCGGCTCGGGCGGGGGATGACCTGCCGCGATTGGGTCTTTTGATCGAGGAGGATGAGCTGCCGGTTAACGCCAACTGTCGAACTTATCTCAGAACACGGTCTTTTGTGACCGAGCGTTGGCGACTAACCTATTGGATGGAGCATGCATTTGGGGAGCTTTACGATCGGTTGAACGATCCGTTAGAACTCAACAATCTGTGGAACGATCCAACGGCGGCAGCGGATAAGTCTGTTATGCTCGAAATGATGATGCGAGAACGCATCGCTCATGACGAGATGGCCCCGCGCGCCGTCATGTCAGCGTAAACGTCTTCGTCAAATACCGCCTTGCTGCGGGCGCGTTAAACTACCAATCGTTCCTAAGTTCACGGAGTTTCAGGAAGACGGTCCGCTCGTCCAGGTCACGGGGGAGNTCAGGAAATGCCTCACGGAGCTTTGCCTGAACCGAGGCGTTTTTCAGTCGGAAGAAGGTGTTGATCTCTTTTTCCAGGCCAAGCGTCGTGATCATTGCGTTGTTGGTATCCTGATCTGTCAGTTCAGCCTTGAGGCTAAGCGCCCGCGCATTATCCGGTTCCCGGTCGAGGGTGAACTCNAGATTATTCTGAATATAATCATGNCCCGGATAAATAAGCGTCTCGTTTGGCAGTTTGTCGAGCTGGCCCGAGAACGTGTCATAGAGGGAGTCTGGATGTCCGCCACCTTTGCAGTGGCCCGCACCGGCATTGAACATGGTGTCGCCGGCAAACAGGGCNGGGGTGTCNGTGCGCGAGAGAAGNCAGACATGGCTCATGGTATGGCCCGGTGTATCAAGCGCCTCGAGNTCAACAGTCTGNCCAANNTTGATCACGTCGCCGGCCCGTAANCCAACATCCATATCCGGAATTTGATCAGAAGCGCCGGCATGGGCGAGNACCTTTGCGCCGGTGGCCTCAACNATGCCAGGATTACCATCGATATGATCGTGGTGGTGATGAGTGTTGAGTACTTGCGTAATTTCCCAGCCTCTGGTGCTGGCTGTATCCAAGCATTGCTGAAATTCGAGCGGGTCAATGGCGAGCGCTTCGCCCGTCTCTGGGCAGGCAATTAGATAATTGAAGTTACGGTAATCATTACCGGTCCAAATTTGTTCGACGAGCACGGGCTGCCTCCTTGGCATTTCTGAGGCATTTATTGTACGCCACCAAAGGGGTGACGTCATCCNAAGGATATGACGTTTTGGATNNACCTCTCTGTCCTTTTNCCATNCAGTGTTACAACCAACTAATGTGACACNCCTTTGTCAAAAGANCCTGATACCAACCTTGACANGGCTCTCGTTTCATTGGACGAGAAAGTCATGAAAATTAAAATTGATGGAAGCACCATGCGCCAAGCGGTGCAGGAGTTGGCTGAGCGTGATAGCGACCTGGCGGCATTCCACCGCCAGCATGGACTGCCGGGGTTGCGGACGCGGCCCACGGGGTTTGGCTCCCTATTGAAAATAATATGTGGGCAGCAGGTCTCGACAGCGGCAGCGCGGGCCATTACTGGACGCTTGGACACCTATGCCTCGCCTATGACGCCGGAGATCTTTCTCTCTCTCCTAGAGACCGATTACCGTGCCATCGGGCTGAGCCGGCAAAAAAAAGTGTACGGGCGGGGGATCGCGGAGGCAGTGGTGTTGGGTGATCTTAATTTTAGGAAAATTGCCTGTATGGACGACGAGAGCGCCATTGCCGAAATGACCAAGCTCAAAGGGGTTGGCCGTTGGACGGCTGAGGTTTACCTGTTGTTCGTACTCCGGCGCCCTGACCTCTGGCCCGCGGATGACCTGGGTGTGCTAAATGGGTATGTGGGCCTCAAGGGGCTCGGCGCGCGGCCAAGCCGGGCGGAGTTCCGTGCGATCGGTGAGCAGTACCGGCCTTGGCGCAGTGTTATGGCACGTATGCTGTGGCACCATGCGAATACATTCAGAGGCAGCGGCCAGACAGATTAGATGGCAGTGAGCCGGGATGTAATGTCGCCAGGTGACGTGGTGAAGAATTGCCTGATGGGTCTGTGGGTCGTACCCTGATGGCGCGTTAGTTAAAATTGAAACAGATCTGGAATTATTAACACAATGCGACACAGTCTTCCTCGGATAGATCTATTCAGCGACACGAAAACCCGGCCCTCTGACGCGATGAAAAAAGCCATGGTGGAGGCGGAGCTTGGTGACGAGCAAGCGGATGAAGATCCCACCACCATAGAGCTCTGTGATCATGTGGCGGATCTGCTTGGGAAAGAGAAAGCTCTGTTTTTACCGTCCGGGACCATGTGTAATCAGATTGCCCTTGCAATTCATTGCCGGCCCGGGGATGAAATTATTGCGGAGGAAACGGCTCATATTATTAATTTTGAGGTAGGTGGCGCAGCGGTTCTGGCCAACGCCATGATTCGGCCAGTCAAAGGNACCAANGGATTGTTCGCGCNGGACCAACTCGAGGCCGCACTCCGGCCGGCGTTTCGCCATGCACCCAAGTCCCGACTTGTGTCGGTCGAACAGACCTCGAACCTGGGGGGAGGCAGCGTTTGGCCGTTGGAGCGGCTTAAATCCATTTCCGGGTTTGCGCGCGATCACCAACTTCTGGTCCACATGGATGGGGCCCGTCTCATGAACGCTGCAGTGGCGTCGGGGGTTTCCGCCAAAGAGTATGGCGCCCAGGTGGATACCGTCTGGATTGACCTTTCAAAAGGGCTTGGCTGTCCGGTCGGAGGCGTCCTCGCCGGATCGGCAGCGTTTATTCAAGAGGCCTGGCAATGGAAACAGCGGCTGGGCGGATCAATGCGTCAGTCGGGCATCATCGCTGCCGCCGGTCTATACGCTCTCAAACATAACGTGGCACGCCTCGNAGAGGACCATGATAACGCCAAATTTCTCGCCCATCGGCTTGCAGACATTCCAGGCCTGGAGATTGACCCGTCCCGGGTGGAGACGAACATTATCTTGCTGCGTGTGACATCTGACAAGATGTCGGCCCATCAGGTGGCCGATACTCTGGCGGCGCAGGGCATCCGCATCGGTGCCATGACGGACCGGACCGCGCGTCTCGTGACCCATCTCGATGTTGATCGGCGGGGGGTGACGGAAGCCGGCGATGCTATTGCGGAAGTGCTTACTCGGTCATAGACCACTCTGTTCGCTTAGCACGGTTAAGCTTCTGGCGATGCCATCCTGTCTATGTGGCAGGGTATCTAGCCCGCCGAATAATAAGGGTTTGCGCCTNCNGCATGGTCGGTCACGTCCAAAACAGAAATAATCTCGGGGACTGCCGATTTGATTTCGACCTCAACTCCCTGTTTGAGGGTCGCATCCGCCATGCCGCAGCCCTGGCATCCGCCTTCGAGGCGAATAAAGGCAGTATCCCCTTTGACGTCGATGAGGGAGATGTGACCGCCATGGCCGGCCACGGCGGGGTTGACCTTTTCGTCTAGGACAACCTGGATGGCTTTACCAATGGGGGTGTCTAACCCAGGTTTCGGGATGGCATCCCGGAAATCTTTTACAGCCTGAACTTCGGGGATGTAATGGCCGATGACATTNGTCATGCCGCCAACGAGTGCTTTAGTGGGACCAATGAATTCGACATAAACGGTCCCGTTTTTATAGGCTTTGTAGATCACGTCACCGCCCATTTGATCCGCGGCAGGTTTGATCCGGGTCCCCATTAGATCTTGGATTTGAGCGATAATTTCCGCATCTGCGGGATCATCCTGGATATCGAACCCGGCTTCTTCGTCGGGAGCGCCTGCGGTGGCGGCATCGAGCAAAATAGGCTTTCCGGATGCGTAATGATCCATGATCGCCCCCAAGATCATCGGTTTAAGAACCTGCCAGTCGGCCTCCTCCTCTCGTATGACCGTAATAAAGTCACCGTAGAATGTCGCACCACTAACACCATCAATATTAAATAGACGGGCTGCAAGCGGAGATCTCTCGGCTGCCTCTTCATCACCGAATTCTGCCACCCCNGAGGATAAAACTGCTTCTCCGGGATAAAATTTCATTCGGNTGGCGTCAGGCATGGCTTCGGTCTGAATAAACATGATTTGCTCCTGGCGATCTGTCATCTGCGGATGGCAAGTATACTAGCACGCTTCATATAAGTCCCGTTGANNGTGTTGTCATCCNCTTGGTGCCGTACCTGCGNTCCTATTTTATTTTTTCGGTTTCCCAAAAATGGCCATNCGNCTAGCCTCTCGATCAATCTCCGCCNTCNCANNAGGAGCGATGCTATGTCAATAANNCCATAAATTAAAAAAGTCTGGGTAAGGTNNAGCCGGAAATNCCGTNTCGCCCCATAGTTTTNGAANNCGTTTCGGCCGGTTAAAATTGCTTTCAGACAGTGGACTGCGCAGACGTATTATATTCGACGGCCCAGTATCAGTTGCTCTTAGATCTCGCCTCTGGTGGCCAGGTGGATATTCTATCTGTCTATTCTTACGCCACGAGTTACGCTTTGGCCGGGTTAAATGGTTTAGCACCCCCGGAAGAATGTTAACTGCAGGGACGAAACTCTATGAGCCAGGAGGGTTGTAGCGGCAAAGGCCGAGTTTTACGAGCCACCCCACTGTAACTAAAAACCTTGATAAATCGTCTGTGTCGAGGACATCTGCTAAGTCTCTCAGCCTGATTGTTTTTTGGGCTTCTAGTTCTCCAATGAGGCCGGGCAGCTCTTCGAGTTCTATCAGGACATCGGCCTGGACCAATCCTAATTTAAGTTGAATACGTTTCAGAATTTCTGGCCAGGCGGTTTCCACGAAGGTTACGCTTCCGTCCAGGTCCAAGTGGGTTGTGGGGAATCCGCAAAACATCTTGAAGGGATCTGGCCGTGAGGGATGATGGAGGGCAGATGTCGCCCTATCCGCGCCCGTATTTTCGGAGACACGCCGGCGCGCCAAATCCTGCCACAGCGTCTCATAGCTTTTGATAACGCGGGACCAATCAAAATTCTCCTGCGCCCACCGTTTGCCGGACTCGCCCATGCTGCGACGCAAATGCCGATCGCCGACAAGGGCCAGAATTGACTCGGTCAGTGCCGTCAAGTCTACGGAGGTTGCCTGAGAGGTTGCGCCTAGATAGTCGCCGTAGGTAAATTGGCCCGCGAAGTACCGGTAGGCAATGAGTTCGCCGGCACCGGCCGCGGGCATAAAAGTTGGTATCAGGAAGCCATCCACACCGTCCCGAATAGTCTCTCTGTAACCATTCCAGTCACTTGCTATGACGGGAAGACCCGCAGCCATTGCCTCCACCGGTGTCAGGCCAAAACTCTCTTGGATATTGTCTGGCAGCGAACAAAAAATGTCCCCTGCAGCCCACGCGCCATCGGGAAATTCCGGATCACCATGACGGACATGGGAGACGGTGACACTGTCACACAAGGCCTGGATGCCTTGCTCGAAAGCTTCTTGATTTACCTCGTCGTGGTAATAGCCGTTGAAGATCACGCGGATCGGATAATCACAGCGGCATGCTGCTTGTTCGGCGGCAAGCAACAAAGAGATCGGATTGGATTTTGCCACGTGGTTAAGACGGCCCACATATAAAAGGACAATTTCCTTGTCATCAATGTCGAGCCTTTTTCGTTGTGCGGTACGGGCGTTTTCGGACATCCGTCTTGCCATGTCGGCCGTATCTACACCGAGTGGGATCACCGGTAGGTCCAAGGAAGCTGCAGATTTTCCGCCAAATTTTTCATCGAGATAGGCTTCCCAGCCCCCCAAAATTGAGGTGATGGCTCCCTTTATGGCATGGCTCGGGCAGATGACGGCATCCCAAGGGTGGAGAGGTGCTGTGAGATACTGTCCGAAGATGTCCATGACCGATTCGGACGCACAGGCGTGCGCTATGCCGCACAAACTATACCGGTGTTCGCCATGATAGCGCCGTGCCCACGCATATTTGACGATGGCCGGATCATATCTGACAAGGCAGCCCAACGTTCCAAGGGCCCTTGCATCATTCTGATTTATTGAAACACAGTTCTCGGCGGTGATGTTCTCTTCGGCGCCAAAATTCTGATAGAGTGCCGACGCCCTCTCATTGGGACAAACACAGTAAAATTTATCTTGTTGTGCATATCGAAAATGGGAGCGAAGGAACTGCCGCGTGGCGACGTCAATGCCAACGGGTTTCTCGTCTGCCGGCCAGTGTCCGTCAAAAATGATTGCCGCCGTCATGTCAAGCGCGCTTAGGAAAAGGCCTTGAAGGTAATCATTGTAAATGTGTCTTTGACGCCGGGAAGCCGCTGTATTTTCTCTGTGACGAAGCGACCGATATCATCTGCATCATCCAGATAGCATTTTATAAGCAGGTCAAATTGACCGGATGTTGAATGGATTTCGGAAACCTGGCTAACCGCTTCAACTGCCTCCTCGGCAACTTTGTAGGCTTGACCCAGATCTGCTTTCACTTGGACAAAGATGGTCTGCATGACAAGCTCCTTGTGCGTGTTTGCGATAAAAGATAACCGTCAATATTTCGGCGTTTTACAGCTAAAAAGGACCCGAGGAAACTTGATCCTCCTAACCAGAGCGCTGAATTGTCTTCCAAATCGCCCTCTTGGCACGATTGAGCGCGCCGGTTTTCAGATAATCTCTTGGACTTGATAACATCTGTTGTGGGCATCATAGTTTTAGGTGGGACCATATGCTCTGGCTGAAAATAAGGTACGGTCAAAAGTCTACAGGCAGGGTCCGGGTGAGTTAAAGGTCTAAATCTTCGGGGCCCGAGTCATAAAAGCCGGCACATGATCGCCCATGCCGAGCACAGGTTCGTCCTTATTCAGACTGTCCGCATCGCGTCGATGCGAGCGGGTTTCCAACTGGGTGGGAGCGCTGTCTGACTGAGGGTCAGGTCCAGGAGTGCATTTCTCCGAACTTGTTTTCGTCTCTTTGTATGCATCTGGCTTTTTGCGTGCATCTGGCTGACGCCTTCCCCCAAGTTTGACGAGCGGAATCTTGTCACCAGTAATCTTGTTGATGGCATCAAGCAGTTTTTCATCTTCGCGCCAGGCTAGTGTATACGACCGTCCTGTTTTGCCGGCCCGGCCGGTTCGGCCAATGCGGTGCACATAGTCTTCCGCATGCATGGGTACGTCGAAATTAAAGACATGGCTGAGATCATCAATATCGAGCCCTCTGGCGGCGACGTCACTGCATACCAAAAGAGCAATTTCATCCGCCTTGAATTTCGCCATAGTTTCCATACGTGCCGGCTGGGACATATCACCATGCAGGGTCGCAGAATTGTAACCGTGTTTTTGCAGGGACTTATGGACGATTTCGACATCACGCTTTCGGTTGCAAAAAATTAGCGCGTTTTTGACGGTTTCCTGTCCTATAATTTGCCGTAACGCGTCCCGCTTTGCTTTTTGCAATCCGCTCAAATCCCGTTTATTGGTATGAGGGATCATTACCAGATGCTGCTCAATGTTTTTGGACGTTGTAGCGGGCCGCGCGACCGTAATTTCCTTGGGGTTTATCAGGAATGCATCGGCGAGACGCTTAATTTCCGGCGGCATCGTTGCAGAGAAAAACAAAGTCTGACGGATCTTATTCAGTAGAGAGACAATTTTCTCAACGTCTGGAATGAACCCCATATCCAACATGCGATCCGCTTCATCAATTACGAGGATTTTGACGTCATTCAGGAGCATGCCACCTCTGTCAAAGAGGTCTATGAGTCGGCCGGGTGTTGCGATTAGGACATCAACACCTTTATCCAGAACCCTGGTTTGCTCATCCATAGATGTACCACCAATAATCAGGGCTTTTGTGAGCTTGTTATATTTGCCGTAAGTGTCGAAATTTTCAGCCACTTGGGCCGCCAGTTCCCGAGTGGGTTCCAGAATGAGCGTTCGGGGCATGCGCGCGCGCGCTCGGCCCGAAGCCAAAATATCAATCATAGGTAATGTAAAAGACGCAGTTTTACCAGTTCCTGTCTGGGCACAACCCAAAATATCCCGTCCCATGAGAACATGTGGGATGGCGCTTTTTTGAATAGGGGTTGGATCGGAATATCCAGCGTCAGAGACGGCCTTCAGAACCTCTTCGCTCAAACCGAGGTCTGTAAAACTCATTCAGTATGTCCAAGATGGATTATGTTGCGATCTCTCAATACAGATCAACTTTATTTCAGATTAAGGAGCGACTTAAGCCAATTTTTTATTGTTGTCAATTGGGTAGGCGATAATCGCACTCCAATTTCCGGGGTAGGGTGTATGCTTTACTTGGCGGCGGTGCACAGTTACACCAGCAAACTAATTGTCAGAAGGCTGATAAGCGGTCCATTGGGCGAAAAAGTAGAGAACCAAAATATGAGCGGCCACATACTCCCTTTTCAAGGCGTCATGCCCATAATAGCGGAAGATGCTTTTATTGCGCCCAATGCAACGGTGATTGGTCACGTCACGATCGGCTCCCAATCGAGTGTTTGGTTCAACACGGTGATCCGCGGGGACGTAATGTCTATTCGCGTTGGTGATCGGACCAATCTGCAGGATGGTACCATCGTGCATGTGACCGGTGGGATGTTTGATACAGTGATCGGCAGTGATGTGCTGATTGGACACCGCGCTATCATTCATGGTGCCACGCTGGAGGACGGATGTTTCATCGGCATGGGCGCAACCATTTTGGATGGCGCGGTCGTTGAGACTGGCGCCATGGTCGCGGCTGGCGCGATGGTGACGCCAGGCAAGCGGGTCAAGCGCGGCGAACTGTGGGCAGGTAGCCCGGCAAAGCTTTTCCGCGAAATTGGTGACGCAGAATTCAAGGAATTTGCGGAAGGCACTGAGGGCTACCGCCAATTGGGTCAAGACTACAAGGAAGCCCTCCAAGAGCGCTCCGGCCCAAAATGACCGATGCAGCCGCGATCCCCATTCCTTCCGCAACGGTCCTTCTGCTCCGCGACGGTATCTCCAGTTTGGAAGTTTTCATGGTGCTCCGAAATGCCGGTATAGATTTTGCCGGTGGAGCGCTGGTTTACCCCGGCGGTAAATCTGACCCGGCTGACCTCACGGAGGAAACCGCGGCTTATTGTGATGGTGTGGTCGGCCTTGATCTCGTTCAAATTGGCAATCGAGTTTGTGGCATTCGGGAGACATTTGAGGAGGCTGGGTTCCTCCTTGCCCGCGAGAAAAGTAGTAACACGCTAGTTACCGGTGATCGCTGTCTGCAGTTGGGAGTGCAATATCGGGAAGCTGTGCATGCCGGCGATCTATCGATGAAGGATCTTGCTGCTCAAGAGAAACTGACACTCGCATGTGATTTGATGGTGCCCTTCGCCCGCTGGATCACGCCCGCGAGATCTCCGAAACGTTTTGATACCTGGTTTTTTCTGGCGCGCGCGCCAGAGGGCCAGTTAGGGTCCCATGATCAATCGGAATCAGTCGACTCTTTGTGGATCTCGCCTGGCGCGGCCCTTAAAGGCGCCGCTGATCAGACCTATAACATCGTTTTTGCAACGCGTTGTAATCTTGCAAAAGTCGGACGCAGGGCAACTGTAGCGGAGGCGTTGGAGACCGCACAGGATGAGCATATTATTCCAGTTGAGCCTGAGATTACTATTCTAGATGACAATCGAGTGTCTTTTAAAATTCCCCCGGATGCGGGTTATGGGTTTGACGAGGAGATCGAGACAAACGGTCCAACGGTTGTTAGGCGTTCCTGAAAGATACCTATCCAGGGCGGTCAGTTATTCTCGCAAGGGCTTAAATTTGTTTCATGTTGCGGTCAAATCCGCTAAGAATTCTAGGAGTTGGTGTCGGAGCCAAAACAAAAGTGCGATGAAGTGTAGCGAGTTAAATTTCCACCTCCGATCCTAAGGAAGCCGGTCGTCACAAAGAGGGACTGTCCAGTGGTGGCAGTGAAAAATATGCGTACGCGAAAAAGATGTTCAGGGAAAAGCAAAAAAAGTGATGTGATGTCTTGGTTCGTTTTGGACCATCGGTCAGTAAGCCGGCCCATTATTATTGGATCGGTGTTGCTGCTTACGGGCTGTGCCTCGGTCCCCGATGTGGTAAATCCGGTTGAGTGGTACAAAGATGTCAAAGACGTCGTTACCGGCGACAGATCGGCCGGTTCCAAATCAGATGGAAAGGGCGAAAACCGATTGGCGGCAGACCGTAACAAACCGGCGTCCAGCGCAGATGAGCCCTTCCCAAGTCTCTTAACTGTGCCGCAAAGGCCCAAGACCTCGAGCCGCGCAGAACGCCGTAGTATTGAGCAAGGTTTGGTCTCAGAGCGAACTGATACACGGCAGTACTCCAGTGACGTGATCCGCCGGCAGGGTGAGAGCCCAAGTTCTTTACGAACCTCGGGTCCGAGAGCCGAACCTCCTCCCACATCAGTACCTGCGTCACAGGCAAAGACCGCGGCTGCGGTGCCATCGTTGACACGATCTGTGGCGCCTAAATTGCAACCGGCTGCTCCCGCGCAGGCAAAGCCAGTCATCAACAAGTCGCAGCAAATTCGGCCGGCCGTCTCCGTTCCCAACCGAAAGCCTAACCCTCCCAAATTAACGATGGTTCAAAATATTCGGACAACAACTGGGAAACCGGGGTTTCCTCAAACTGTTCTGGTTTCGGGGAATGGAGTTGAGACAATCAGCGCTGGACCCATTGCCGAAGGGGTGCCGGGCACCTCCTCGATCTCGGGTGTCCGCTCTTTGGATGAGTTTAATCCCGTTGCCGTCCGGGGCTCGTATCAGGTGGCGACCATCCTTTTTAGAAATGGCTCCTCCAAACTGAGGGGGCAGGATAAACGTATTCTTAAAAAGGTTGCCGCCCAACATAAGTCGGTGGGCGGTACGCTCAGAATCGTAGGGCACGCAAGCTCGAGAACCCGCAACCTGGATCCGGTAAAGCACAAAGTTGTCAACTTTGCCATATCAGCGGCACGTGCAGATGCCGTAGTGAAAGAGCTTGTCAGGCTTGGGGCAAAACCGTCCGACCTTTTCGTTGGGGCCGTTGCTGACAACCAGCCGAAGTTTCGCGAGACCATGCCGTCGGGGGAAGCTGGAAACCGGCGTACGGATATATACATCGATTTTTAGCCGGCGTCCCGCTACGAAACCGACGTTCTTAGCCGCCTATTATGAGCACACTGCGCGCCTAGCTAGTCGGTCTTGCCTCCCGTTGGGCATGGGACAATTGCTTACGCCGAATGATGCCGAAAGACCCGAACCATGGAACAAGAATTTCACCGCATAAAACGCCTGCCACCATACGTTTTCGCCGAGGTAAACGAAATGAAGGCGCGTGCTCGGGCTGCAGGTGAAGACATTATGGATCTTGGCATGGGGAACCCTGACTCGCCGACCCCACCCCATATTGTGGAGAAACTTGTTGAAACGGTTAATGATCCACGTACGCACAGATATTCGGCATCCAAGGGCATTCCGGGGCTCAGGAGAGCCATAGCTGGATATTATGAGCGCCGTTTCAACGTCACCATAGATCCAGAATCAGAGGCAATTGTGACCTTGGGTTCTAAGGAGGGGCTTGCCAATCTTGCATCTGCGGTCACCAGTCCAGGGGATGTTATCCTCGTTCCGAATCCCAGTTATCCAATACATCAATTTGGGTTCATTATTGCGGGCGCTGCGGTCAGGAATGTTCCGGTTGTTCCCGACGGGAATTATTTAAAGTCGCTCGAAACCGCCGTTATGCACAGTATCCCAAAACCAACGGCACTGGTTTTAAATTACCCGAATAACCCGACGGCGCTTTGTGCCGATCTCGATTTCTATGGCCAGGTTGTAGATTTTTGCCGTCATCACGGCATTTATATTCTCTCCGACTTGGCTTATGCGGAGCTCTATTTTGATGGCAATCCGCCGCCTTCAATCTTGTCAATTCCAAGGGCCCGGGAGATTGCGGTTGAATTTACGTCCATGAGCAAAACCTATTCCATGCCTGGCTGGCGGATTGGGTTTGCGGCGGGGAACAAGCATCTCGTCGCCTCTTTGGCGCGGATTAAGTCATACCTGGATTATGGGGCCTTTACGCCCATTCAGGTAGCGGCCACGGCGGCCCTCAATGGCCCGCAGGATTGTGTCGATGATATGCGGACACTGTATAAGGAACGCCGGGATGTCTTGATTGAGAGCATGGCATCGGCCGGATGGAAAATACCAAGTCCGACTGCGACGATGTTCGCCTGGGCACCATTGCCGTCAAAATATGCCCATTTGGGATCTGTAGATTTTTCCAAGCTTTTGCTTAGTGAAGCAAAAATGGCGGTCTCTCCGGGTATCGCATTTGGCGAGCACGGTGATGGTCACGTGCGAATTTCATTGGTGGAAAACAAGCAGCGTATTCGCCAGGCAGCCCGAAATGCCAAGGTGTTTCTATCCTCTTCATCAAATACGATTGAAACGTTGGAACAACACAGGGCGGCAACCTCGTGAGTGATCCCTTACGCATCGGAATTGCAGGGCTCGGCACGGTCGGGGCCGGCACGGTTAAACTCCTTCGGCAGAATAAGAACATAATTGCAGAGAGGTGCGGCCGGGAAATTACCGTCACGGCTGTTTCGGCGCAGGATGTTGCCAAGGACCGGGGTGTTTCGCTCGCGGACTGCACGTGGCACGGCGATGCCGTAACACTCGCGACGGATGAAAATGTTGATGTTGTCGTCGAATTGATCGGCGGTTCTGACGGCATTGCCCAGGACCTGGTTGAAGCCGCCTTAGCCAATGGTAAACATGTCGTCACGGCGAACAAGGCTCTGGTTGCGCATCATGGCGCAGCCCTTGCGGTGGCAGCTGAAAATGCCGGCCTTGTATTAGCTTACGAGGCAGCCGTAGCGGGAGGAATTCCCATCATCAAAGCGTTGCGGGAGGGACTGTCCGCCAACACCATTGACCATGTTTATGGCATTCTCAACGGCACCTGCAATTACATCCTGACGAGCATGCGGGAAACAGGTAAAGAATTTCAAACGGTTCTTACCGAGGCGCAGGAATTGGGTTACGCGGAAGCAGACCCTGCGTTTGATGTGGAGGGGGTCGATGCAGCTCATAAACTCTCAATTCTGGCCAGTCTGGCGTTTGGGTGCAGGGTGAATTTCGACGCTGTCCACGTTGAAGGTATTCGGCATGTTTCCCCTATGGATATTGAATTTGCGGCGGAGCTTGGATATCGCATTAAGCTTTTGGGAATCACTAGTCGAACGACCAGCGGCATAGAGCAGCGGGTGCATCCGTGTATGGTGCCCTTGGATGCTCCGATTGCCCATGTCGAGGATGTCTTCAACGCGGTGGTAGTGCATGGGGATCACGTGGACACCACATTGTACGAAGGTCGCGGTGCAGGTGAGGGACCAACATCATCGGCGGTCGTCGCCGACATCGCAGATATCGCGAGTGGCCGCAGCTCTTGTACCTTTGGAGTTCCTGCAGCCCAGCTATCCGAATTGCAAACCGTTGCTATGTCCGAGAGAATCGGGTCCTACTACGTTCGGTTCACGGTGATCGATAAACCCGGCGTTTTTGCCGAAATTGCTGCCGCCTTAAGGGATCATGATGTATCGATGGAGGCGGTTTTGCAACGGGGACGCTCTCCGGGGGAGCCGGTTTCGGTGGTGTTGACCACCCACGAAACACGGGAAGCTGCCATGATGGCAACGATCAATACTATTGATAAGACCGAAGCAGTGGTAGAGCCCACCAGGATGATAAGAATCGAACGGTTTTAAGCTAAGAATATATCAAGAAGGGGCGTCAAGAATGAATGAACAAATGACCAAGATGGATCGAAACCTTGCGCTCGAAACTGTCCGGGTGACAGAAGCGGCCGCTCTTGCAGCGTCTCGCTGGATGGGACGGGGAGATGAAAAAGCCGCCGATCAGGCCGCTGTGGATGCCATGCGCACGGCGCTGAATAGTTTGGGTATCAAGGGGACGGTGCGGATTGGCGAGGGTGAGCGGGATGAAGCGCCCATGCTTTTTATCGGCGAAGAAGTGGGCTTGGGAGATGGCCCCGAGATCGATATCGCCCTTGACCCCCTGGAGGGCACGACGATTACGGCCAAAGGCGGCACCAATGCTCTTGCTGTCATTGCAATGGCAGAGGCTGGTGGTTTTTTGCATGCGCCCGATACTTATATGGAAAAAATTGCAGTTGGTCACGGCTTGCCGGAAGGGGTTGTTGATCTTGACGAAAAGGTCGAGGTCAATCTGCGCGAACTGGCAAAGGCCAAAGGCGTGGACCTTAGCGATCTGGTGGCCTGTGTGCTCGATCGGCCCCGGCATGATGAAATAATTGCCAAATGCCGGGAAGTTGGCGCTCGGATTATGCTAATCGGTGATGGGGATGTCAGTGGCGTAATGGCAACCTCTCGCGAGGAGGCCGGTGTTGACATCTATATGGGGGTCGGCGGTGCACCAGAGGGCGTGCTCGCTGCAGCCGCGCTCCGCTGCATTGGCGGGCAAATGCAAGGCCGTCTGGTGTTCCGCAATGAAGACGAACGAAGCCGTGCCGAACGACTTGGGATCACGGAATTCGACAAAAAATACGGCCTAATGGACCTGGCTGGGGGAGAGGTGATGTTCGCGGCCACGGGCGTAACGGCCGGTACCATGTTAAGAGGTGTACGCCGGTTTCGGGGGGGGGCCACGACGCACTCCATGGTCATGCGATCTAAATCCGGAACAGTTCGCTATGTTGAGGCCGAGCATAATTTTAAGCGTAAAACTGGGTTTGACCCGGTCGACCACTAACCGTGGCGCCGGAACCGCTAGACCCGCCAGTTCTTGGTGTCGACGCATCTTTCTCTGGAAAGCGTTGGCTTCAGCGACCCTGTGACGCTCGCATAGCGCTCGGGCTTGCCCAACAACATGACCTTCCCGAAATCGTTGGGCGTCTTATCTCGGCACGTGGCATCAGCACGGAAGAGGTGACGGCCTACCTTGATCCAAAACTCAGCACCTATCTTCCGGATCCCGCGCATCTCCTCGATATGTCGGTGGCGGTGGACCGTCTCGTGGCCGCTGTCCGTGCTAAGCAAAAAATTTCGGTGTTTGGTGATTATGATGTGGACGGTGCAACTTCGTCTGCACTCCTCAAGCGATATTTCCGGGCACTCGGACAGGATGTTCGGGTCTATATTCCGGACCGGCTGAAGGAGGGCTATGGCCCCACTATCCCGGCGTTGGATCAATTGAAATCCGAGGGCACGGATATCGTTATTACCGTCGACTGCGGTATCGCCTCTCATGAGCCGTTGTCCCACGCCAAGGCAGCCGGCCTGGATGTCGTGGTACTAGATCACCATGTGGCAGAGGCCGGTCTTCCGGAGGCTGTGGCCATAATTAATCCCAACCGTCTCGACGAGACAAGCGTGTGCGGACAGCTTGCCGCGGTCGGGGTGACCTTCCTGTTTTTGGTTGCACTGAATCGGGGTCTCAGGGATGCCGGATATTTCTCGGACGCTAATCTGGAAGAGCCGGATCTGATGCAATGGCTTGATCTCGTGGCGCTCGGAACTGTTGCCGACGTGGTGCCCCTAACCGGGGTCAATCGCGCCCTCGTTGTGCAGGGCATCAAGGTCATGTCCCGGCGGCACAATGAGGGCATCAAGGCGCTGTCTGATGTTGCTAATCTGGACGAGGTACCGGCGGCCTATCACCTTGGGTTCATCTTTGGCCCGCGTGTGAACGCCGGTGGCCGGGTTGGGGAGGCCGGGCTGGGCTCGCAGCTGCTCAGCACGACCGATCCGGGCGAGGCCGCTCGTCTGGCGCAGCAGCTCGATACCTACAATCAGGAGCGCAGAGAGATTGAGGAACGTATCCAGGAAGAGGCCATGGCGCAGGCAGAAGGCCAGGGAGACAGATCGGTGATTATGGTGTTCGGCGAAGGGTGGCATCCCGGCGTTGTTGGAATTGTCGCAAGCCGCTTGAAGGACCGGTATAACCTGCCCGCGTGTGTGGTGGCCGTTGCAGACGGCAAGGCCACGGGTTCAGGGCGGTCCATTGCCGGTTTGGATTTGGGGAGCACGGTGATTGCAGCACGCCAGCAAGGCTTGCTTCGGGCCGGGGGCGGTCATGCGATGGCGGCCGGCTTTACCCTTGATGCGGACAAGTTAGACGATTTCCATAATTTCCTCGATGAGCGCGTCGGCGCTGTCATCCGGGAACAGGAAATTGTTCCAACGGCCACCGTGGATGGCGTGCTCACCATCGGGGCATCAACCCTGGAACTTATCGAGACGGTGCAGTGCCTGGGGCCTTTTGGCAGTGGCAACGCAGAGCCCCGCTTTGCCTATTCAGGACTTCGTGTCGTGAATGTAAGTGTGGTCGGGAGAGGGCATGTGCGCTGCGTTTTTTCCAACGCCGGGGGGGCGCGGATGCAGGCCATCTCATTTCGGTCGGCCGAAACTGCTTTGGGACACCATTTGCTCAACCACGGGGACCAACCCGTGCATGTTCTGGGACGGCTCCGTGAAAATGTGTGGCAAGGCCGTTCATCGGTTCAACTGCAAATAGACGATGCCGCTCCAGCCTCGGCCTAACCCCAGGTTTGGTGCGGGACGTATGACGGTTATATCCTGATCCTTACAATGGAAATCCAGAAGCGAAGACCAAAAAAACGAAACTCACTCTATCCGCCGACATTGAATTTCCAGGAACTTGCAAAATCATCAAGACAGGCCTTGATTTCATGTTCGCCTATTTATATACGGTTTGCAACACGACCCCTTCGTCTAGCCAGGCCTAGGACTCCAGATTTTCATTCTGGCAACACGGGTTCGAATCCCGTAGGGGTCACCACCCCCTCTGTAAGTAGTTGATTTATAATACTTAATATAAAAGTGAGGGCGGATCAAGCAAAAGTGA